>JBPCLB010000175.1:0-10070 GCA_051003695.1 Gaiella sp. | reverse complement strand
GCGTTAGCGACCGAACGCGTTCTCGCCCGTGAGCGCCTGCCCGACGACGAGCGTGTGCACCTCGTGCGTCCCTTCGTAGGTGAGCACCGATTCGAGGTTGTTCATGTGCCGGATCACCGGATACTCGAGAGTGACGCCGTTCGCGCCGAGGATCGTGCGGGCGCTGCGGCAGACGTCGAGCGCACCACGCACGTTGCCCATCTTTCCCAGGCTCACGTGCTCGGGACGCAGCGTGCCCGCGTCCTTCATCCGACCAACGTGGAGCGCGACCAGAAACGCCCGGTTCACCTCGAGCGCCATCTCGGCGAGCTTCTGCTGGGTCAGCTGGAAGGCCGAGATGGGCTTGCCGAAGACGATGCGCTCTCTGGCGTAGTCGAGGGCCGCCTCGAAGCACGCGCGACCGGCGCCGACGGCGCCGAACACGATCCCGAATCGCGCCTCGCTGAGACAGGACAGTGGCCCGCGGAGCGTCGAGGCCCCCGGCAGCATGCTCTCCGCCGGCACCCGGACGTCCTGCAGCACGAGCTCGGAGGTGACCGACGCCCGAAGAGAGATCTTCTTGTGGATCTCGGGTGCGCTGAAGCCGCTCATGCCCTTCTCGACGAGGAAGCCGCGGATCTCCCCGTCGTCGGTACGCGCCCAGACGACGGCGACGTCGGCGATGGTCCCGTTCGTGATCCACATCTTCGTCCCGTTGAGCACCCAATCCGATCCGTCTCTGCGCGCATGCGTCCGCATCGAGCCCGGATCCGAGCCTGCATCCGGCTCGGTCAGGCCGAAGCAGCCGATTGCGTCGCCCCGATGCATCGCCGGCAGCCAGTGCTCTTTCTGCTCCTCCGAGCCCCAGCGCCAGATCGCGTACATCGCGAGCGAGCCCTGCACCGAGACGGCGCTGCGAACGCCCGCGTCGCCGGCCTCGAGCTCCGTACAGGTCAGCCCGTAGGCAACGGAGCTCGCGCCGGGCAGCCCGTAGCCCTCGAGGTGCATCCCGAAGAGACCCAGCTTCGCGAGCTCGGCGATCACCTCGCGGGGGAGGATGCCGCGCTCGAACCAGTCGCCAACCTCGGGAATCACGTGCTCGCGCACGAACCGCCGGACAGTGTCGCGAATCGCGCGCTCCTCGTCGTCGAGCAGCGCGTCGAGCGCAAGGAAGTCCAGCGGGTCGAGTGCGGGTGGGGCGGTGGCGGTGGTCACTTGTCGTACCTCCGGGGTGGAAAGCGAGAGACGCTGGGGTGAAGTGAACCACGGCCGAGGTGGTTGCCACGTCGTTCCGCGACGAATCAGCGCCGCGCGGCGACGTTCCAGCGCCCGTGCGCCCGCGCGACCTCGACCTCGAGTCCGAAGCAGTCGGTCAGCGTCGCAGCCGTCAGCACCCTGTCGGCGGGACCGGCCGCAACGACGCGCCCCGCGCGGAGGAGTAACCCGTGCGACGTCGTTGCGGGAAGCTCTTCGAGGTGGTGAGTCGTCGTCACGACCGCGAGCGCCGGCTCCTCCCGGACGAGCAAGTCGAGCGTTGCGAGCAGCAGCTCGCGTCCCGTGAGATCCAGCCCTGCGGCGGGCTCGTCGAGGAGCAGGAGCCTCGGCCGTGGTACGAGCGCGCGCGCGATCAGCGCGCGCTTTCGCTCACCCTGGGAGCAATCCGCGAAGCGCCGCTTCGCGAGCGGCGCCAGACCGAGCCTGTGCACGAGCTCCTCGGCGCGCACCGAGTCGGCGTCTGTGAGCCGTTCGGCGAAGAAGCCGATCGTCTGCGTCGCGCCCGTGCGGACGACCTGTGTGACGGAGAGTCCGGTCGCGAACCGGTAGCCGGCTCGCGCGTCGACGAACCCGATCCGCTCGCGCAGCCGGTGGACCTCCGTCCCTCCGAGCATCCCACCCAGCACGGTCACCGTGCCTGCGCTCGGGAACTCCACCGCGGCCGCGACCGTGAGCACGGTCGTCTTGCCGGCGCCGTTCGGCCCGAGCAACGCCCAGCGCTCACCCGGATACACGTCCCAGTCGAGCGTCTCGAGGATTCGGACGCGTGTTGCGGTCGCGGCGTGCCATCGCCAGACGGCGACGCCGCGGAGCGAGAGCACAGGAGCGTGGCCGGCATGCGAAACGTCGTCTAGACTCATTGACTGACCAGTCAATCGAAAGTTGTCAGGAGAGCTCATGACCACGATCGAAACCGGCGCCGGCACCGGGGTCTCGTTCGCTCTCACCGCCGAGCAGCGCGAGTTGCGCGCGCTGGCACGGGAGTTCGCGGAGAAGGAGATCCGACCGAAAGCGGCCGAGTACGACGAGCACCAGACCCATCCGGTCGACATCATCGCCAAGGCGCACGAGGTCGGGCTGATGAACCTTCACCTCCCCGAGGGGCTCGGCGGCCCGGCGCTCCCGTGCTTCGACGGGATGCTCGTCGGCGAGGAGCTCAACTTTGGCTGCTCCGGGATCGGGACGTCGATCGGCGCAAACGGGCTCGGCGCCGGACCGATTCTGATCGCCGGCAGCGACGACCAGCGCAAGCGCTGGCTCGGGCCACTGGTCGAGGAGCCGATTCTCGGCTGCTTCGGCCTGACCGAGCCGGGCGCCGGGTCGGACGTGTCGGGGATCCAGACGACGGCGGTACGTCGCGGGGACGAGTATGTCGTCAACGGCTCGAAGATGTTCATCACCAACGCAGGCCCGGCCTCGTGGATCGTCTGCTTCGCCTCCACCGATCGCGCGAAGGGGCACAAGGGGCTCTCCGCTTTCGTGATTCCGATGGACGCCGACGGCGTCGCGATCGACAAGCATCTCGACAAGATGGGGCAGCGGGCAACCGACACCTCTGCTGTCTCGTTCCAGGACGTCGTCGTCCCGGCAGGTGACCGCCTCGGCGAGGAGGGTGAAGGCTTCAAGATCGCGATGCAGACGCTCGACTTCACGCGCCCCGGCACCGCGGTCGGCGCGGTCGGAGTGGCGCAGGCTGCCTACGAGCTCGCGATCGAGTACGGGAAGGAACGCGTTCAGTTCGGGATGCCGATCGCGATGAACCAGGGTGTCTCGTTTCTCGTCGCCGACATGGCGACCGAGATCGAGGCGGCACGACTGCTCTGCTGGCAGGCGGCATGGATGATCGATCAGGGCCACGGGCGGGGCGCGACGAAATACTCGTCGTTCGCAAAGCGGTTCGCCGCCGACACGGCGATGAAGGTCACGACCGACGCGGTCCAGGTCTTCGGCGGGTACGGGTACATGAAGGAGTATCCGGTCGAGAAGCTGATGCGCGACGCAAAGCTGTTCCAGATCTACGAGGGCACCTCGCAGATCCAACGTCTCGTGATCGCCAAGGAGATCTTCACGAACGGGGCGTGACGCGCCGGTCGGAGGCGCTTCGCACGGTGTCGTGCGGGATTTCCCGCGAGGAGCGCCACGACCGTGGCGTCGGGCGTCCGCTGTGCCTGGTCGAGTAGTTCGCGGACAAGCGGCAGCACCGAGGCTCCGGCGGCGACGCGCGACGCGATCTCGGCCGGTGAGCTGGGGTGTAGCTGACCGGGAGACGCGCGGCACCGAGCTCGGGTGGTCCACCGGAGCGGATGCGCTCGAGCAAGCCCATTCGAGCAAGCGTACGGCGGTGCCCCGGGCTTCTCGCGTGATCAATGCTTCCGCAGCCCTGCAGCGCGCTGCGCGGCGGCGAGTCGTTCCTCGGCCTCCGACTCCTCACGGAAGAGACGGGCCAGCAGCCAGACGATCGCGACGAAGAAGACGAGTGCCTGCTCGGTGGACATGAGGATCCCACCGAGGTTCTGATCCTGCTCGGCGCTGATTCCCCAGAGCCGCTCGGGCAGCCCTTCGTAGTACGGGTAGATCGGCGGCGAGAACGTCAGCGCGAGCCCGAGGAACGCCGAGCCGACGAATGCCGCAAACAGGTACGCGATCCGCGTGAGCGTCCCCACGGCTCGAGGCGCCTCGCAGAGCACGGGCCACCAGAACAGCAGCCCGATCGCGATGAGGAAGGCGTGCTCGGCAGCAAGCAGCGCCGGGTTGCGAACCGCGGCGTCGTAGACGGCGCCGAGGTGGATCACGTACCAGCCGACGAGCCACACGGGCAGAGCCACCTGGGGTCGCGTGAGCCACGCGAAGACGGAGCCTCCGCGCATCGCGATCGACGTACGCATGCCGGGCGACAGGCCGAGCAGCAAGAGCGGCGGCGCCCAGTCGCTGATGATGACGTTCTGGAGCAGATGGAAGAGGACGAGGTACTCGGTGGCGATCGTCCCGAGCGGCGAGTTGAGCGCCCCGACGACGAGTGCCGTTCCGGCGGCGAAGCACCACGCTCTCCAGACCGCCGCCTGCTCGCGCCGCCACGCACGGACGTAGAGCGCGGCAGCGGCCGCGGCGAGCGCGACGAAGGCCGGCTCGAACGTGAACGACCCCGGGTCAGGCATCAGCGAGCAGCCTGCGGGGTCGGCCTCGGCTCAGGCCGCGGTTGCCTCGCCTCGCGCAGGAGCAACACGAATGCGACGCCGAGCGTCAGCAGTTGCTCGACCATCATCACGACGCCGGCGAGCCGCTGATCCCCAAGCGGGGAGAGACCAAGGAGCCGCTCGGGTTGCGCCGTGTAGACGTCGTAGTACGGATCGAAGCCGAAGGTCAAGGCGTACGCCAGCATCTGTCCTCCCCAGAAGACGAGGGCGACGACGCCGAGTCGTCGTCTCGTGCTGAGCCGCCCATGGCGGCCGGGATCGATGATCAGAGTCCAGACGAGCAATCCGACGACGACGAACGAGAGGTGCTCGGCACGGTGGACGAACGGATGCTCGAGCGCGGTTTCGTACAGCGCCGGCACGTGCCAGGTCACGAGCACGAGGAACCACAGCGGTAACGCGACGGACGGACGCAGGAGAAACACGAGCGCACCTCGCAGGGGGCGCGCCCGGGCGAGTGGCCCGAGGAGATCGCGCGGCAGGAAGAAGAACGTCAGCGGGCCACGGAGGGCGACCACCAGCAAGGCAACGCCGAGATCGGCGATCAGCACGTGTTGCAGCATGTGCGCCGACTGGAGGTACTCCTCGGCGATCGCATCGAGAGGGGAGACAGCGCCAACGACGACGAGCGCCATACCTGCGAGAAAGAGCGAGATGCGTGACCAAGGTGCGAGCTCGGGCCGACGGCGCCGGAGCCTGCGCCAACCGGTGACGAAGAACACTGTTGCTGCGAATGCCACGGTCAACGTCAGCGGATCGAGCGACCATGCTGACAGCAGCTCGTCTCTCGCGGTTGCGACTGGCGCCACGTTGCGCACCGTAGCCCCACCGTGCGGTCGTCGTGTGCTTCGAGCTCAGCAGGCCCCGGGGTCGTTCCCCGGGGCCTGCTGCACGAAGCTCGGTTCCGGGCCGGGCAGTGCGGGGTACGGGGCTACGGGCGCGAAGGCGGATCGTTCCAGCCGGCCCCACCCTCGCCGTAGTAATCGCGCAACTCACCGCGGTAGCGCTCGTCGTCCTCGGTGACCGTCTCTGCGAGCAGAGGTGCGTTCTTGATCTGCTCCTTGGTGCGGTGGACGTAGACGGTCTCGTCCTCTCGATCGATCCGGTCGATCACACCAGCTGGCAGGACGACCTTCTTTCCGAAGATCCAGGGACCCGTATCGACCACGATCGAGCTGGATCCGACCTCGTAGGTGGCCTCGTCGATCTTGCCGATCCCGCCGTCGAGCGCCTCGACGGAGTATCCGGCGACCTCGCGCTGGTCGTCCTTCCCCATGCCGAGATCCGCCCGATAGCTGAAGATGTCGTTCTCGGTGCGCATCTGCGCCTCCTTGAGTTGATGCCCTCTGTCACCGAGGAGCTACCCGTCGACTCGTGCTGCGAAACAGGCCCGGCGGACGCTCGGTACGCTCCCTCGCGTGCAGTTCGCGTCGATCGACGAGCTCGAGCAGGCGCTCCGCAGGGCGGACTATCTGCCCGACCGGGGGTTGTCGACCGCGCTCTTTCTCGCGCTCACGCTCGAGAAACCGTTGCTCCTGGAAGGCGAGGCGGGTGTCGGCAAGACGGAGGCGGCGAAATCGCTCGCGCTGGCGACGAGCTCCCGTCTGATCCGCCTGCAGTGCTACGAAGGCCTCGATGTCGCCCACGCGGTGTACGAGTGGAACTACCCACGGCAGCTGCTCCACATCCGCGCCGCGCAAGAGGGCACCGTGTCCGAGGACGAGCTCTTCGGGCCGGAGTTCCTGATCCGGCGGCCGCTGCTGGAGGCGATCGAGAGCGATGAGCCGGTCGTACTGCTGATCGACGAGGTCGACCGCGCCGACGAGGAGTTCGAGGCATTCCTACTCGAGGTGCTGTCGGACTTCCAGATCACGGTGCCCGAGCTCGGCACGATCAGGGCACGAGTACGACCCGCCGTCATCCTCACCTCGAACCGCACCCGCGAGCTTCACGACGCGCTGAAGCGGCGTGCCCTGTTCCACTGGATCGGCCACCCGTCGATCGACCGCGAGATCGAGATCGTGAGACTTCGAGTGCCCGGCATCCCCGAGCGGCTCGCCGCGGAAGCGGCGGCGTTCGTCCGCGAGCTCCGCGGGCTCGAGCTTGCGAAGTCCCCGGGCGTCGCCGAGACGATCGACTGGGCGATGGCGTTGAACGCGCTCGGACGCAGGGAGATCGATGCCGAGGTCGTCCAGCAAACGCTCGGCTCGGTGCTCAAGTACCGGGAGGACATCGAGCTCGTGCGCGACGAGACGCTCTCCCGCCTGATCGAGGCTGCGGCTGCGGCGTCAGCTCGCTGAGGTGGTTGATGGCGACCGGGGATGCGATCACGAGGCACGTCGTCACGTTCGGCCGTGTGCTCAGAGAGGCGGGCCTCGAGATCGGCCCGGGCCGTGTCGCTGACGCGCTGCGCGCGCTCGGCGCCGTCGAGCTGACCCGGCAGGAAGACGTCTACTACGCGCTGCGCCAGACGTTCGTCTCGCGCCAGGACGAGCTCGACCTCTTCGATCGCGCTTTCGGTGCGTGGTTCCTCCGCGCACCGGTGCTCGCCCCCGTCCGCGCCCAGCCCGCGGCGCAGCTGTCACGCGGATCGGAGGCGCCAGTCGACCGCCTCCGGCCCGGTGACGCCGAGGAGGAAGCGGGCGACCCGCTCGAGCTCGGCGCCTCAGAGGTCGAACTGCTCCGCGACAAGGATTTCTCCGAGTTGACCGGCGACGAGCTGCGACGTGTGCGGGAGCTGATCGGGCAGATCGCCCGCAGTCGACCGCGCCGCTCGTCCCGCCGGCGCTCGGCGGACAGGCTCGGAGACCAACTCGACCTCCGTCGCCTGATCAGGCGGTCGCTGCGCACCGGAGGCGATCCGGTCGATCGCCCTCTGCGCGCCCGCAAGGCCGTGCCTCGCAAGCTCGTGCTCCTCTGCGATGTCTCCGGTTCGATGGACAACTATGCGCGCGCCCTGATTCTCTTTCTCCATGCCGTCGTCGGTAGCGGTCGCGGCGTCGAAGCATTTGCCTTCGGCACGCGACTCTCGCGGCTGACCCCCGACCTCACGACCCGTGATCCCGAGGCTGCGCTCCTCAAGTGCACCGAGGCCGTCGTCGACTGGGGCAGCGGCACCCGAATCGGGGCGTCGCTGCGGGAGTTCAACGAGATCTACGGGCGTCGCGCGCTGTCGCGAGGAGCGGTCATCGTGATCGTCTCCGACGGCTGGGAGCGCGACGATCCGGATCTCGTCGGCCGCGAGATGGCCAAGCTCGCGCGAGCGGCCTACGCGGTCGTCTGGGTCAATCCGCTGAAGGGCAACCCCGAATATCAGCCTCTGGCCGGCGGGATGCGTGCTGCGCTGCCTTTCGTCGACCGCTTCCTCGCAGGTCATAATCTCAGGAGTCTCGAGGAGCTGGCGACCGTGCTCGCCGGAATCGAAAGGAGGCATGCCGCGTGAAGGAGATCCTGGAGGAGGTCGAGCGTTGGCGGGAGGCCGGGGAGAAGGTCGTCGTCGCCACGGTTGTCGCATCGCGTCGGTCAGCGCCGCGGCCGGTAGGAACGAGCCTCGCGATCTCGGAGTCGGGAAAGATGTGCGGCTCGGTCTCGGGTGGCTGCGTGGAAAGCGACGTCTACGAGAATGCGATGCAGGTGCTCCGCACCGGCGAGCCGATGATGCTCTCGTACGGGATCAGCGACGACCTGGCCTGGTCGGTTGGGCTGCCCTGCGGTGGCGAGATCGACGTCTTCGTCGAAGCGGTCGAATGACGCTCCTGCGCCCGCTCGCCTTCGGCTCGCTCGTGGGGGAAACCATGTGCCCCCCACGGACCCTCTTCTTTTCGGACGGGGGAAACCATGTTTCCCCCGATCGGCCATGATGGGCCTTCCCGGCCGAGCGAATCGGCCTTCGGGCACGACGATGAATGGGAACGACAGAGAAAACCGTGCGACCGATCGGGGCGTGGAGGGATGAGCTTGCTTGCCGAGCTCTCCAGCCTTGCGTCCCGTGGCGGGCGCGGGGTCCTCTTCACCGTCGTCGAGGGTGAGGGAGTCGGCGCCAAGACGCTCGTCGTCGAGGATGGGGCGACCGTTGGTGGGGGTGTGCCGCAATGGGCGCTGGAGCAGTTCCACGAGCTCGTGCGGCGAGGTCGCAACCGCCTGCTGGAGGAGAACGGGACGAAGGTCTTCACGGAGTGGTATGGCCCGCCCCCGCGTCTTCTCGTCTACGGCGCCGTCGACACCGCGGAGTCACTCTGCGCAGGCGCGAAGCTGCTCGGCTGGACAGCGATCGCCGCCGACGCGCGCGCCGCGTTCCTGACACCCGAGCGTCTTCCCTCGGCCGATGTGCTGATCGCAAAGTGGCCGCAGGAGGCGATCGCCGAGGTCGCCCCCGACCATCAGACGGCGATCGTCGTGCTCACCCACGACGACAAGTTCGACGAGCCCGCGCTCGCCGCAGCGCTCGAGACCGAGGCGTTCTACATCGGCGCGCTCGGCTCGCGCCGTAACCAGGAGCGGCGTCGTGAGCGGCTGCTCGAAGCGGGTGTCCCCGCTGCCTCGCTCGAGCGGATCCAGGGGCCGTGCGGGCTCGACATCGGCGCCGACACCCAGCCGGAGACGGCGCTTTCGATTCTGTCCGAGATTCTCGCCGTCCGGGGGCAACGAAGCGGAGGCCCGCTGCGCGAGGCGAAGCAGCGCATCCACGTCGAGACCTCGTAACCCCGATCCAGAACGGCGTGCAGCCCGGGCGTGTCGATCGAAGCGAGGAGTTCGACGTCTGAGGCCGCGCGCTGGTGTCTGGTGCAATGACGTGCGGAGCGACGACCTACCCGGGTAAGCCGTGGGCCAGCGCTGCGACGGCCTCCTCCTGCAGCCAGGTGAGGTAGTGATAGAGCGCGTGTCGCGGTGCCTCGGGATCGTCCGGATCGAGGCCGTACTCGTACGTGCGGTCGTCGACGTCGAGCTGGGTTCCGAGCGTCAGGCGGAGGCTCTCGATCGCGCCGAGCCAGGCGCCGAGCTCCTGCTCGGTGAGCCGCTCGGCGAACGCGGTGCGCTCGAGCTCGGCAAGGGCGGCGAGACGCCCCTCGACCAGGCTTTCGCCGACGAGCTCGTGGTAGCCGGCGTTCGCCACAGGATCGTCCCGGTGCGCCGGCGGGAAGAGACGATAGAGGCTCGGCTCGTTGCTCACGAAGGCTTCGCGCAGCTGACCGGGGAGCGCGGCGAGCACCTCGCGCTCGTTCCGCGGGAGCCGGACGCTGTACCCTCCGCCGCGCGTGCGGCTGATTCCCCGACCGAGACTCACGGCGACACACGCTACGGCACGCGACAATCCAGGGGATGAGCACGCAGCTGACCGAAGCGCCGCTCCCGGTCGAGGAGCCCGACCCTGAAGAGACGCCTCGAAACGACAGACCGTGGGTCGTGATCGTCTGGAATGATCCGATCAACCTGATGAGCTACGTGACCTATGTGCTCCAGTCGCTGTTCGGGTTCTCGAGGGCGAAGGCGACGAAGCTCATGCTTCAGGTGCACAACGAAGGGAAGGCGGTCGTGTCCTCAGGTACGAGAGAGAAGGCGGAACTCGATGTCGCCCGGCTGCACGCGCACGGCCTGTGGGCCACGATGCAACAGGATTGACGT
>JBPCLB010000174.1:0-5895 GCA_051003695.1 Gaiella sp. | reverse complement strand
GCGACCTGTCGGGCGTGACGGAGCCGCGCAGCGCGTCCGATCGTCGCGCGACCGAGGACGGCAGGGGTCAGGCATGCATGCCTGACCCCTCGTGTTTACGAGACGAACACGAAGCACGGCACGGGGTTTGGGCTGACCCGATCGCTGATCAGCAGAGCTGCGCGATGCGCCCCGTCTCGACGTCGTAGAGGAAGCCGCCCACCCGCAGCCGCGCGAGGTACGGCGACGAGCGAACGCGTTGGACGTCTGCACGGACGGTCGCCTCCTGATCGCCTGTCACGAGGAACGCGAGACTGCGCGTGTCGGGCCCGCCGGCCTCGTCCACCGCCGTGTGGACATCGTTCTCGCTCCCGGTCGCCATCCGGCAGTTGGTGTGCGCGATCACCATCGCGCGGTCGACGCCGAGCAGGTAGGTGGCGAGCACGAGCGTGCGCAGCACGTCGTCGGTGACGCGGGCGCCGGCGTTGCGCAGGATCTTGGCGTCGCCCGGGCCTAGACCGAGCATCTCCAGGGGCGCGATCCGCGAGTCGAAGCACGTCAGCACGGCGAGGCCCCTGGCCGCCTGCGGCTCGAGCCCTGCGAGACGGAAGTCCTGCGTGTAGGTCTCGTTCGCGGCAAGCACGTCGGCGAACGTCGCATCGCTGCTCACCGGCGCATCGTACGACAGCCTGCTCGTCGCCGATCGCGAGCAGCACTTGCGGGTAGCCGACAATGACGCTGTTACCGAAGAGGATGACGCCGCGCCGACCGGGGACTGACGCTTCTGAGAGGCTCCGCGCGGGCGGAGCCCCTACACGAACGCCTGCCGTGCCTCGCGAGAGAGACCGCGTCTCGCGTAGCTCGACGTGCCTTCGTCGCGCAGCTCCTGCGCTGCGCCGACGAGTGCGCCATAGGCGGCCGACGTGAGCAGGCTGCCGGTCGAGACCCGCCGCACGCCGGCCGAGGCGAGCTCGGCGACCGACGGCCCGGCGGGAAGCGCCAGCACGTTCACGGCTACCTTCACCTCGTCGACGATCCGGGCGATCTGCTGGAGATCGGTGAGACCGGGCGCATAGACGACATCGGCACCTGCGTCGCGGTAGGCAACTAGCCGCACGATCGTGTCGTCGAGGTCGTCGAATCCGTGAAGGTGATTCTCGCAGCGCCCGGTCAGGACCAGGTCGCCCTTGGCCTCAGCCGCGACGGCGACCCGATCGGCGGCTACCTCGAGGTCGTCGATGCGGCCGGTCAAAGGGTCGTAGTCCTCGATCGAGCAACCCGCTGCTCCCGCCTCCGCAAGGAGCCTGACCGTCTCGGCGACGCCGCCGGGGTCGTCCGGGTAGCAGTGCTCGCTGTCGACATTGAGCGGCAACGACGTGGCTTTCGCGAGCTCGGCGACGTGCGGCACGAGCTCATCGCGGGTGACCTGCTGGTCGAGCTTGCCGAGCAGCCACGCGAAGCCCTGACTCGTCGTCGCGAGCGCGCCGAACCCGAGCGAGGCAAGGAGTTTCGCGGAGCCGACGTCCCACGGATTAGGCATCACGAAGAGCTCCGCCCGGTCGTGCAGGGCCCGAAAGCGGGCGCAGCGCTCGCCGAAGCTCAGCGCTTCCAAGGCGCCTCGCTCTCCGTGTCGATCTCGTAGCGCTCGATGGCTTGCTGCACAACGGCAGACGGAAGCTCCCCGTCCTCGGCGAGCGACCTCAACGCTGCGACGGCGACGTGATGGCGATCGACCTCGAAGAACTCCCGCAGCTTCCGTCGGTAGTCACTGCGTCCGAAGCCGTCCGTTCCGAGCACCGTGTAGCGGCCAGGCACGAACTGGCGGACCTGGTCGGCGTACGTGCGGATGTAGTCGGTGGCCGCGACGAAAGGCCCATCCCGCTCGCGCAGCTGCTCCTCGATGTACGCCTCGCGCGGAGGCTCGGTCGGGTGCAGGCGATTCCAACGCTCGACTTCGAGCCCATCGCGGCGGAGCTCGGTGAAGCTCGTCACGCTCCAGACGTCCGCGCCGACCTCGTGATCGCTTTCCAGGAGCTCGGCGCCGGCGAGCACCTCGCGCAGGATCGCTCCCGAGCCGAGCAGCTGCACCCGGTGCGGGCGGTCGGAAGCAGCCTCCCGTACGAGGTACATGCCGCGCAGGATCCCCTCCTCCACGTTCTCCGGCATGGGCGGCTGCCGGTAGTTCTCGTTCATCACCGTGAGGTAGTAGAAGACGTCCTCCTGCTCCTCGCACATTCGGCGCAGCCCCTCGCGCACGATTACGCCGAGCTCGTACGCGTAGGTCGGGTCGTAGGCCCGGCAGTTGGGGATCGTCGAGGCGAGCACGTGCGAATGCCCGTCCTCGTGCTGGAGGCCTTCGCCATTCAGCGTCGTCCGGCCGGACGTCGCGCCGATCAGGAACCCGCGGGCGCGACTGTCACCGGCTGCCCAGGCAAGGTCGCCGATCCGCTGGAAGCCGAACATCGAGTAGAAGATGTAGAACGGGATCATGGGCTCGCCGTGGTTCGAGTACGACGTCGCCGCCGCGACCCAGGAGGAGAACGCGCCGGCCTCGTTGATCCCCTCCTGGAGGATCTGCCCGTGCTCGTCCTCGCGGTAGAACATCAGGTCGCCGGCGTCCTCCGGCTCGTACAGCTGGCCGACCTGGGAGAAGATCCCGAGCTGCCGGAACATGCCCTCCATCCCGAACGTGCGTGACTCGTCGGGGACGATCGGGACGATCCGCGGTCCGAGCGTCTCGTCGCGGACGAGCGCGTTCAGGATCCGCACGAAAGCCATCGTCGTCGAGTTCTCCCGCTCCCCGCTGCCGGCGAGCACGCTGTCGAACGGTGACGGTGTCGGCAGCTTCGCGGCCACGCGGTTCCGGGCGGGCAGACTGCCGCCGAGCTTCTTCCGTCGCTCGAGCAGGTAGGCGAGCTCAGGGCTGTCGTCGGCGGGCCGGTGGAAGAACGCGCCGGTCGCCTGCTCGTCGGTGAGCCGCAACCCGAGCCGGTCGCGGATCGCGATCCGCGCCTCGTCGTTCATCGCCTTCTGCTGGTGGGTGATGTTCCGGCCCTCACCGGCCATCCCCATCCCGAACCCCTTGATCGTCTTCGCGAGGATCACGGTCGGCTCCTCGGTGTGCGCCACGGCCGCCGCGTACGCCGCGTACACCTTCTGCGGGTCGTGTCCCCCACGGCGCAGCTGCCAGATCTGATCGTCGCTCCAGTCCTCGACCATCTTCCTCGTCTCCGGGTAGCGACCGAAGAAATGCTCGCGGACGTACGCGCCATCGTTCGCCTTGAAGGTCTGGTACTCCCCGTCGACCGCCTCCTCCATGCGCCGGTGCAGCCAGCCGCCCTCGTCGGCCTCGAGCAGCGGATCCCAGCTCGAGCCCCAGATCACCTTGATCACGTTCCAGCCTGCGCCGCGGAAGTTGGTCTCGAGCTCCTGGATGATCTTTCCGTTTCCGCGCACGGGACCGTCGAGACGCTGCAGGTTGCAGTTCACGACGAAGATCAGGTTGTCGAGTCGCTCCCGCCCCGCGAGCGAGATCGCCCCCATCGACTCCGGCTCGTCCATCTCGCCGTCGCCCATGAACGCCCACACCTTGCGGTCGGATGGCTCGAGGATCCCCCGCCCGACGAGATAGCGCATGAACCGCGCCTGGTAGATCGCCATCAGGGGGCCGAGCCCCATCGAGACCGTCGGAAACTGCCAGAAGTCGGGCATCAGCCAGGGGTGCGGATACGACGAAAGGCCGCCGCCCGAGACCTCCTGGCGGAAGAGCCGCAGCTGCTCCTCGCTCAGCCGGCCCTCCAGGAAGGCGCGCGCGTAGATTCCCGGCGAGGAGTGGCCCTGGATGTAGAGCAGGTCGCCGGGCTGGTCAGCGGAGCGAGCGCGCCAGAAATGGTTGAACCCGACCTCGTACAGCGTCTCGGCGGACTGGTAGCTCGCGATGTGCCCGCCGAGCTCCGTCGACTCGGCGTTCGCCTGGAGCACGAGCGCGATCGCGTTCCAGCGCACGAGCGCCGTCGCCAGCCGCTCCAGCTCGGGATCGCCGGGTAGTTGCTGCTCTTCGTCGACGGGGATCGTGTTGACGTACGGCGTGCTCAGCCCGGCCGAGACCGTGACGCCGTACTCCTGCGCGTGGTCGATCGTCTCGTCGAGCAGGAACCCCATCCGCTCCCGCCCGTCGGCCTCGACGACGGCATCGACCGAGTCGAGCCATTCGCGGGTCTCGACGGGGTCGCTGTCCGGGCTCTTCGAAAGCACGTCTTCCAGGCTAGCGACTGGCCGCGACCGCGTCGGCGAACGCGCTCATGCTGGGAAACGCCGCGTCGGGCGAGGCGCGCGCCGGCGGCGTGGCGCCCGCGCCGGGTCGATCGTGACGACGGTCGATCCAAACGGTCGCGAGACCGAGTTGCTTCGCCGGCACGTGGTCGTGGAAGAGGCTCTGGGCGACGTGCAGCATGCGCTCGCGCGGCACACCGATCGTCTCGAATGCGACCTCGAACGGCCTTGTGCTCGGCTTGTACGCGCGCGCGAGCTCTGCCGTCACGACCCAGTCGAACTCGACGCCGAGCCGCCGGTTCGAGGCGGCGAAGAGATCAGCGTCGCAATTCGTGACGACTGCGAGCTCGAAGCACTCCTGGAGACGCCTCAGAGCCTCGGTGGAATCGGGGAAGGCGGGCCACTCGCCCACGCCGCCGGCGAAGTGACCAACAACGTCGTCCGCGAGGTCCAACGAGCGCTCTGCGGCGAGGCCGCGCAGAGCGGCAGCGAGCACGCTGCGATAGCTCTGGTAGCGACCTCGCTCCTCGCGAGTCGCGAGCGCCGCGAATTGCTCGAGCAACTCGTCCCCGTTCGCTGCCTCGAGCTCGGGTAGCGCTCGCCGAAGCCCGACGAGCAGACCCGTCTCCCAGTCGATCAACGTGCCGTAGCAGTCGAACGTGAGTACGTCGTAGCTCTCGTAGTCGATCGTCATCGCAATCAGTTCGATCCCGCGCCGCCGCTTCGACGATACTCGCCCGGGACAGAAACGATCTCAGCCGTCGCGGGCGGTAGGGCGCTTGTGTTTCATCAACACAAACGCCCGACGCGTCCCTCGCTCTGTCGCCGCGGGTGCGCCGTCAACCTGCCGCAGGGCGCGCATCGCTCAGGAGCCATGCGGCCGACCGGCAACCACGACTCCGTACAGCAGGTGATCCGCGACGATCGCGGCCCGTTCCCGTAACGGACGCTCCCGGGGCGTGCGCAGACCGAGCACGGGTGCGACGCCGCGCTCGAAGAACGCCCAGATCGCGAGCCCGTAGGCGGGGCCTGTCAGAGACCGGCGCCGGAGCGAGTCGGGTAACGCGCCGTAGGCGACCCCCATCCCCGCGCCGTAGCCCCAGTGCGCGAGCTCGATCGAGGCATCTCGGTAGCGCACCGGCACCCGCGCAAACACAGCCGGCGCGCCTTCGGTCGCGATCTCGTCGGGTGGAGGCTTGTCGACGAGCCCCACGCTCGTCGTGAAAGCTCGCACGCCGCTCATCGCCATCGCTGCGACCGTGCCGCACCACGCGCCACGGGCGATGCCCCCGGAACTGCTCGTGACGAAAGGACTCATCGACTACCCTCCTCCGGGGCGCATCTCCGCCGTGCTCGCGATTCCACGTTGTCCCGGGTCGGCGTTCTGCCCGAGGGCCGATTCACTCGACCGGGAGGGCTCGACGCTGTCCGAGCCCACGATTCGTGAAGAAGGGGGCCCGTGGGGGAAACGTGGTTTCCCCCAACGCGTACTCGACCAGCTCGCGCAGAACGTGGTAGACGGTCGCTTGCGCCTCCTGGATCCGTGGAATGTGCTGTGACGG
The DNA here is from genome assembly GCA_051003695.1 of Gaiella sp. Lineage (GTDB taxonomy): Bacteria > Actinomycetota > Thermoleophilia > Gaiellales > Gaiellaceae > Gaiella. The sequence continues at coordinate 82 of JBPCLB010000174.1, read as the reverse complement.
CGGCAGGTCGGAGCGCGATGATACTCGGCGAGGTGCACCTATGACGTGACAGTGTCCTGGACGGGCAACGGCGGGGAGGGGA
>JBPCLB010000173.1:0-2904 GCA_051003695.1 Gaiella sp. | reverse complement strand
CGCCCGCGTCCGTGCCGTCGCATCCGGCGTCGCTGCTCAAGGTGGAACGAGAAGTGGCGATGGCGCGCGAGACGGCCTTCGATGTCCACTTCCGGTTACGACCATTGCTCCGCCCGATCGCGGGAGGGTTGCTGCTCGCCCGCTTGGGCATCGACCTCGATCGTGCCCCCGAGCGAGCGCGTGAGTCGATCGGGGCAGAGACCTGGGACCTGCTCCGCCCCGATCGATCAGCGCCGGCCGAACAGGGCCGCCCCGGGCTTCAGCGTTGATCGGATCGACCGCATTGTCGGCGAGCTCGAGGACCTCCGGTGGAACTGGGCGCGGTCGCCGCTCACGCAACCGCGATGCTCGACGAGATCGAGCGGGCGGTCGTGGGCAAGCGCGAGCGGCTCGAGCTCGTGCTACTCGGTTACTCGCCGACGGCCACGTGCTTCTGGAGGACGTGCCCGGTCTCGCGAAGACGCTGGCGGCGCGCTCCTTTGCGACGGTGACGGGTCTGCGCTGGCTTGGCCTCCCGGCCGAGTGAATCGGCCTCCAGCCAACACGGATTCGCGAACCAGACAAACAGTGAGTCGCTCGTCTTGGGAACCTACTCGTGTGTCGTGCGCGGATCGATGCGGGTGATCGTGCGCATGCGGTCGATGCTGCGATCGAAGCTCGCGATCGTCGTGACCCCGGTGCGCTCGGCGCACGCGACGAGATACGCCTCCGCGAAGTCGACACGCTCGGTTTCGTAGACCTCGATCGCGCGGAGCAGGAGTGGTTCGTCATCGGTGGTGATCGACGGAAAGGCGACCACGGAACGCGCCAGCGCGGCGACCTCGCGGCGGGACACTTTGGAGAACGATTCCAGCACATAGACGGTCTCGGCGAGCACCAGGTCGGTAAGGAGCAGCTCGTGCGCGGCGGCGAGGAATGACGTCGCCGCAGCTCCTTGGGAGGGCGGATCCTGCGTCAGATGGCGGATGAGGACGTTGGTGTCGATGAACGCTTTCACCGACGGCGGCGCGCGCGTCCCGCGTGCGTGCGATCTCGGATCCGACGCCACTGCGTTCCGCGCAGCTCTACGGGCACGTCAACGATCCCTGCGAGATCGAGCAAGTCGCTCGTCCGCGCAAGCGTCGCCCGGCTGCCCTCGATGCGGAACACGACACTGTCGCCTTCCTCCAGTCCAAGCGCCTGCCGCACCGACTTGGGAACCGTCACCTGGCCCTTCGAAGAAACGCGCGCAGCGACATCCATGACTGAATCTCCTTACTTCTGTGCAACTGTAAGGGGTACCGTAGCACCGAGCCCGAGTCGTATCAGGGCGTGTTTCTCGCTTCGTGGATCACACAGTGCAAGCTCTGCCGGGTGGGCGGGTGGGGTCTGGCGCTCGCGCCTGACACCACGATCGGCGATCCGACCTCGCGGAGCTACGCCGGATCAGGCGGAGGCTGCATCGCTGCACCCGGGAGCGGCCGCGGGGCCGGACGGAGCGCCGGCTTCTTCTCGGTCTCCGGGCTCGCCTCGGGCTCGGGCGTCGGCGCCTCCTCCTCGGCGAACACCGCCTCCTCGTCCTCGCCCTTGAGCAGCCGCTCGAACTGATCCTTGTCGATCGTCTCGCGCTCGATCAGGATCGCCGAGAGCTTGTGCAGCTCTTCCATGTGCTCGCGCAGCACGTTGCGCGCCATGTCGTGCGCCTCCTCGATCACGCGTCGGATCTCGTCGTCGATCTCCTTCGCGATCTCCTCCGAGTAGTCCGGCTCGGCGCCCATGTCGCGCCCGAGAAACGGCATGTCGTGGTTGCGGCCGAGCACGCGGGGACCGAGCTTCTCGCTCATCCCGAAGCGCATGATCATCTGTTTCGCCGTCGAGGTGATCCGCTCGATGTCGTTTGCGGCGCCGGTCGTGACCTCGTTGAAGACGAGCTCCTCCGCCGCCCGACCGCCGAGGGTCATCGCCATCTGATCCATCAGCGTGCCCTTGGTCGTGAGGTAGCGATCCTCGGTCGGTAGGGAGATCGTGTAGCCGAGCGCCTGGCCGCGCGAGACGATCGAGATCTTGTGCACCTCGTCGGTCTCCTCGAGGTAGTAGCCGACGAGCGCGTGCCCCATCTCGTGGTAGGCGGTGATCTTGCGCTCCTTCTCGGAGAAGAGGCGCGACTTCTTCTCGGGGCCGGCGATCACCCGCATGATCCCCTCTTCGAGCTCGTTCTGGCCGATCGTCTTGTGCCCGCGGCGCGCTGCCAGGAGCGCGGCCTCGTTGATCACGTTCGACAGGTCCGCGCCGGTGAATCCGGGTGTCGACGCGGCGAGCACGTCGAGGTCGAGTTCCTTGCTGAGCGGCTTGCCCTTTGCGTGCACCTCGAGGATCTGCTGGCGCCCCTTGCGGTCGGGTCGGTCGACGACGATCTGCCGGTCGAAGCGGCCCGGGCGCCGCAGCGCCGGATCGCGGATGTCGGGCCGGTTCGTCGCGGCCATGACGATGACACCAACGTTGGTCTCGAAGCCGTCCATCTCGACCAGCAGCTGGTTGAGCGTCTGCTCGCGCTCGTCGTGGCCGCCGCCCATACCGGCGCCGCGGTGGCGGCCGACGGCGTCGATCTCGTCGACGAAGATGATGCAGGGCGAGTGCAGCTTCGCCTGCTCGAACAGGTCGCGAACACGGCTTGCGCCGACACCGACGAACATCTCGACGAAGTCGGAGCCCGAGATCGAGAAGAACGGGACGCCCGCCTCGCCGGCGACGGCGCGCGCCAGCAGGGTCTTGCCCGTCCCGGGCTGGCCGGCGAGCAGGACGCCGCGGGGGATCCGCCCACCGAGGCGCTGGTAGCGCTCGGGTGTCTTGAGGAAGTCGACGACCTCGGCCGGCTCGGCATTGGACTCGTCGATGCCGGCGACGCCGGCGAAGGTGATCTTCTGC
>JBPCLB010000172.1:0-10169 GCA_051003695.1 Gaiella sp. | reverse complement strand
ACGGGCCGGAAGGTGTCAGGTCGCCCGGTGGGGGCCGGGCACGGGTGCCTGCCCCGTTCCCGCTTCCCGACGCCTCCACTGCGTCTCGATCGAGAAATAGCTGCGCTCGTGCGAGCGCCTGCTCGTCCGCGAGCCCGCGTAGCGCCACCGTCGTCCTGCGCCGAAGGATGTCCTCAGCCGTCCCGGCCCACTCGTGGGTGACCGCGTAGAGCGCCTGTGCCGCGATGTCCGGACCGCCTGGATGGAGGCGCTCGAGCAGACTCGGGTCTTCGAGTGCCGGCGCGAGCACCTCGGCAGCGAGGCTGCCGTAGAGCTGTGCCAGATGCGTCGCGACCTCCGGCTCGAGTCGGAGCGGCAGCCGAACGGCTCCGGTCGCGCCCGGCAGTGGCCAAGGACGGGTGTCGACCGAGCGCAGGTGGAGCTCTCCGCGGATGCGCTCGAGTGCCTCGAGTGCGATGCGACGATAGGTGGTGAGCTTGCCACCGGCGACGCTCAACATGCCGCCCGATCCGAGCGAGAAAACAGTCTCGCGTCGCGCCGAAGCCGTCCGCCCGTCGCCCGCGGGCAGAACTCGCAGCCCGGCATAGGACGCCGCGACCTGGCTCGGATCGGTCGGGAGGTCGAGAAGCGCGACGGCGGCCTCAGCGAGGATCTGCTCGAGCTCCGCCAGCTCGGCCCGCACGGCTGCGGGGTCACCCTCGTAGTCCGTATCGGTCGTCCCCAGGAGCAGCGATCCGTACCACGGCACGGCGAAGGTCACCCGCACGTCGTCCTGCGGGATCGTCAACGCGGCCGTCCAGTCGCCGCCGCCGGCAACGAGGGCGTGAACGCCCTTGCTCAGCCGCACGGACGTGCCCGCGCGCGCATCCTCGAGCCGGCGGACAGCGTCGACCCAGGGTCCGGCGGCGTTGACGATCACCCGCGCGGTGACCGCGACTGTCGAGCCGTCGACGTCGACGTCTGCACCCACGAGTCCGTGTGAGGTGCGACGGAGCGCGACGACCTCGGCCCGGTTGACGACGGTCGCGCCGTGCTCGGCCGCCGCGCGGACGTTTGCGAGGCACAGGCGGGCGTCGTCCGTCCAGGCATCGGCGTAGAGGGCGCACGAGCGGAGCTGCTCGGTCTGCAAGGCGGGGACGAGTCCGCGAGCCCGCTCCGGCGCGACGAGCCAGTTGAGCCTCGATCGGGCGAGCGCCGAGTACAGCAGGATCCCGCTCTGCACGAATGCGGGGCGGAACGGACCACCTCGGTACAGCGGCAGCAGGAACGGCAGGCGGTGGACGAGGTGCGGCGCGACCACGTGCGAGAGCGTGCGCCGCTCGTGGTGCGCCTCTCGCACGAGACGGACGTCGCCGAGCCGGAGATAGCGGAGCCCACCGTGGATCAGCTTCGACGAGGCGCTCGACGTGCCCGACCCGAAATCACCTGCGTCGACGAGCGCGACGACAAGTCCCTCGCGGGCTGCATGTGCGGCGGTCGCGGCACCGACGATTCCACCGCCGATGACGAGCAAGTCGAACGAGCGGGTCGCGAGCTGCTCGAGTGAGCGAGCCCGTTCGGTCAGAGCGGGTACAGAACCGTCCACGCCAGCCATTCGCCGTTCACCGTCCAGAGACCCATTGGTCACCGCGAGCGTATTGCATCCGGCTCCGTGGCCTCGTACGATCGCGCTTCCCCGATCGGAGGTGTCATGGAAGACTTTCAGGAGCAGGAGTACGAGTTCCTGCGCCGTCTCGGCGACGCGAAGGTGAGCCGGAGCACCCTGCTCCGGCGAGGGCTGGTCGCCGGTGCCGGGCTGACGATTCTCGCCACGCCGGCGGCTGCGCTCGGCGCACGTCGTGCCGCGCTGGCAGATCCGCCACTGCTCGGCCGCACCGCGAAGCTCAGCGAGATCGTCGCCGAGGCGAAGAAGGAAGGTCGCCTCAACGTGATCGCGTTGCCGCCGGACTGGTCGAACTACGGCGAGGTGATCAGCACGTTCTCGAGGAAGTACGGGATCCCGATCACGAGCGCCGATCCCGACGCGTCGTCGGCGCAGGAGAACCAGGCGGTTCGCTCGCTCAAGGGTGACCCCCGCGCGCCCGATGTGCTCGACGTCAGCCCGACCTTCGCGATCGTCGGTGCGAACGAAGGGCTCTACGCCAAGTACTACACGACGAACTTCCGCAAGGTCCCGCGGGCGATGAAGGACGGCCGCGGCTTCTGGGTCGGCGATTACTGGGGCGTCGTCTCGTTCGGCGTCAACACAGCCGTCGTGAGCAACGTGCCCCGCAGCTGGAAGGACTTGCTCAAGCCCGAGTATCGGAACAAGGTCGCGCTCAACGGCAGCCCGCTCTCGTCGGGCTCGGCAGTCGCCGGCGTGTTCTCCGCCTCGATCGCGAACGGCGGCTCGATCGGCGACATCGGCCCCGGAATCGACTTCTTCGCGCAGCTGAAGAGCGCGGGAAACTTTCTCCCGGTGCAGGCCACTCCACAGACGATCGCCTCGGGTCAGACCCCGATCACGATCGACTGGGACTATCTCAACCTCGCGTACGGGAAGAACTTCCCGGCCGCGAAGATCCGGACGGTGGTGCCCTCCGATGCGGTATACGGCGCCCACTACTGCCAGGCGATCAACGCGAGCGCGCCGCACCCGTGGGCCGCTCGCCTGTGGCAGGAGTTCCTCTACTCCGACCAGGGCCAGCTGCTCTGGCTGAAGGGGTTCGCCCATCCGGCGCTGTTCAACGATCTCGTCGCACGCAAGGTCGTGCCGAAGGCGCTGCTCAGCGCTTTGCCGAGTGCGGCGACGTACTCGAAGGTGCGGTTCGCGAGCGTGTCCCAGATCACGAAGGCGCGGGCGACCGTCAGCACCGACTGGCCGAAGAAGGTCGGCTCGTAAGCACCTCGGTTCCGCAGGACGACCTCTCCCGGCCCGCGCCCGCGCGTGTGGGTCGGGAGAGGCGCTTCTCGTTCGCCTGGCTCGGCGTTCTGCCGTTTCTCGCCTACGCGACCGCGTTCCTGCTGCTCCCCGCCGCGAACGTCCTCGTCGGCGCATTCGAGTCGAAGAGCGGCGGCTACACGCTGGGCAATATCGACCGGCTCTTCGAAGAGCCGTACCGGACGGCGTTCAAGAACAGCGTCGAAGTGAGCCTCGTGACTGCGCTGCTCGGCGGGGCGCTCGGGCTGCTGATCGCGTACTCGGCGCTCCGTGACGGCACACCGCGGTGGCTGCGTGCGGCACTGACGACGTTCTCCGGTGTCGCAGCGAACTTCGCCGGGATCCCGCTCGCGTTCGCGTTCATCGCGACGCTCGGCACGATCGGGGTCGTAACCCAGTTCATGACCGAGCAGCTCGGCGTCAATCCCTACGACCACGGCTTCTCGCTCTTCTCGAAGACCGGGATCGAGATCGTCTACCTCTACTTCCAGATCCCGCTGATGATCCTCGTGATCGCGCCGGCGATCGACGGGCTGCGGCGCGAGTGGCGCGAGGCGTCGGCGAGCCTCGGCGCGAGCTCGTTCCAATTCTGGCGCCTGATCGGCGGCCCGATCCTGCTGCCGTCGCTGCTCAGCGCGATGGTGTTGCTCTTCGGGAATGCGTTCGCCGCCTACGCGACCGCGTACGGGCTCACGGGCGGCAGCGTCGGCCTCGTGCCGATTCAGATCGGCTTCGTCCTCTCCGGCGACGTGCTCGACGATCCGCATCTGGGCCAGGCGCTCGCCTTCGGGATGTTCGTCGTCCTCGGGCTGATGATGCTCGCGTACATCCCGCTCCAGCGGGTCACCTCACGGTGGATGCGGTGACGCCGCGCCGGTTCATCGCCCCGTCCGCCGTGCTCTGGCTCCTCGTCGGCGCGGCGTACTTCCTGATTCCGCTCGTCGCGACGCTGCTCTTCAGCCTGAAGAGCGACCAGACGGCGAAGTGCTGCACGCTCGGGAACTACGGCGTCGTCTTCGACGACCCCGAGTTCTGGAAGACGATCAGGTTGAGCCTCGTGATCGCGACCGAGACGATCCTGTTCACGCTCGCGCTGCTCGTCCCGACGGTGTACTGGGTGCATCTCAAGGTGCCTCGTCTGCGCCCGCTGATCGGGTTCCTCGCGCTCGTGCCGTTCGTCGTCGCACCGATCATCCTCGTCGTCGGTCTGCTCGACGTGTACCGCGGGACGCCGATCTGGTTCTATGCGGAGCCCTACGGGTTCCTCGCCACCGCCTACGTGATCCTCGCGTTCCCCTACATGTACTTCTCGCTCGACACGGGGTTCCGCTCGATCGACGTCCACACCTTGACCGAGGCGTCACAGAGCCTCGGCGCCGGCTGGCCGACGACGCTCTTCCGCGTGATCCTGCCGAACATCCGGGCCGCCGCGCTGGGCGGCTCCTTCCTGACGCTCGCGATCGTGATGGGCGAGTTCACGATCGCCAGCCTCGCGCAGTTCAAGACCTTCCCGGTGCACATCCAGTACGTGAACCAGAACAAGGCCTACGCGGCCGCCGCGCTGACCCTCGTCGCGTTCGGGATCACGTGGGCGGCGATGCTCGCCCTGCTCGCCGTCGGACGCGGCCGCCACCCCCAAGTCGGGGGCGCGAGGTAGCAGTGGCGGGCGTCGAGCTCAAAGGCTTGCACCGCCGATTCGGCGACGTCGTCGCTCTCGCCGGGATCGACCTCGCGATCGAGAGTGGTGAGTTCGTCTCCTTCCTCGGTCCGTCGGGATGCGGCAAGACGACAGCGCTACGGCTGATCGCGGGCTTCGATCGTCCGAGCTCGGGGGCGATCACGCTCGACGGCAAGGACGTCACGGGCGTCCCGCCGAACCGGCGCGACATCGGGATGGTGTTCCAGGCGTACAGCCTCTTCCCGAACATGACCGCGGTGCGCAACGTCGAGTTCGGGCTCCGAGTCCGAAAGAGCTCGCGCGTCGAGCGCCGCGCGAAGGCGCTCGAGCTGCTCGACCTCGTCGGTCTCGCGGATGCGGCCGATCGGTACCCGCACCAGCTGTCGGGTGGGATGCAGCAGCGCGTCGCGCTCGCGCGCGCGCTTGCGATCCAGCCGCGCCTGCTGCTCCTGGACGAGCCTCTCTCGGCGCTCGACGCAAAAGTGCGCGTGCAGCTGCGCGAGGAGATCCGCCGGATCCAGACGAGCCTCGGGATCACGACGATCTACGTCACGCACGATCAGGAGGAGGCGCTCTCGATCTCGGATCGCGTAGCGGTGCTCGCAAACGGCCAGATCGACCAGATCGGCACACCGGCAGACATCTACGGCGCTCCAGCGACGCCCTTCGTCGCCCAGTTCGTCGGCACGATGAATCGCCTCGAGTCGACCGTCTCGGACTCGGAGGCAGGTGCCGTCGACTATGGCGCGTCGCGGCTCGCCGTCGACGCCGCGCGCGGACGGGCCCGGGGCGAGCGTGTGCTACTGCTCGTGCGGCCCGAGACCGTCGAGGTGCAGGCCACGGGCTCGACGAACGATGGCGGCCTCGACGGGGCGGTCGTCTCGCAGACGTTTCTCGGCTCGGTCACGCGCCTCCGCGTGCTCGCCGGGCCGAGCGAGTGGACGGCGGATCTCTCCGCCGAGCGGGCGGGCGGCCTGCCCGTCGGGGCGCGGGTCACCCTCCGGTTCCCCGCGAGCTCCGCGAGATTGCTCAGCCTCGAAGGCGTCGAGAACGTAGCGTCTCTCGCAGCAATGCCGGACGATCGCTGAAGATTCCGCTGACGCCGAGCCCGGCGAGCTGCCGCATCCGGATCGGGTCGTTGACGGTATAGACGGTCGTCGCCAACCCCAGCGTCCGTGCGCGCGCGACCCCGCGAGCCGTGACGCGCGGGTTGTGAAAGCCCACCGCCCAGGCGTACTCGGCCGCACGCCGGATCGAGACACCGTAGCCCACGTGTTGCAGTACGCGCAGGCCCGGGCGTCGCCCCAACGCCTCGAGCAGCGCTCGCCGCTCGAACGAGATGACCACGTCCTCGTCGTCGAGCAGCGCGAGCGTCGACCCGACGAGGTCGCGACGCCGGTAGAGATGCGCGCTCTTCAGCTCCACCATCAGCGTCACTCGCCCACGAGTCAGCTCCACCGCCTCGGCGAGCGTCGCGATCCCAACCTCGCGCAACTCGGCGAGCGGGCGTCGGCGCAGCGGACCGCGCAGCGCGGTCAACCGATCGAGGTCGAGGTCGTGGAAGACGACCACCTTGCCGTCCGCCGAGAGCTGGACGTCGAGCTCGACGTAGTCTGCGCCGTCCTCGATCGCCCGCTCGAAGGCGGGTAGCGTGTTCTCCTGTTCGTCGGCTGACGCACCCCGGTGCGCGATGACCCACGGGGTCATGCGAGCAGACGTTCGAGCAACGGGACGTCGATCCCCTCCACGCACTCCTCTGCCCGCGTGAGTCGTTCCGCCGGCATCGTCCCCAGCACGGCGACACAGCAGCAGCCCGCATCCGCCGCAGCCGTCACGCCGGCCTCGGTGTCCTCGAACACGAGCACGTGGCTCGACTCGATCCCATCGCCGAGCCGGCGGACGAGGAGTTGGTAACACTCGGGATCCGGCTTGCCGCGAACGACGTCGTCCGCGGTGACGAGCATCGAGAAGCTGCCTGCGAGCCCGGCCCCTTCGAGCACGGGCTCGATCTCGGCGCGGAAGGCACCCGAGACCACCGCGACCGGGACACGCCGGCTCGCGTACCGCACCGCCGCCCGAACCGTTTCGTCGACGGTTGCTCCGCCGGCTGTCCGCCGGCGGTAGCGATCGATCCGCTCGGCAACGAGCGCTGCGAGTCGATCGCCTTCAACCCCGAGCCAGCCGCCGATGATCGCCTCCTCGGTGTTGCCCGCGAGGACGTCGTAATACGTCTGCGCGGCGAGCGGCTTGCCCTGCTCGGCGAAGAGCTCCCGGTAGATCTCGCAGAGCAAGGGCTCGTCGTCGGAGAGCGTCCCGTTGAAGTCGAAGGCGACGGCTCGCACAGCGGGCATCGAGGCGCCAGCCTACTGTCCCGCCAGGATGCCGATCTCCGCGCTCCTGCTCGCGCTCGGAGCTGCGTTCCTGCACGCCCTCTGGAACCTGCTCCTCGCGCGTGAGCGCGATCCACAGGCGGCGACCGCGGTCGCTCTCTGCGCGCCGGTGGTGGTGTTCGCGCCGGTCGCCGTCGCGGTCTGGGAGATCGACTCGCGGGTCTGGCCGTTCGTCGCGGTCACCTCGCTTCTCCAGCTCCTCTACTTCGGGCTGCTCGCGACCGCCTACCGGCGGGCCGACCTCTCGTTCGTCTACCCGCTCGCGCGAGGGCTCGCCCCGGTGCTCGTGCTTCCAGCGGGCGCGCTTGCGGTCGGGCAGGGTGCGTCCGTCGCGCAGGCGCTCGGTGTCGTCGTCGTGGCGAGTGGCGTCCTTCTCGTACGAGGCCCGAAGGGGGACGCCGATCCGCGCGATGCGCTGCTCGCACTGGGGGTCGCGGCGTGCATCGCGACCTACACGCTGATCGATGCGCATGGCGTGGGCTATGCGCCGCCGCTCGTCTACCTCGAGCTCAGCATGGTTCCCGCCGCACTCGGCTACCTGGTCGGCTTCGTCGTCTTCGCCGGCGGGCGCCGGGTCCGCGAGCAGCGCCTGGTGCTCCCGGCGCTGGCGGGCATTCTGTCGTTCGCAGCCTACGCACTCGTGCTCGTCGCCCTGCAACGCGCCTCGGCCGCGTCGGTCGCGGCGGTGCGGGAGACGAGCGTCGTGATCGCGACCGCGCTCGCAGCGTGGCTGCTCCGGGAGCGGGTCAGCCGCTGGCGCCTCGCCGGCGCCGGCCTCGTGGTCGTCGGTATCGCACTCCTCGGTCTCGACTAATCGCATAGTCTCGGGGCTTCGAGGTAGCGACGGAGGTAGACGCATGGCGACGGTCGACCGGCCACGGGCGTTCATCCGCCCGGACGGCAAGGAGAAGGTGACGGGTGCGGGGCGGTACACCGCCGACCTCACGCTGACCGGCCAGCTCGTGGCCAAGTTCCGTTACGCCGACCACACCCACGCACGCATCGTTCGCATCGACACGGACGAGGCGCGGGCGCTACCCGGGGTTCTCGCAATCGTCACGCACGAGGACGTCCCAGACGTGCTCTATGGCGGGATGGTCAAGGACCGGCGCTTGTTCGCGCGTGACACCGTGCGGTTCGAAGGCGACATCGTCGCAGGGGTTGCGGCGACCACGGCGGAGATCGCCGAGCGCGCGGCGGCCCTGATCGAGATCGAGTACGAGCCGCTGCCCGTGGTCACGGACTTCGAGGCAGCGCTCGAGGACGACGCAACGCTCGTCCATCCCGGCTGGGAGGGCTACGAGGCGGACGAGAGCCTCGTGCGCGACCGCAACACGCTCGGCTTCTCGACGATCGTGTCGGGCGACGCCGATGCGGCGATGGCGACGGCTGATGTCGTGGTCAAGGGTCGCTACGTGACCGATCCCGTCCAGGGCGTGCCGATCGAGCCGCGGGCGGTCGTCGCGCAGTGGAACGGCGACAAGGTCACCGTCTGGAGCTCCACGCAGGTGCCGTACGCCGCACGCGCCGGCGTCGCGTACACGCTGCAGCTCCCCGAGTCGCACGTCCGGGTGATCGTCCCGCTGCTTGGTGGCGGGTTCGGCGCCAAATGCGATTTCCACTTCGAGGGCCACGTCGCCGCGCTCGCGCGGGCGGCGGGACGACCGGTCAAGCTCGTGTTCTCGCGTCGCGAGGAGTTCTTCGCCGTTGGTCACCGGCGCGAGGGGATGGTGATCGAGCTCGAGACGGGAGCACGCAAGGATGGAACGCTCCTCGCGCGGCGCGCGCGGCTCGTGCTCGACAAGGGCGCCTACTGCGGCGAGGGCGGCTTCTTCGCGCAGATGGCCGCGATGCACGCGCTCGGGCCCTACGTGCTCGAGACCGTGAAGGTCGAATCGTCGCTCGTTTACTCCAACAATCAGCCGTCGTCGTCGATCCGCGCCCCGACGGCACCCCAAGTCTGCTGGGCGCTCGAGCAGCACATGGACGAGCTCGCGCAGGCACTCGGGCTCGATCCCGTGGAGCTCCGCCGGCGAACGCTGATCGAGGACGGCGACGTCACGGCGACCGGGCAGGTACTCGAGCGGATCGCGATGAGGGAGACCCTGGAGCGAGCGGTCGAGCTGATCGGGTACGACGACGAGCTTCCGGAGGACGAGGCGATCGGCGTCGCCTGTGGGTGGTGGCCGTGCTTCGCCTCCAAGAGCGGCGCGTACGTGAAGCTCAATCCCGACGGCACCGGCACGATCGTCACCGGGGCGCAGGAGAACGGGACCGGCGCCGTGATGGCGCTGCCCGGCTACGTCGCGGAGGAGCTCGGGATGCGCGCCGAGGACTTCTCTCTGCTCTACCAGGACACCGACGCCGCCCCGTTCGACATGGGTTCCTGCGGATCGCAGACGACGTTCAACAACGGGCGGGCGGTGATCGCCGCCGCGATCGAGGTGCGGGAGCAGCTGCTCGAGGCCGCAGCCGAGCACCTCGAGGCATCGCGCGACGACCTCGAGCTCGTCGCGGGAGAGGCGCGGGTGAAAGGCTCACCCAACAAGGCGGTTACGATCGTGGAGCTCGCGGGCTCGGGCACCTTCCACGGGAAAGGCGCCGGCGAGCTACCGGAGTCGCCCGAAGCGGCAGCCGAGGGTTGTGTCGGGCGGCTGGGGCTCGAGTCCTTCCACGCCCCGCAGCTGATCGCCCACGCCGCGCATGTGAAGGTGGATCGCGGAACCGGGGTCGTTCGCGTGCTGCGGGTCGCAGCCGCGCACGACTGCGGCCGGATCCTCAACCGGGCCGGAGCGGACGGCCAGGTCTACGGTGGTGTCGTGATGGGGATCGGGCAGGCGCTCACCGAGGGCACCCAGCTCGACGAGAACGGTCGCCATCGCAATGCGTATCTGACCGACTACAAGCTCGTGACGGCCGCGGACGCGCCGGCGATCGAGATCGCGTGGATCGAGACGGACACACCGAACGCCGGACCGAAGGGCTCGAAGGGGGTCGGCGAGCCCCCGTGCGTGCCGACCGCGGGCGCGATCGCGAACGGGATCGCGAAGGTGATCGGGGCGCGGGTGGCCGCGCTGCCGATGACACCCGAGCGGGTGTGGGAGGCTGCGGGGTGAGCGGGGACGCGGACGAAGGTGCCTGGCTGAAGCCAGGCACCGGACGCACCGGCCCGCACTACCTG
>JBPCLB010000171.1:0-2645 GCA_051003695.1 Gaiella sp. | reverse complement strand
CCACGACTCGTCGGGCAGGGACGGGCGATGCTGCTCAACCTCACCGGCGAGCCCATCGATGCCGAGACGGCACTCGCGTGGGGACTCGTCGAGCGCGTCGTTCCCCACGAAGAGCTGAACGAGGCAGCTCTCGCCGTCGCTAAGCAGATCGCTGCACAAGCTCCCCATGCCGTCTCGACCCTGCGCGAGCTCGCCCGCACGACACGCGATCTGTCACTCGAGGAGGGCTTGCGCCGCGAGTCGGAGGCATTCCTCCGCTGTCTGCGCTCCGAGGACGGCGGCGAGGGCGTGATGGCGTTCATCGAGAAGCGAGCGCCCCGCTTCGCTGGCCGCTAGACCGTGCGCGCGGTTCTCATCGACTCGGTCGGCGGTCCCGAAGCTCTCGTCGTGCGTGAGCTTCCCGACCCTCCGGTCGAGGAAGGGCAAAGCCTCGTCGAGGTCGGCGCGGCCGCGGTCAACTACGCCGAGATCCTGATCCGGCGCGGGCTCTATCCGCAGGCGCCGAAGCTCCCGTGGGTGCCGGGCATGGAGATCTCGGGCACGACCCACGACGGCAGGCGGGTGCTCGCCCTCGTGACCGAGGGTGGCGGTGGCTACGCGGAGCGGGTGGCGATCGACGACGAGTGGCTCGTGGAGCTGCCCGAGAGCGCGTCGTTCGAGGAGGGCGCCGCGTTCGCGATGGCGTTTCTGACCGCGTGGCTCCCGCTGACGCGGCAGGCTTCGGTGCGAGCGGGTACGCGGGTGCTCGTCACCGCCGCGGCCGGCGGTGTGGGTTCCGCAGCCGTCCAGGTCGCGCGAGTGCTCGGCGGAGACGTGGTCGCAGCCGTGGGATCGGAGGAGAAGTATGAGCTGGCGCGTTCGCTCGGAGCGGTCGAGGTCGTGACCTACGAGGCGATCGAGTCGCTCGACCCGGTCGACGTCGTGTTCGACCTCGTCGGCGGCGATGTGTTCGCCCAGGCTCTTCAACTGCTCCACCCGCTCGGTGTCGCTGTCGCGGTCGGCTATGCGGGCGGGATGTGGCAGCCTGTCGATCCCGCCAGGCTCGTCGGACGCAACGTCGGTGTCTGCGGCTTCTACCTCGGCCGGCTGATGCAGCGTCGCGCCGATCTCGTCCACCTCGCACTCGGCGACCTCGTCCGGCTCTGGGCGGCCGGAGAGCTGCATCCGGTCGTCGGCGCGAGCTTCCCTCTCGACCAGGTTGCCGAGGCCCACCGGCTCGTCGAGGAACGCCGCTCGACCGGCAAGGTCGTGCTGGTTCCGTGAAGGCGATCGTGACGGGTGGCGCGTCCGGGCTCGGCGCCGCGATCGTCGCGCGGCTGCGAGCCGAGGACGTCGATGTCGCCAGTCTCGACCTCACGACCGGCTTCGACGTCACGGACCCCGACGCGTGGGACGCCGTCGGGCCGACGGAGATCGCGGTGCTCAACGCCGGTGTGCTCGGCGGCCCGGCCGATCCCGCCGAGTTCGTGTACGACGACTACCGGCGCACCGTCGCGGTCAACCTCGACGGAGTCGTGCTCGGGGTGCGCCGGCTCGCCCGCGTGATGCCCTCTGGCGGCCGGATTCTTTGCACGGCCTCGCTGGCCGGGCTCACGGCGATGGAGAGCGACCCGATCTACGCGGCCTCCAAGCACGCGGTCGTGGGCTTCGTGCGCAGCGCCGCCCCCACGCTCGAGCGACGTGGGCTTGCGATCAACGCGATCTGCCAGGGGATCGCCGACACGCAGATGCTCACGGACGAGGCTCGGGCCGCGCTCGTGGCCGCGTCGTTCCCGCTCCTCGAGCCGGCCGAGGTCGACGAGGCGGCGTGGGTGGCGTTGACCTCGGGACTGACCGGACACGCGTGGGTCGTGCAGCCGGGCCGGCCACCGCTCGACTTCCGCTTCCCCACCGTGCCAGGCCCGAAGTCAGGCGGCCACGCGGTCGGGCGACCCCCGCGCCTGATTCGTCAGGCTTGAAGCTCAGAGCCCGAGCACGAGCGCCAGGGCGTCATCGACGTCACGTAACTCGGCCGCGCCGAGGCGGCCGACAGAGTCGCCGAGCCGGTCGGCGCTGACCGCCGTCGTCTGCTCGACGAGGACGCGCGTTTCCGAGCCCGCGAGCTCGATCGTCGGGCGAAAAGAACGAGCCGGCGCCGACACCGAGGTCGGCGCGACGAGCACGGTCGAGAGCGCGAGCAGCTCGTCTGCCTGGAGGACGACCGCAAAGCGTGCGCCACGCTGCTCGGAACCGCGTGCCCGCCGGGGAGCTCGCAAGCGAAAGACCTCGCCTCTGACCAAGCGCTACTCCGTGCCGACCCAGGCGACTGCGAGCTCGTCCAGCTCGGCGCGCAGCCGGCGTGCGTCCGCGAGATCGGCTGGATCGATCGTCGCAGCCTGGGCTTCGAGCCGCAAGGCGCTCCTGCGCCGCCGGCGCTCGGCAGCTTCATGCAACGCAAGCCTAACCGCCTCCGAGTCGCTGTGACCTTCGTTGCGAAGCAAAGCGAGATCGCTCTCGGAGCGCTCGTCGAGCCGAGCCTGCACTGTGCGCGGCATGACCGACATCGTACCACAATGCGTACTACGAGCACTCGTGCGATGCAACGCGAGTCGACCGTTGTCGTGGCAACGCCGGATACTCGGACAGATCCGGGCGCACGAAATTGC
>JBPCLB010000170.1:0-4866 GCA_051003695.1 Gaiella sp. | reverse complement strand
CGCACGCATCGGTCACGATCGCGCCTCCGTCGAGCCGAGCGAGCACACCGACGGCGACATCGCGGGCGAGTGGCGTGCCACGGCTGTCGGTCAGCGCAGCGGCTCGGACGTCGACCTCGCGACCCGTGGTGCCTTTCACGTTCTGGTCGACGACGAACCGGTACAGCCGAGACCGTTCACCCGAACGCGCCACCACGAGCCTGCCGACGAATGCGACGTCGGAGGCGACGAGTCGTTCCGAGAGCGGGACGTTCGGACAGGTCGGCGTCTCGCCGCCAGCGGCGATCGGCAGGACCAGCGCGCAGAAGAGCGCGACGCCGGCGAGCCTCGATCCGAGAGCGATCACACCTCGAGGAGGAGCGCGTCGCCCTGGCCGCCACCGGAGCAGATCGCGGCGAGACCGAGTCCCCCTCCGCTCCGCCGTAGCTCGTGGACGAGCGTCGCGACGATCCTTCCGCCGGACGCCCCGAGCGGATGGCCGAGCGCAATCGCGCCGCCGTTGACGTTGACGATCTCCTCGTCGGCGCCGAGCATCCGGGTCGAGTTCGAGGCGCCCGACGCGAATGCTTCGTTGATCTCGACCCGCCGCACGTCGGCCATCGCGCTCCCGGTGGCGGCGAGGACGCGCTCGGCGGCACGCGCGGGCGTCCGAGCCAGGTACGCGAAGTCGTCGGCAACGTACGCGTGACCGAGAATCGTTGCTAGCGGCTCGAGCCCCCGCTCCTGGGCGAACCGCTCCGAGCAGACGATCACGCACGAGGCACCGTCGTTCACGCCGGGGGCGTTGCCCGCGGTCGTCGTTCCGTCGGAATCGAACACCGGCTTCAGCGCCGCGAGCTTCGCCAGCGAGGTGTCGGGTCGGATGCCCTCGTCGGCGACCACGTGGTCGACGGGGACGAGCTCGGACGCGAAACGCCCGTTTTCCTGTGCTGCCGCGGCACGATGGTGCGACCGGACGGCCCAGGCGTCCTGCTCCTCTCGCCTGATCCCGAGCTCGCGCGAGACCGCGGATGCCTGCTCCACCATGTGCATGCCGTCGAACGTGGACGTGAGACCGTCGAGCACCATGTGATCGAGCACGTCTCCGTGTCCGAGGCGGTAGCCGAAGCGTCCTTTCCGAAGGAGGTACGGAGCCTGAGACATCGACTCCATCCCGCCGGTGACGACGAGCTCGTGCTGACCGGCGCGGATCATCAGGTCGGCGAGCTCGATCGCTCTGATCGATGAGGCACAGACCTTGTTGACGCTGTCGGCCGGTACGTCTTTCGGGATCCCCGCTCCAACTGCCGCCTGCCGGGGAGGAGCCTGCCCCGCGCCAGCCCGCAAGAACTGGCCCCTCACGACATAGCCAAACTCGGCGGGATCCACGTCGATCCGCTCGAGGCCTGCGCGGATCGCGTGCGAGCCGAGCCCGGACGCGGTGTGTTTCGCGAGCCCACCGCCGAGCTTGGCGAAGGGCGTGCGCACGGCGGAGACGATGAGCGTTCTCGTCATGCGGCCAGCCTAGCTCCCGAGCTCGCAGCGAACCGCGGCACGCGTGGCGGTTGGCTGTGGAAGGACTGGCACGGAATCGGCACGAATCCGACTTGACGGATTCGGTGTCTGACACCGGTTTCTCGCCCGCCTCATCGGGCCAGGGTTCGGATGATCTCCGCCCCGGCTGATCCTCGCTTCGACGGGATAGCTCTTCGACTACCACGTCGCATGATCGCGGAACTGGCGGATGACCGGTCGGCGGCGGCGGCCGCGCAACGAGACGACTTCTACGACCTCCACGACGCGCTGTGGAAGCTCGGCGTCTGCCTCGCGCTGCCGGACGGGCTGCCGCCGCGCGCTTGACCTCGCACGGGCGCGGGTAGCATCCCCGCCGCCGTGGATCTCGATCTCGCCCCCGAGCACGAGCTGCTCCGCGACACCGTCCGCGCGTTTGCGAACGAGCGGGTGGCGCCCCTCGCCGAGGAGCTCGACCGCGAGAGCCGCTTTCCGACCGAGCTCGTCGCCGAGCTGGCCGAGCTCGGGCTGATGGGGATCCCGATCCCGGACCGCTTCGGCGGCGGCGGCGGCGATACGCTCGCCTACGCGCTCGCGATCGAGGAGCTGACGCGCGTCGACTCGTCCGTGGCGATCACCGTCGCTGCCCACACCTCACTTGGAACGATGCCGATCTTCCTCTTCGGGAGCGACGAGCAGAAGGAGCGCTGGCTGCCCGATCTCGCCAGCGGGCGACGGCTGGCCGCGTTCGGACTGACCGAGCCGGACGCTGGCAGCGACGCCGGCGCGACCCGCACGAGCGCCGAGCTGCGCGACGGCGACTGGGTCGTCAACGGCTCGAAGATGTTCATCACGAACGCCGGCACCGAGCTCACGTGGGGCGTGACGATCACGGCTCGTACGGGTGAGGACGAGATCTCGAACATCGTGGTCGAGAACGGCACGCCCGGCTACGAGCTGTCGGCGCCGATCCACAAGCTCGGCTGGAAAGCCTCCGACACGCGCGCGCTGACCTTCACGGACTGCGTCGTTCCGGAGGATCACCTGCTCGGCGAGCGCGGGAAGGGCTTCGTCCAGTTCCTCGAGATCCTCGACGGCGGCCGGATCTCGGTCGCCGCGATGGGTGTCGGGCTCGCGCAAGGCGCCTACGAGCTCGCACTCGCCTACGCGAAGGACCGCGTCCAGTTCGGCAAGCCGATCGGCCGCTTCCAGGCTGTCTCGTTCAGGCTCGCCGACATGGCCGTCGAGATCGCCGCCGGACGCCAGCTCGTTCACCGCGCCGCCTGGCTCAAGGATCGCGGTCGGCCGTTCGCGCTGGAGGCAGCGATGGCGAAGCTCTACACGGGAGAGCTGTCGCACCGAGTCGTGAACGAGGCCCTTCAGATCCACGGCGGCTACGGCTATACCGACGAGTTCCCGATCTCGCGTCTCTACCGCGACCAGAAGATCCTCGAGATCGGCGAGGGTACGAACGACGTCCAGCGCATGGTGATCGCAAGGCAGCTCGGCCTGTAGAGCGCATCGCCCTCGTCGCCTCCGTGGCTCGAAAGAAAGCGACCCGGGGGCACTTCACTCGGGATAGCGGAATCCGCTGGTACGGTCGCCGCCGTGATCTTCACGCAGTTCGTGAACGACGATCTGGGCTGCGCGTCATATCTCGTCGGGTGCGAGGCAGCAGGTGAAGCGGTCGTCGTCGATCCTCCACTTGCGATCGAGCCGCTGCTCGAAGAAGCCGCTCGCCGGGATGTCTCGATCGTTCGGGTGATCGAGACCCACACGCATGCGGATCACGTGTCCGGGCACGGCCGGCTCGCGCTCGAGCTCGGGGTGCCGATCAGCATCCATCCCGCGTCAGACGTGACGTTCGAGCACGACTCGATGAACGACGGCGACACGTTCGACGTCGGTGAGGTGACGCTGCGCTGCCTCCACACGCCGGGCCACAGGTCCGAGCACTGCGCGCTCGCCGTGATCGACCGCTCGCGCGCAGACGAGCCGTGGCTCGTGCTGACGGGCGACTCGCTGTTCGTCGGCGACGCGGCACGGCCGGATCTCGCTATGGGGGCAAGCGAGGGCGCCGCGTGTCTCTTCGACTCTCTGAGACGCTTGTTGAGCCTCTCGGACGGCGTCGAGGTCTATCCGGGCCATGTCGCAGGCTCCCTCTGCGGCAAGTCGATGAGCTCGAAGGCCTCCACGACGATCGGGTTCGAGCGCCGCTTCAACCCGATGCTCGGCTTCTCCGAACTCAACGCTTTCGTCGCCGAGTCGGCGAGTGTCTCGGCGCCGAAGCCGCCGAACCTCGCGCGCATCGTCGGACTCAACGCAGGCCCGCTGCTCGGCGCCCCTGGCCCACTCGGCGAGCTGACGGCGCCGCCGGAGAGCACACAACTGCTCGACGTGCGGCCCGTCGGCGCACATCTCGCAGGTCATCTCGAGGGAGCGATCAACGTGCCGGTCGATGGTCACTCGTTCTCGACGAAAGCGGGATTCGTGCTCGACGCCGCGCGATCGGTGACGATCGCAGCGGCGACAGCCGACGAGGCCCTTCGAGCAGTCGCCGGTTTGCGGTCGGTCGCCTTTCTCGACCTCGCCGGCTTCGTGCTCGGCGGTGACGGCGAGCGCGTCTCGGGCGTCTCTCTCGACGAGCTCGCCGGGCTGCTGGAGGCGGGCGTCGAGTTGATCGACGTCCGCGACAAGGACGAGCGAGATAGTGGCTATATCCCGGGCAGCCGAAACATCCCGTATCGGCTGCTCCGCAGCTGCTGCCCCGATCTTCCGCAAGAGCGTCAGCTGGTGACGATCTGCGGCAGCGGGCCGCGCGCCGCGATCGCCTCGAGCGTCCTGCGGACGAAGGGCTATGACGCTCGGCCGGTGATCGGCGGCGGCGTCGACGACTGGCTCGCTCGCGGGGGCGCAAGCGTTGTCTTCCGCCGCTGCGGCTCGCCGTCGTAGAGGCCGAGGCTTGCCTCGGCTCTACGAGGCCGCGATTCGCAAGCGTCCTCTGAGCTCATCGAGCTCAAAGAGGACAGCCGTGGCGTCGACGCCGCGGTAGAAAGCCGACGCAAGCTCGAGCTGGATTGCTGCCTGCTGCGGATCCTCCGACGCAAGCGCGCGCGCCGCGACAACACGAGCGCAGGCGGCGTCGGTATGAGCGCCGATCCGATCGAGCAGATCGGCAGCAGCCACGATGTCCCCGCGCGCAACGAGACCGGCCGCAGAGGCCCACCGTGTCTGGTCGCCTGCGAGCCAGACGTTCGACACGGCCCCCCTGTCGAGCAGACACCACACGAGCGCGCCGACCATCGACCAGCGAGAGTTGATCACGTAGGCGCTCCCACTGGCCGACCGTGCTGCCAACGCCTCGTCCAGCAGGGA
>JBPCLB010000169.1:0-7188 GCA_051003695.1 Gaiella sp. | reverse complement strand
TCGGCTGCGATCAGCGGCGGCGCCCAGGGCCCGTTCCTGGTCCAGGGCTGGACGGGCTTCGTGATGCCGCACTGGCACCCCGAGAAGGTCGACCATGTCGAGCCGATCGGTGACGACGAGGCGATCGCGATGACCGCCCGGCTCGCGTGCGAGGAGGGGATCTTCGCCGGGATCTCGACCGGGGCGAATGTTGTCGGCGCGCACCGCCTCGCGGAGCGTCTCGGCCCCCACGCGGTGATCGTCACCCTCGCCGTCGACACCGGCTTCAAATACCTGAGCGTCAGCCCGTTCGGCGGCGACCCGCCGGCGCGCCACAAGGCCGTGAGCTTCGGCGCCCACGGCACCACGGTCAAGGCCTACAACCAAGCAGGAGGATGAGTAATGGCTGAACGTCGGGTCGTCGTAAACCTCACATCCGGTCTCGGCGACGACGCCGAGAAGGTGACCATCGCGTTCCTCGTCGCCAACGCGGCCGCCGAAAGCGGCCGGCGCGTCGCAATGTTCCTGACCAAAGACGCGGTACGGCTCGCGCTGCCCGGCGAGGCCAAGGGCGAAGCTTGCGCCGGCTGCCCTCCGCTCGAGCGTCTCTTCCAGCAGTACGCCGACAACGGCGGCGAGCTCCTCGTCTGCCCAATCTGCTTCAACAGCCGCGGCCTCGAAGGCAGCGAACTCGTCGGCAACGCTCGCATCGCCGGCGCCACCCCATTGTGGGAATGGATCGATGATGGCGCCACCGTCTTCAGCTACTAGCGCCAACAAGCAGAGGCCACCGCGTAGGCGCACCCGTGCAGGCGACGGGGCTACGACGTCGCGGTGATCGTGATGCCGCCGCGGGCCTTCTGCTCGAGGATCACTCGCACCTTCTCCGGCGGAAGGTCGAGCGCCTTCGCGGCGTCGTCTCGGATCTCGACCGCGAGCGCTTCGCAGAAGCGCGCCTCATTGCGGAACGCGCTGAGGTAGAGCTTGAGCGACTTCGACTCGATGCAGAGCGCCCCCGGCCAGTATTCGATGGTCGCGACGTAGAGATCTGGCTGGCCTGTGACAGGGCAAACCGCCGTGAGCTCGTTGCTCGTCATCTCCACGTGCTTGACGCCAGGGTTGGCGAACGTCTCCAACCCCGCGTAATGCTCCGAGCCAGCGTGGCCGAGCGCGATGAACTCAGTTGAGCGCGGCGGCGATTCCATCGACCGTACTGTACGCGCTATGACACGTCCGTCAGGGGCGCCGGCGTGAGGCGGGTCTATCTCGCCGGGCCGCCATACGCGGAGGAGTACCGTCGGCGCGCGGACGCGCTTGTCCGTGATGTCGGCTGGGAACCGGTCGATCCGATGCGGCGCGACTTCCGGGGGGAAACAGCGGGCAGAGAGGTGGAGATCGTCGAAGGCGATCTTGCGGAGATCGGGTCGTGCGACGCGGTGCTCGCTGCCTTCACCGTTCCCGACGAGGGGACGGCGATGGAAGCCTGGTACGCCCACGGCCTCGGGAAGCTCGTCGTCGCGTACACCGGGGGGACGCCGCCGCATCCGTGGACTGCTTACGTTGCAGACGTGATCTGCGACGACCTCGAAACTGCGGTACTGGCACTCTCCGGCCCGCACGCATGACGTAACTGGGCCGTCGCCTCTTATGGAGAGGCGACGCCCCTCGCCCGCTTATGCGTCGATGACTGCTGGCGCGTCCTGGTGGGTGATTGCGATGCGCTTCGGCTTGGCCTCTTCGGGCTTAGGCAACCGAACCTGCAGCACGCCTTCCCGGTAGGAGGCTTCGATCTGGTCTCCGTTGACGCCCTGGGGGACAGCGAAGGTTCGCACGAACCGGCCCTGCCAGCGTTCTGTCCGGTAGCGGCGAACTGCCCCTTCGGGTGGCTGCCGCTCACCCGCAACGATCAGCTGTCCGTCGACGATCTCGGCCGAGATGTTCTCGGAGTGGAGGCCTGGGGTATCGAGCTCGATCACGACGTCGTGCTCGGTCTCCCAGATGTCACACGGCGGCACGAACCCGCGGCTGCCACCGGGTGCCGCGCGCAGCCCGAACATCCGCTCGAAACCCTCTGCCATCGTGTCGAGCTCGGCAAGCAGCGGGTCGCGACGGGATAATTTGTTCATCTTGACCTCCTTTGGTTGGCTCCTGCCGGCTCGCTAGCCGACGATCTCCATTGGGGTAGCTAATGATCCGGACGCGAGTGTCAAGCGTCCGCAGCTGCACGCAGCTTCGACAGCGCACGCTCTTCGATCTGCCGCACCCGCTCCTGGGAGACACCGAGCCGCCGACCGAGCTCTCGCAGCGACTGACCCGCAGTGCGCGCCTCAAGTACTTCGCGTTCGCGTTCGGTCAGCTGCAGCATGAGCGGGCGCACCTGGGCCGCCGCGACCTCTGCGAGCACCTCCTCGTAGGCGTCGAGCGCGAGCGGCTCGACGAGCAAATCCGCGGTCTCCTCGACCGAAGCCGGCGGACGCTCAGCACGCAAGATCTCACCGACGCGCTCCGCGCTCCAGCCGAGCGCATCGGCGAGCTCGACCATCCCCGGCTCACGCCGCCGCACACGAGTCAGCTTTTCGCGGGCCTCCTTCAGCTCGTGGATCTCCCACAGAACATGCGTCGGTAGCCGCAGCGGGCGGGAGCATTCGGCAACAGCCTGCTGGAGTGACTGGCGTACCCAAAGACGCGCCCACGGCAAGAACGGGCCCTTCGCGGGCTGATAGCGCTCGACCGCACGCAGCACCCCCACGACGCTGTCCTGAACGAGATCATCCACCGAGACGCCGCGACCGTCGTACCTCCGCGCCCAGCCTCGGATCACGGGCAAGAGCCCCTCGATCAGCTCCGCCCGCGCAGACGAATCACCGCGCGCCGCGGATGCAAGCGAGTCGAGATCCCGGTCACGCACGCCACGAATCCTGAGTGCGCACCTCCACTATCTAGCCCGGAACCCAATACCTCGAAACCGTGCTAAAGGCGCGATTCGACCTCCCGAGCTGCGGATTCACTTCCACCTGCGGCATCCAGGAGCCTCCACGCCCGCCCGGGTAGATCGCTCGGCACACCGGCGTCGGTCGCCTCCAGTCGATCAATCTCGAGGTTGCAGGCCAACCCCGCGAAACGCCGCAGGGGGAGCGGCATGCCTCCGCTGGGGACGAGTCAGCCGAGCAGGCTCAGGTTGACGGGCTTCTCCATTCGGACGATCGGCACCGGGGCCCCACCGGTGGCGTCCGCCAGCCGTTCGAGCGGTCGGAAACCGTACGCGGTGTAGAGCGGCTCGCCAGAGAGCGTGGACATCAGCTCGAGCCGCGTGAACCCTTCGGAGGCGGCAGCCGCCTCGCAGAGCGACAGGATCAGGCGGCCGACACCGCGCCGAGCATGGGCCGGATTGGTGTACATCGCCCGCACGCGCGCCGGGTCGACCCTCGGGTCGAGCAGATTGCGGTCCCGACCGGGTGTCTGGTTGCCTCCGTAGAGGGTTGCGCGGCGGCTCCAGCCACCGCAGCCGGCGATGTCGCCGTCCGACTCGACGACGAAGTACGTGCCGTCGTCGATCAGCTGGGTGTCGATGCCCATGATCGCCCTGCTGGAAGCGATCTGGGCGTTGTCGAGAAACGCGCGCTGCAACTCGGTGATCGCAGCGTCCATCAGCACGGTCAGCGCTCGGACATCCTCCGCGACCGCAAGCCGACTCGTGAACTCTCCCACGCCAACTCCCTTTCGACCTGATCGGCGCGGCGATTTTCGCCGATCGCGCCAGTGGACGCAACTCTGCGATCCCCGGCTGAGCTCGGACAGCTCGGGCTCGAGTGACAATTCCCGCATACTGGGGCACGCCAGCGGACACGGGCTGGTCGAGCCGTTGGTCGCGTTCGGGAGGCTCGTAGCGGGGCGATAGCTGTTACGGCCAGGAGGGTTGACGCGGCGTGAGCCGCTCGTGTCCCGTCCAGTCTTGCCGGGGCGGTGAGAAGAGGTCGATGACGACGGCACCTGCGTCACCGGCGGTGACCGTGTGGGGCGTGTCGGATGGGATGCGCCAGATCCCGCCGGCGTCGAGGCTCCGCTCCTCGTCGCCGACGCGGAACACGACCGATCCTTTGATGACCATGCCGAACTGCTCGTTGTGGTGGCGGTGCTCCGGGAGTTCCGCGCCCGGCTCGACTTCGACCACCGCGAGCGTCAGTCGCTCACCGTGGACGGCGCGAGCGAGATATCCGTCCGCGAGCATCTGCGGTGGGATCGCATCGAGCTCATCGAACACGCCCATCGTCTACTCGGAGACGGCGACTATCGCATCGACGATGATTGGGACGTTGAGCGGCGATGGGCCCTGGCCGGGCGCAGAGCGGGCGTGGCGGCCCGCTTCCCCCCAGATCTCGACGATCAGGTCGCTGAACCCGTTGACGATCTTGGCGTTGTCGTGGAACCCGGGCGCCGTCTGGACGTAGCCGACAGCGCGCAGCCACCTCGTCACCCGGTCGAGCTCGCCAAGCTCGTGCTTCAGCGAAGCGATGACCGCAAGGCCCGCCAGCCGGGCGGCCCGGTATCCCTCTTCAACGGTCAGATCCTCCCCAACAACGCCCTCGACGAGAACGGTTGAGCCGTCGATCGCCGGATGGCCAGCAATGTAGGCGAGGCCAGCATGCACATTCACCAGCTTGAAATTGCCTGGCGGATCCATCGGTGCCGGAAGCACCAGTCCAAGCTCTTGCAGTCGGGCCTCGACGCAGCTCACCGAACGAGACTAAGACCCTTGCCGCCGCATCGCAACTCGGGGTCGATGCGTCGGGGACAGTCCCGCACTCGATGGCGATGCGACGTTGAAGGCTACGAGACAGAGGCGATGGTTCTGCTTCGGGCCAGCGCGTCAATCAGCGCTGTCGAATGCGATACCCAGCCGAACAGCGCCTCGATGTTGAGTAGGGATGCTTCGTGATTTGTCCGGGGAAGATCGGAACCAAGCGGCTCGGCGGTGCAGTCCTCGAGGACAACACACGTGTAGTCGCGGAACATCGCGTCGCGCACCGTCGACTCGACGCAGATACTCGTCGTACAGCCGGTGACGATCAGGTACTTCGTTCCCAAGTTCCGAAGCAGGTCATCAAGCGTCGTCTCGAAGAACCCGCTGTACCGGTGCTTTGACACGACCCGATCGCCTGGTTGTGGTTCGAGCTCCTCCAAGATCTGTGTGTTCCATGTGTCCTTGACGAGAATCCGGCCTTGCGACCCGTCGGGCGCAGCAACTTCTTCGCCTGCCCGCAGCGGTCGGTGTTTGATCCAATGTGGGCCGTCCTCTGGGCCGGCGTTTGCGAGGTCTGCCGGGTGTTCCATCTTCACGTAGACGACGGGGATATCCGCATCACGACAGGCCTGCAGAACACGACGAGTCGCGGTGGCAGCGGCGCCGATCCCGCTGATATCGATCCCGGCGCGGTCGAACATCCCGCCGCGAGCCCCGAAGTCGTTCTGCATATCGATGACCAAGACCGCAGTCGTTCTCGGGTCGACCTCCAGCGAGTCGGGACGGCTGGCCAGAGACAACATGCCCGAATGATACGACGTGCGAGTCGCGCCAGGCAACGCCTGCCGCGGTGATCGCTCGACTCCGGCACTCGGCTCGACCGGCCGGCGGCTCTTACCGGATTCGAGTGTTTCGTGGTCTCGGGTGACGACGGCTCTGGGCCGCGCCTCGTTTGGATCGGGAACCACGCGTTATGGGATGATCGTGAACGCGTCGCGGGGTAGAGCCCGGAAGCAGCTGAACGTGAGCTTCGAGCCCGGTCGCAACTGAGCATCCGCGAACCTCGATCAACCCTCGGAAGGAGTTGTCAGTGAGCGAGCATCCGTCGCCCGATCGGATCATGCAGGTGGGTTTTGGATTTTGGGCCTCGAAGACGCTGCTGAGCGCGATCGAGCTCGAGCTCTTCACGGAACTTGCGCAACACCCCGAGGACGGCGGGACCCTGCAACAGCGACTCGGACTCCATCCGCGCTCAGCGCCCGATTTCCTGGACGCGCTGGTTTCGCTCGGCTTCCTCGAGCGCCGCGACGGGGTCTACAGCAACACCCCCGAGACGGACCTCTTCCTCGATAAACGGAAACCTTCGTACCTCGGCGGCATGCTCGAGATGGCCAACAACCGTCTCTACGGCTTCTGGGGCCATCTCACCGAGGGCTTGCGCACCGGACGGTTGCAGAACGAAGCGAAGTCGGGCGAGATGCCGTTCTTCGAAGCCTTGTACGCGGAGCCGGATCGTCTGAGGGAGTTCCTCGGGGCGATGACCGGGCTCAGCCATCAGGCCAACCGCGAGATCGCCACGCGGTTCCCCTGGCGCGACCACAAGACGTTCGCGGACGTCGGCACCGCGCAGGGCGATCTCGCCGTGCAGATCGCGCTCGCCAATCCGCACCTGACCGGTCTGGGTTTCGACCTGCCCGAGGTCGCGCCGATCTTCAACGACTATGTCCAGCTCAACGTCCTGGAGAGCCGGCTGCGCTTCGTCGAAGGGGACTTCTTCGCCGACGACCTCCCACAGGTCGACGTCGTGACAATGGGGCACATCCTGCACGACTGGAACCTCGACGAGAAGCAAGCGCTGATCGGCAAAGCCTACGACGCGCTGCCCGAGGGAGGCGCGCTGATCGTCTACGAGGCGATCATCGACGACGATCGCTCCCAGAACACCTTCGGCCTCCTGATGAGCCTCAACATGCTGATCGAGACCCCCGGCGGATTCGACTACACCGCGGCCGACTGCAGCGGCTGGATGCGCAACGCCGGCTTCACCAGCACCCACACCGAGCACCTCGTAGGGCCCGACTCGATGGTGGTCGGAATCAAATAGGGTCGCTCGGTCACGGCAGCCCTTCCCGCTTCGGCTCGGCAAGCAGCACCCCCCGCAGCTCTGTAAGCCCGTCGGGCGGATCGTCGAGCGCTCGCAGGATCGTCTCCCGCTCAGCGATCGACAGCGATCCCGAGGCGGCACGCGCGTGGAGCTCCGCTCTCGTTTCGACTGGGTCAGTGGGCGAGCAGAGCCGTGAGCAGAAAGACGATGAGAAACGCGACGGTGCCCCACAGGTAGTTCGTGGTCGTCCAGGGTCGGCGTCTGCGTTTCTTGCCGGGCTCGAGCATCGTGCGAGCGTACCGGTGTGCTGGCCACGTCGTGTCCAGGTGATGTGCGGGAGGGTCATAACGGCACGCTGAGCGGA
>JBPCLB010000168.1:0-14230 GCA_051003695.1 Gaiella sp. | reverse complement strand
TCGCACGAGACCGCAGACCCGGCTCTCGTCGAGCTTCTCACCTGCGAGGCGCCGTCGGCGATCCACTGGCTCGAGCAGCTCGGCTGCGCCTTCACGCGAGAGAATGGGGGCTACCGGCTGGCGCGCTGCGGGGGAGCTTCGCGGAAACGTCTGCTGCAGATCGGCGATCGAACCGGTCACGGGATCACGAAGGCGTTGCGCGAGGCGTACGAGGGCGGGCCGGGAATCGAGCTCCCGCATCACACTCTGGTCTCGCTCGCGCCGCTGGATGCTCGTTGGCGAGCCGAGTTCGAGACCCCATCCGGCACCGCGACGGTCGAGGCCGGAACGGTCGTGCTCGCGGCCGGAGGCCGATGCTTCGCCGAGGCGGCAAAGCGCGGCGAGCTGTCGACGAATCACCCGAACGCGACCGGCGAGGTGACTCGGATCGCGTGCGCAGCGGGAGCCGAGACCCGGGATCTGGACGCCCTCCAGTACCACCCGAACGGCGGCGCGTGGCCGGCGACGATGCAGGGCTACTCGATTCCCGAAACGACGCGCGCATACGGCGCGGTGCTGCTCAACGCCGAAGGGGAGGAGTTCACGGACTCGCTCGGGCCTCGCGACGCGGTGTCGCAGGCGATCGTCGACGAGGTCGCCGCGGGCCGCGGCGTCCAGACGCCCGACGGACGTCCTGCGGTCTGGCTCGACACCACCCGGATCCCGGAGGCCGATGCCGACATCTCGCTCCCGTACATGCTGCGCCGGTTTCGCAGCGGGGGGATCGACCCGCTGACGGAGAAGCTCTACACCTACCCCGTCCTCCATTACCAGAACGGCGGGCTCGTGATCGACACGAACGCGGAGACCACCCTCGAGGGCGTCTACGCCTGCGGGGAGATCGCGGGCGGGACCCACGGGCGGAACCGCATGATGGGGAACTCGCTGCTCGAGTGCGCCGTCTTCGGACGCCGCGCAGGCCGGGCAGCCGCAGAGAAAGCGAGCACATGAGCACGATCACCACGACCGATCTCGACCAGACCCTGGAAGACGCGGCGGCGCACCTCTACGTCTGGGCGCTGAAGGACATCCCTCAGGATCTGCGCGACGCGCTCGCGGCGGCGCGGGAGCGTGAGACCTCGATCCCCGGGCGTCGCGTGCTGGAGACGATCCACCGCAACGTCCAGATCGCGGACGAGCAGAAGAACCTCGTCTGCCAGGACACGGGAATCGCCGTCTATTACTGCCGGGTCGGCGAGCACTTTCCGCTGCACCCCGCGCGGATCTACGCCTCGCTGAAGGCCGGCACCTCGCGCGCGACACTCGAGCACCCGCTTCGCTCGAACACCGTCCACACCCTGACGAGGGAGAACACCGGCCCGAACGTCGGCTATCGCGTGCCGATCGTCCACTGGGACTTCATCCCCGACTGGGACGGGCTCGACGTCAAGTGCGTGCCGAAGGGGTCGGGCTCGGAGAACATGACGTTCCTGAAGATGCTCGTGCCCGCCGACGGGGTGAAGGGGATCAAGCGCTTCGTGCTCGACTCGATCGTCGGCGCCGGCGGGAAGCCCTGCCCGCCAGGGATCGTCGGGATCGGGCTCGGCGGCTCGGCCGACTACGCGATGCATCTCGCCAAGGAGGCGATCGCCCGCCCGATCGGCACGCGCAACGAGGATCCGCTCGTCGCGCAGCTCGAGGACGAGCTCTACGACCTGCTCAACCAGACGGGGATCGGGCCGATGGGGCTCGGCGGCGACGTGACGGTGCTCCAGTGCCACATCGAGCACGCCGACACCCACATGACCCTGAACCCGGTCGCGGTCAACTACCAGTGCTGGGCCGCGCGGCGCGCCTCGGCGCACATCGCCGCGGACGGCACCGTCGACTTCGATCGGGAGTTTTAGGCTGATGGCGACGCACGAGGTCACGTTCCCGATCACCGATCCGACGGAGATCCTGAAGCTCCGCGCAGGCGACGAGGTGACCGTCCAGGGCCACATCATCGGGATCCGCGACCGCACGCAGATCAGGATCTTCGACCAGGGCCAGGAGCCGCCGATGGATCTCGCCGGCGCCTTCCTCCTGCACACGGCGCCGGGGGTGCGCAAGCTCGGCCCCGGCCGCTACGAAAAGGTCTGCATCGGCACCACGACGAGCGCGCGGATGGTGCGCTTCACGGAGGGGCTCGGGGCGCAGTACGGCGTCCGCGCGATCTGCGGTAAGGGCGGTTTCCCGGACGAGGCGATCGAGCCGATGCAGCGGCTCGGGATGGTCTACTTCGCGATCGTCGGCGGCGCGGCGGCGCTCGAGACGACCCAGATCGAGGAGATCGAGGAGGTCGCCTGGGAAGAGCTGATGCCGGAGTGCCTGTGGAAGTTCCGCGTCAAGGACTTCGGCCCGCTCACCGTCGGCATCGACGCGCACGGCAACTCGCTCTATCGCGACGTCCAGGAACGGGCGCAACAGAGACTGAAGGAGATCTATGCCTCCCTTTGAGGACGACTTCCTCGGTCTGCCCGCGCGACCCGGCAAGCCGCGCCAGGTCGGGCTCACCCATGTGATCGACAAGGGCCTCAACACGCGCGACATCGAGGGGATGTTCGACACCGGCGGGCAGTTCGTCGACATCGTCAAGTTCGGCTGGGGCACGAGCTACGTCACGAACAACCTCGAGAAGAAGATCGCGCTCTACCGCTCGTTCGAGACCCCCGTCGTCTGCGGCGGGACGCTGTTCGAGGCGGTGTACGCGCGGGGTCGAGTCGACGAGTTCAAGCGCTGGCTCACCGAGCACCGCTTCTCGCACGTCGAGATCTCCGACGGCACGCTCGACATCCCCCGCGAGGACAAACTGCGGCTGATCGAGGACTTCGCCCGCGACTTCATCGTGCTCTCCGAGGTCGGCTCGAAGGACTCCGAGGTCGTGTACCCGCCCTACCAGTGGGTCGAGTGGATCAAGGAGGAGCTCGCAGTGGGCTCCTGGAAGGTGATCACTGAGGGGCGCGAGGGCGGAACGAGCGGGATCTTCCGCAAGGACGGCGACATGCGCACCGGGCTGATCGACGAGATCGCGCACGAGGTGCCGCTCGACGATCTCCTCTTCGAGGCGCCGACGAAGTCCTCGCAGGCGTGGTTCGTGAAGCACTTCGGACCGAACGTCAACCTCGGCAACATCCCGCCGGACGAGGTGATCCCGCTCGAGACGCTGCGGCTCGGTCTGCGCGGCGACACCATGCACGAGATCCTGCTGGCGACTCCTCCCGAGCGTGAGGACGATCCGGCAACGGTTGCCTAGTCACCAGCCCGGAACGGGGCGGTGACGTGGACTGGAAGCTCTCCCTCGCGGGTCTCCTGATCGGCCTGCTCGTCGGGGTCACCGGGATGGGCGGCGGCTCGCTGATGACGCCGCTGCTCGTCCTCTTCTTCGGCTTCAAGCCCTCGGTCGCGATCGGCACCGACATCGTCCACGGGGCGATCTTCAAGTCGTTCGGCGCCGTGCAGCACCGCCGGCTCGGCCACGTCCATGCACGGTTGACCGCCTGGATGCTGCTGGGCTCGGCGCCGTTCTCGATTGCGGGCGTCACGCTCGCATGGTGGTTGAAGCGGGAGTACGGCGACGGCTACGAGTCGACGGCGAAAGCGATCCTCGGGGTCGCGCTCGTGATCTGCGGCGCCGCGTTCCTCGTCAAGGCGTACCTCCACTCCGCGCCGGAGGACAAGCCGTTCCTCCTCGTGCGGCGTGACCGGGCGATCGCGCTGGTGACCGGATGCGTCGGCGGGTTCGTCGTCGGGCTCACCTCGGTCGGCAGCGGCACGCTGTTCGGGCTCGTGATGCTCGTCGCGTTCCCGCTCACCGCGGCGAAGATCGTCGGGACAGACATCTTCCACGCTGCGATCCTGCTCACGGTCGCGGGCGCCGGGCACCTCGTCGCCGGGCACGTCGACCTCGCCGCTACCGGGTGGCTCCTGGTCGGCTCCGTGCCCGGCGTCCTGCTCGGCGGTCACTTCACGGTGCGGCTCCCGGATCGCGCGCTGCGGATCGGTCTCGCCGCGACGCTCACTCTCGCCGGGGTCAAGCTCGTCGACCCACCGGGCGCCGATGCGATCGTGATCGGCGGTGCATCGCTCGCCGCGCTCGCCGCCGCGGTGACGTTCGTCCGCTGGCTCAGTGGCCCGGCTGCGGCGGCAACGGGCAGCTCACGAACGGCCGGCCGGTGAGCGCGTAGCCGAGCCTGTATGCACGGCAGCCGGCGCAGAAGCCCGTGCTCGCGGCGAGGAGCGCGAGCGTCGCGACGAGCAGCCCGAGTGCGGCGCCGGCCGTCTCCCAGCCCAGTGCGGAGGCCGCAGCGGCGCCGGCCAGCACCACGAGTCCGATCACGTTGGCGGCACGTGGCGGTCGCGCGTCCTCGAGGCGCCCTTCACCGAGCCGTGGCTGCAGCACCTCGAAGTAGAGGAGGCACGGGAGGCAGAAGCGCCGGCCCAACGCAAGTCCGATCGCAAGCTGGAGCGCGAGGAGCCCCAGGAGCCACCACCAGCCGGTCGCGACCGCCAGCACGGCGACGAGCCCGACGACCGCCTGGTTCGTGCGCGGCGCCCGCTCGTCGATCACGGCGGTGTCGCGGTACGGGTCGGCGACTCGCTTCATTTCGGAAAGTATTGCATGGTGTAGCCTTGCCGCGTGTCGGCCGGCAGCCCGTTGCTCGTCCTCGGGGTCCGGCGGTCCGGGACGACGCTGCTGCGGGTGATGCTCGACCGAAACGAGGCGCTCGCCATCCCCGACGAGTCGTACTTCGTTCCGCAGCTTGCGCGCCGGCACCGGGGAACGGTCGACCCGGTCGCATTCGTGGACGACCTTCGGCGCCTGCCGACGCTCGTCGAGTGGGGACTCGATCCGGGCGCGGTCGCGCAACGACTCCGCCCGGGCATGACGACCGGAGCGGCGCTCGCGGCGATCTTCGAGACGTACGCAGCCGAGCGCGGCAAGGCGCGGTGGGGGGACAAGACCCCGCTCTACATGCAGTTCCTGCCAGTGCTCGAGCGTCTCTTTCCCGACGCACTCTTCGTCCATCTCGTCCGTGACGGTCGCGATGCGGCGCTCTCGTTTCTCGCCGTACCGGAGGGAATCATGACCGCGGGCTGGGGACATCCTCGCGACGTCGCAGGGTTCGCGTGTCAGTGGGCCACGGAGGTGCGCGACGCCCGCGCGCTCGGGCGCCGTGTCGGGCACGAGCGGTATCTGGAGCTCCGCTACGAGGACCTCGTGGCGCAG
The DNA here is from genome assembly GCA_051003695.1 of Gaiella sp. GTDB lineage: Bacteria > Actinomycetota > Thermoleophilia > Gaiellales > Gaiellaceae > Gaiella. The sequence continues at coordinate 8,982 of JBPCLB010000168.1, read as the reverse complement.
CCGGGGCGCGAGCTGGAACGGGTGTGCACGTTCGCGGGTCTCGCGTACGACGACGGAATGCTCGAGTACGTAGGGCAGACCGAGTCTGCCGCGAAGCCCCACCAGCAACGGCTCTCGCAGGCGCCGACACCCGGCGTCAGGAACTGGCGCACCGAGCTCGCGCCCGACGACCGGATCGCATTCGAGCAGGTCGCCGGCGCGGTGCTCGCCGAGCTCGGCTACGAGACCGAGAGGACGGGCTCGAACCGCAAACGACTGGCCGCCTACCGGGCGAAGACCGCCGCCTGGCGGGCGGTCGGAGCAGCCACGCAGCGCTCGCCGCTGTGGCGGCGGCGGCACCCGCCTCTCGGGTGACGCGGCATCGGCGTTCCTCCCGCGCCTAGCTAGCCCGCGGGGCCGTTCACGCCGCGGAAGGCGACCAGGATCCCGTTGAGCGAGAAGTAGTAGGCGCGCTCGGTGGCGATCCCCGGGGAATACTTGCCGAGGCCGTAGCGCCAGACGATCTTGCCGTCCGAGACCCTGGCCGCGTATGTCTCCGTCTCGAGCGTCGAGAAGAAGACGAGGTCACCCACGACGACGGGCGCCCCCAGGATGCGGCCTCCGACGACCGCGCGCCAGAGCAGGCGGCCATCGGTCTTGCGATAGGCCCGCAAGCCCCCGTTGAAGTCGCCTACGAAGATCCGATCGCGCGCGACCGCGGGCGTGGAATAGCCGAGCGAGTTGACCGAATCAGTCCAGATGATTCGCCCCGACCGGGCGTCCAGCGCGACGAGCTTGCCGGAGCGAGCGATCGTGTAGAGCCGCGCGCCGTCGGTCGAGGCGCTTGCGTAGAAGCTCTCGTACCGGAACGCGTCGCGCCTCACGTAGGTGCTCCAGAGCTTGCGTCCGTCCCGCTGGCGGAGGCAGAAGATCGAGCCCGCGTAGGTGGTGATGCAGACGCGTCCCTGCGCGAGTGACGGGCTCGAGTTGATCCGCCCCCCGGTATCGAAGGCCCAGCGGATCCGGCCGGTGCGCACGGCGACGGCGAACAGCCGTCCGTCCGTCGCGCCGAAGTACGCGATCCCGCCCGCGACGGCAGGGGAGGACTCGACGATCGCGCTCGTCCGCAGCTGCCAGACGACCTTGCCGCTCCGACGGGTGAGAGCCGTCACCGTTCCGTCCTTCGAGCTCACGATCAGCAGATCGCCGGCGATCGCGGGGGTCGACGGCTTGGGGGAGTCGCTCAGGCGCCGCCAGACGACCTTCCCCGTCGCGGCCTCGAGCGCCCAGGTGTCTCCCTTGAAGGTGTTGACGTAGAGGACTCCGTCGCAGTAGCTGGGCGGATACTCCATGTACGCCCTGAGCCCGCGCGCCCAGAGCGGCTTGCGCCGTGGCACGCCGAGGTCGATCGCGAGCCGTGCGGACGCCCGTCTCGGCCCGCCGCCGAACATCGGCCAGCACCGGCGGTCGACGGCAGGCTTCGGTTTCGGCGGCTTCGGTTTCGGTTTCGGTTTCGGCTTCGGCGGCGGCTTCGGAGTCGGGACGGTCGAGGCTGGCGGAGCAGTCGTCGCCGGGGGCGGCGGCGCCACCACCGTGACGTCGGTCACGTCCGTCTCGAGCGTTCCCTGCGGTAGCGGTCTCGGCGCGAGCAGCCCGATGCCGAGGCCGAGGAGGAGGGCGGTCGCGACTGCGAGAGCTTTGAGGAGTGTGCTGCGGCGCATCGGTGGGTCGGCTCCGAGTGCCGGCTGCAAGTGTGCCTGCGGCCACCCGACAGCACAGGCGGGCGGTTTGCGACGCGCCGGGAGGGCGGTGGGTCAGACCCTCGGGTCTGACCCCACGATTCGCGACGCGCCGTGAGGGGCCTGTCCCTCCGGGTCCGACCCCGGTCTTCGACTTGCGGATTGCGGGTTCCCGCACAGCGCCGACGGGGACGATGCATGCCTCGCCCTACACCCTCCGGCCTCGCTCGCTCAGCGTCGCCCCGGAGGCGCCAGGCTCGCAGGATCTGCCACGCTACCGCGTGCCACAGCCACCGTCGGCCTGTGGTATCGGGCACTCGGTCCTGCAATCGCAGCGAGGTGGCAGGAAGCACGCCTCAGCATGAGTCGTCGGCGCTCGTCCTGAGATGAGCTCTCGACTCGTGCCGCCCGCGCTCGTCGCGGCCCTGCTCGTCGCGACCGCATCGGCCTTCGTCGTCACCGAGAAGCTGAAGCTGACGCCGAACCCGATCGTCGGTCCGCAGGTGGACAAGGTCTTCTCGCCGATCTGCGACTGCACGAGCGACTCCGCGACGATCTCGTTCAGGCTCCGCCGTGCAGATCGAATCAGCGTCGAGATCGTCGACAGCAGCGGCTCCGTCGTCCGTGAGCTCGCGCGCGCCCGATTCGAGCCCCGGAACCGCGTCGTCACCTTCGTTTGGAACGGCCGCGACGGTGCGGGGCTCGTCGTCGACGAGGGAACCTACAAGCCGCGCGTCCACCTCGACCGCGACCGCCGCACGATCGAGATGCCCAACCCAATTCGCGTCGATGTCACGCCGCCCCGCGTGGAGAGGTTCACCGCCCGGCCGACCGCGATCTCACCCGACGGTGACGGTCGTTTCGACCGCGCGAAGATCCGGTACCGAGTCAGCGAGCGCGCGACCGTCGAGTTGTACGCAGGGGGTACACGCGCGCTCCGCAAGCTCGGAACGCGAATGCAGGGGACGATGGACTGGTTCGGTGTCGCAGGCGGCGAGCCGCTTGCCGAGGGTGCTCACACGCTGCGGCTGCTCGCTCGTGATCTTTCCGGCAACCTCGGCCCGCGCTCCGGCTTGCGAACCGTGTCCATTCGCTTTCTCGCGTTGGGGCGTCAGCGGATCGTGACGAGTCCCAACGCGCGGTTTGCGATCCTCGCGCTCTCGCAGGCGCGAACGGTGCGCTGGACCATCGGTCAGCGTTCGGGCAAAGCGCCTCCCGGCACGCTTCGGCTCCAGGCGCCGATGCGGCCCGGCCGTTACCGGCTTCGTGTCGAGGCCAACGGCCATGTGAAGCGTGCGCTCGTGATCGTCCGCAAGGCGGCGCCGTGAACGCCGTCGCACAACTCGCGGGCGTGAGCGGCTGTGTCGGGCTGGCCGTGCTGCTCGTCGCACCGGGCCGCCCCGCCCGTCTCGGGGGCCTTGCCGGTTGCGGAGCCGGTCTGGCGATGCTCGCGATCTACCTGCTGCCCGAGCTGAGCCCGGTCCGGCTGGCAGGCGCGGCGGCGGGCGGTCTCGTCGCCTGCGTGGTCACGGCCTGGGCGCTCCGACGATGGCCGTACGCCCTCGCCTTCGCCACGCTGGCCTGCGTTCCGCTGCGTCTACCCGTCGACATCGGCAGCGACGAGGTCAATCTCCTCGTGCCGCTCTACGTCGTGATCGGGGGGCTCATCCTGGCGCTCGGGGTCGCGCTCATGGGCGACGACCGGAGGGTTCGCGAGCTTGGACCGGTCGCGTGGCCACTTGCGGCGGCCGTGCTCTGGAGCGGGGCGTCGCTGCTCTGGACCCTCGACGTCCGCCGCGGCGCGATCTTCCTCGGCGCATTCGTGCTTCCGTTCGGCCTCCTCGCGATCGGGTTCGCCCGGCTGCCCTGGCGTGGCAGGTGGCTCACCTGGCTGTGGGGCGGTCTCGTCGCCACGGCGCTCGCATATGCGGCCGTCGGCGGCTACCAATGGCTCACCCGGGACGTGTTCTGGAATCCGAGCGTGAAGGTCTTCAACGCCTATGCGCCGTTCTTCCGTGTCAACTCCGTCTTCTGGGATCCCTCCGTCTACGGGCGCTATCTCGCCGTGGCCGTCCTCGCCTCGCTTGCGGGGATCCTGCTCGGAGGGGTGCGCGGTTGGCGGGTCGCGGGGCTGTACGCAGTCGTGGGAGCGACGTGGCTCGGGCTCCTGATCTCGTTCTCCCAGTCGAGCTTCGTCGCGCTCGGCGCCGGCATCGTCGTCGCGGCGGCCGTCGCCTGGGGTCGCAGGGCGACGCTCGCGCTGGTCGCGCTCGGCGCGGTCACGCTCGCAGTGCTGTTCGTCGTGCCTCAGGTCCGGGACGAGCTCGTCGGCAAGTCACGGTCGGGGATCAACAGGGTCACGTCGGGTCGTGCGAACCTCGTCGGCCAGGGTGTCAGGATCGCGCTCGACCATCCGGTGTCCGGGGTCGGCCTGGGTGGCTTCTCACGCGAGTACGCACGCCGGCTCGGGATTCCGGGCAAGGATCCGAAACGCGTCGCCTCGCACACGACACCGGTGACCGTCGCAGCAGAGCAGGGTGTGATCGGGCTCGGTCTGCTCGGCTGGTTGCTCGTGTCGGCGTTCCTCGCCACGCTCCGAGGTCTCGGGCGGGGGTTCACGTCGCGGGTCGCCCTGGCGATCGGCGTGGTGCTCGTGGCGATCACCGTGCACAGCCTCTTCTACGCCGCGTTCTACGAGGATCCGATGACATGGGCGCTACTCGGGCTCGTCGGTCTCGTGGCGCGGGTGCCCAAGAAGGCGCCTCGTCCGATCGCGGTGCCTGCGCCCCCGCCGGTCCTACCCGTGCCGGAGCCGGCAGCCACTGCGTAGACTCGCGCCGTGCTGGCCGGCTGGCAACGTGCGCTCGTCCTCGCGCCCCACACCGACGACGGCGAGTTCGGCTGTGGCGGCACGACGGCCCGGCTCGTCGAGGGTGGTTGCGAGGTTCGCTACGTCGCTTTCTCGATCGCGACCCGGTCGCTACCCGAAGGCTTCGCGCCGGACACGCTCGCGCGCGAGGTGCGCGAGGCGACCGCCGAGCTCGGAATCCCCGAGTCGTGCCTCACGGTGCACGACCTCGACGTCCGCACGTTCCCCGAGCATCGGCAGGAGATCCTGGAGCTGCTCGTCGCGCTGTGGGAGGACTACAGGCCCGATGTCGTCTTCCAGCCCTCGCATCACGATGTCCACCAGGATCATCAGACGATCGCGCAGGAAGGGCTGCGGGCGTTCAAGCGCACGACGATCCTCGGCTACGAGATCCCCTGGAACAACTTCGACTTCTCCTACGGCGCCTACATCGGTCTCGAGCGCCGGCACGTGGAGCGCAAGGTCGCGGCGGTGCAGCGCTACGCCTCGCAGCAGCACCGGCGCTACGCGGACGAGCAGTACATCTGGAATCTGGCGCAGGTGCACGGGACGAACGTGAACCGCGAGTTCGCCGAGGTGTTCCAGGTGTACCGCCTCGTCGCCTGAATTTGTCTTGTGCGACGCTTGCTGGAGCTCGGAGGGCCGATCTTGTGCGGTGCCGCCGCGATCTTCATGCTCGCCGGGCTCGTCGTCGACCTCGACTCGGCCGCTGCGCGCGTGCTGATCGCGACGGCGGGGATCCTGTTCGTCCCCGGGGCGTTCCTCACGCTCGCCTACGTCCGCCGGCACGTGGGGCCGCCACGATGACGCGGATCGTGCTCGCGACGATCGTCGCCTTGTGGCTCGCGGGCTCGGCGCTCGCGGCTACCGGACCGGTCGTCGTGATCGACCCCGGTCACGATCTGCGGGCGAATCTCGAGACAGAGCCGATCGGGCCGGGCTCGGCGAAGCGCAAGCTCAAGGACGGCGGCGGGACACGTGGCGTCGTGAGCGGGGTGCGCGAGGCGGAGCTCGTGCTCGCGGTCTCGCTGCGATTGCGGACGCTGCTCGAGCGCGCGGGCGTCCGGGTCGTGCTGACGAGAACGCGGACTGCCGGCCCGAGCATCGGGAACATCGCCAGAGCGAGGGTCGCGAACCGCGCCGGTGCCGCCCTCTTTCTCCGGGTGCACGCCGACGGAATTGCGTCGAGTGCCGTGCGCGGCACGGGCATGCTCGTGCCGGCGCTTCGCAGGGGCTGGACGGACGACGTCCACGCCCCGAGCGCGCGTGCAGGTCTCCTGCTGCTCACCGAGGTCGTCGACGCACTTGGCTTCCCCTCCCGCGGCCTCGTCGAGCGCGGCGATTTCACGGGGTTCAACTGGGCGGACGTCCCGGTCGTCCTCGCCGAGCTCGGGTTCATGACGAACCCGACGGAGGATCGGGTGCTCACGAGCAGGCGCGGCACCGCGCTCGCCGCGCTCGGGCTCTGCCGAGGCACCTTGCGCTTCGTAGGACGCGATCCGGCGCGCTGCCGTTAGTCAGCCGCGACCCGGCGCGCTGCCGTTAGTCAGCCGCGACCGACCGCGGCCCACAGCCGCCTGCGCTCGGCGGGCTGGTAGAAGCCGAGTGGGAGCAGCACGAGCGGGTACGAGAGAGCGAGCGCCACGGATACCGCGAGCCCGGCGTCGAGCGCCTCGCCCACGATCGCGAGCAGCACCGCGCCGGCCGCCGCTGTCAGCACCCGCCGCCACTGGTAGGGCACGGGGTAGATCCGCTGCGACCACCACGCCATCCCGACCGCCATCGCGGAGTAGGCGGCCACCGTCGCGATCGCGGCGCCGATCATCCCGTAGCGGGGAATCAACGCCAGGTTGAGCGCGAAATTGACGCCGGCGCCTCCTGCCGTGACGACCCAGTTGAACTGGGTGCGGCGGGCGCGACCGACACCGATCGCGACGACGATGTAGGTCGCGAACGCGACCGAGGCGAAGGCGAGCGGCCCGACGACCTCCTGGGCGTCGTAGAACGACGGCTTCGTCAGGAGCCGCACGATCCACGGAGCGAGCAAGGTCAGCGCGAGCGCGACCCAGGCGGTGACGACCGTCAGGTACGTGAGCACGTACGCATACGTGCGCTTGGCCTCGTCCTCATCCTTGATCGAGTAGGCAAACGCGGGCCAGGCGGCGCGGAAGGCGGTGAGCAGCAGCACCATCGCCGAGGCGACGCGCACGCCGACCGAGTAGAGCCCCGCCTCCGTCAGGTCGGCCAGCTTGACGAGGAAGAAGCGGTCGCTGAAGTTCGTCACCCAGAGGAAGAGCGCGGTGGGCACGAGCGGGAGGCCGAAGCGGTTCATCTCGCGCAGCAGGCCGCGGTCGAATTCGAGCCCGAGCTGCTCGCGGCGATACCCGAGCAGCGCGAGGTACACGATCAGCGTCCCGCTGAAGTTGCCGATGATCACGCCGACAGGCCCCTTCTCGAGCGCGACGACGAGCACGAGCGTCACGCCGATCGTGAGAAACACGTTCGCGAGGCTCGCGCAGACGAATGCGGTCGACCGCTCCTCGACGCGGAAGAGCGCGGTCAGCTGCTCGTAGTTGACCGTCGCCCACAGCGCGACGCCCGCGCCGAGCACGAGGTTCCTCGCGTCGTCCGAGCCGAAGAGCGCCTCGGAGATCGGGCCGGCGAGCGTTGCCAGCAGAACGAGACCGAGCGTTGCCGCGCCCATCGTGAACCAGAACGAGGTGCGCAGCACACGGAGCCGGCCGGTGTCGTCGTCGACGTCGAAGTAGAAGCGGAAGAACGCGCTCGAGATGCCGGCGCGGAGCACGATTCCCATCACCGTCGTCAGCGCGAGGAGCGTCTCGATCGTGCCGTAGTCCGACGGCGTCAGGTAGTTCGTGTAGAGCGGCAGCAGGAGTACCGCGATCACCCGGGAGACGAGCCCGCCGATCCCGTAGATCGCCGAGTGGCGGCCGAGCCGGCGCAGCTGGGCTCCGATCCCCGCCGGGACGGCAGCCCCCGGCAGCTGCCCCTGGGCCGGGATCGGCGACTCTTCGAGTTCACCGGCGGGATCGGTCGCGCTCTCGAGGGGCGTGCGGGGAACAGGCTCCTGCGCTCGGCGTCGGGCGACCGAGGGCGTCGGCTCCGGGGCCGGACCGGGCTCGAGCGCGGCGTAGACGTCGAGCAATCCGTCGGTCACACGCTCGATCTCGTGAACCCGCTCGACGTAGGTTCGCGAGGCTTCACCGATCCGGCGCCATTCCTCGGCTCCGCTGCCGACGAGCTCCGCGAGCGTGTCGGCGAGCGTGTCGGCGTTCGCGTTCACGAGTGGGACGTCGACGTCGTACGCGGTCTGGGTGCGGGCGACGGCCTCGTCGTGCAGGAACGTCACCACCGGCTTGCCGAGGGCCATGCACTCGATCGCGAACAGGCCGTACCAGCCCGCGTTGAGCTGGTCGACGACGATGTCGGCGCGGCGGTAGCGCTCGAACGCCTCCGCGTGATGCAGCCCCTCGACGATCTCGAGATCGGCGCCGAGGCCCTCGCACGCTGCGATCACGGCGTCGGTGCCCTTGCGAGCGCGGGACGAGGGAGCGTGCACGATCAGTGGACGCCTGTTGCCCGGTGGCGTTGCCGGGACAATCGCGCCGACGTCGATGCCGGGGGGGATCACCGCCGCGTCGGGCACCCAACGGATCGCGTCGTAGCTGCCGACGATCTCGGCCCCCGCCTTCTTCCCGTACGAGAGCTCTGTGGGCGTCTTGCCGCGTATGTCCGAGCCGAGGTAGTGCATCACGCTGCGCTTCCGCAGACCGCGCAGGATCGGGAACTGCAGCGATTGCGGAACGAGTGTCAGCCCGAACGTGAAGTGAAAGACGTCGGTTCGGGGCAGCAGCCCCGCGAGCGCGCGCCATTGCCGTGCCTGCCGACGCAGGAGACTGCCCTCGAGGTCGAGCGAGACGTCCGCTTCGGGGAAGAGGGCGTACCGGTTGAAGACGACGAGCCGGGCATCGACTCCGCGGTTGCGCAGCGCCCTGACGTTCGTCCACGGCACGCCTGCGGTGTTGACAGGACAGATGGTGACCCGCAGGGGCGAGCCGTCAGGACCGAGAACGCGCTCGTCGCGCCGGTCGCTCACCGGCCGTGTCGAACCCGTCGCAGACCCGGCACGGATCCGGTACAGACACGTGACGCTCTTGCTGCGAACGTCTTGCGCTCGGCCCGCGGCCACGGCTCGGCCACGCAGTCGACCGGCTGTCTCATGCGTCCCATTCGAGCTGGTCGAAGTACCGGAGCGCCGTCCGTCCCGGCCTGACGCGCGCGCGCAGGGCGGCGAGCTCCTTGTCGGAGATCTCGTCCAGCACGCACTTGACAACACAGTACGGCAGGTTCAGCTCCTCCCGGTCGACGATCGTC
>JBPCLB010000167.1:0-3650 GCA_051003695.1 Gaiella sp. | reverse complement strand
AGCCGAGCCTCGCCTCGACCTCGAGAGCGGCCTCGATGCACTGCCGCGCGAGCGCCGGTAGGTCCTCTTGCGGCAGTCGGTTGCTCGGCCCGGAGGCCGAGATTGCTGCGACGCACCGGCCGTCGCCCGCGAAGACGGGCGCCGCTGCGCCGTTGAGCCCGTCCTCGATCTCTCCGGCGGCAGTCGCGTAGCCCCGTCGGCGGATCTCCTCGAGCTCCGACGCCAACGCCTTCCGACTCGTGACCGTGCCGCGGGCAACCCGCGCCAACGCACCCGACTGCAACGTCCCCGCACCGAAGGCCAGCATCGCCTTCCCGTCGGAGGTGGCGTGGAGAGGCGTCCGCAACCCGACCCAGCTCGTCGCGCCGAGGAGACGTCTGGCGTTCTCCTGCACGACATCGTACGCATCGGAGCCGGCCGGGACCGAGAGGAACACGGTCTCTCCGGTCGTCTCCGCCAACGCTGCCAGGACTGGACGAGCGACCTCGGCCCATCCGCGGCCACCGAGCGCGAGCACCCCGAGCCTCGCTACGACCGGCCCCAGCCGGAACCCGCGCCCGGCCTCGACACGCTCGAGAAAGCCCGACAGCTCGAGCGTCGCGGCGAGTCGGGACGCGGTGCTCTTGTGGATGCCGAGCCCGGTCGCGACCTCGGTCACTCGCAGCTCCTGGCCCTCCCGGTCGAAGAGGGCGAGCAGCGCGAGCGCGCGGCTCACTCCTCCACCGGACGATGCTCCGGAGGGGGCGACGGTGCGTTGCATCAAACGCAACCCAGTTGCAATTTTCACAACGCTAGTGCATCGTCAGGCTCGATGTCAAACGGGGCGGAGACTCGACCGAACATCGTGCTCGTGGTCGCCGACCAGCTCTCCGCGCTCCATCTGAGGGCCTACGGTCATCTGGTGACGAAAACGCCCGTGATCGATCGCCTCGCGCGTGCGGGCGTCGTGTTCGACAACGCGTATTCCCCGAGCCCGCTCTGCGCGCCGGCCCGCTCGACGTTGATGTCGGGGCTGCTGCCGTCGAGCACGGGCGCGTACGACAACGCGGCCGAGTTCCCGTCGGCGATCCCGACATTCGCCCACTATCTGCGGCTCGAGGGCTATCGCACCTGTCTGGCGGGAAAGATGCACTTCGTCGGGCCCGACCAGCTCCACGGCTTCGAGGACAGGTTGACGACCGACGTCTACCCCGCCGACTACGGCTGGACGCCCGACTGGCGCCGCGGCTCCGAGCGGATCGACTGGTGGTACCACAACATGTCGTCGGTCAAGCAGGCGGGCACGGCCGAGATCACGAACCAGCTCGAGTACGACGACGAGGTCGCGTTTCTCGCGATCAGGCGGATCTACGACCACGCCCGTTACGACGGCGACTCACCGCTTTGCCTCTGCGTCTCGTTCACGCATCCACACGACCCGTACGTTGCCCGTCCTGCCTACTGGAACCTCTATGCGGACGACGAGATCGACGCGCCTCGGATCGAGGCCCCGCCCGCCGCTGGGCTCGACCCTCACAGCCTGCGGCTGCGGACGGCCTCGGCGATGGACGAGCTCGAGCTCACTCCGAGCGACGTCCTCACGTCACGGCACGGCTATTACGCGAGCCTCTCCTACGTCGACGAGCGGATCGGCGAGGTGCTGTCCGCGCTCGAAGCGTGCGGGCTCGCCGACGACACGATCGTGATCCTGACCTCCGATCACGGCGACTTCCTCGGCGAGCGAGGGCTCTGGTACAAGATGTCGTTTCTCGAGCACGCCGCCCACGTCCCGCTCGTCGTCGCGGCTCCCGGACGTTTCGCGGCACGTCGAGTGCGTGAGCCCGTCTCGCTCGCGGATCTCGCGCCCACACTCGCCGATCTCGCCCGCCCGGGCCTTTCCGGCACGCTCGCACGACCCGTCGACGGCCGTAGCCTCGTACCGCTGCTCGAAGGCGGGTCGGAGAATCCGGCAGGCACCGTGTTCGGCGAGTACCTCGCAGAGGGCGTCCTGGCCCCGATGTTCATGGTGCGCCGTGAGCGCTGGAAGCTGATCCGGACGAGAACCGACCCGGATCAGCTCTTCGACCTCGACGCCGATCCGCTCGAGCTCGTGAACCGCGCCGACGATCCGGCTGCTGCGGGCGAGCTGGCGGAGCTCGGGGAGATAGCGGAGGAGCGGTGGGACGCCGCAGCGCTCGAGAGTGAGGTCCTACGCAGCCAGCAGACGCGGCTGATGCTGTTCCAGGCGCTCCGTCGCGGGAGCCACTTTCCGTGGGACTACCAGCCTCTCCGCAAGGCATCCGAGCAGTACACCCGCAACCACATGGACGTCACGGGCAAAGACCAGCAGTCACGATTTCCGGTGGTTCGTCCCTGACGTCACGGCAGCCACGAAATCTCCGTCACGGCGACGGATCGAGCAGGCCGCGCGCGCGCTGGGCTGCGGACGACGCGGTCTGCACCGCCGTCTCCGTGTACCACGTGCCCAGGTAGTCGCCGGCGAGCTGCACGCGACCGAGCGGCCGCGTCAGCGCATGTTGCAGCAGGCTGCGGCCGAAGCGCGGGTAGGGAAGGCCGCGCTCCCAACGCTTGATCACGACCTCTTCGACGAGACCCTTCGACCGGGGAAAGAGCTCGTGCAGATCCTCCACGAAGTGGTCGCGGATCGCGTCGTCGTCGAGCGCGGCGAGACGGCGTGCGAGGTTCGCCGCGGCGTAGACCATCAGACTGCCGCCCGGCGTGCGAGCCGCGGGGCTGCTCCGCAGGACATTCGCGGTGTTGAAGAGCATGCCGAAGGAGCGGTTCGGGGTCGCGAGCGCGTAGAGATCGTCCCACGGCATCGGTCCTGTCTCGCGGGTGAGCAGCGCACCGACGACGTACGGGCCGTAGGGAATCGCCGCAAGCGCGTCGGCGGTGTCCTGCGGCAGCCCCTCGACGAGCTCCCGCGTGACAAAGGCGGGGGTTGCGACCACGGCGCTCTTCGCTTCGACGACCTTCGTCGAGTCTCCCTCGCGGTACTCGATCCGAACCCGGTCGGGTGAGCTCTCGATCCCGATCACCCGGGCGCCGATTCGGACACGGTCGCCGAGTGCGCCGGCGAGCGCGTCGACGACGACGCTCGTCCCGCCGAGGACGTTGCGGGAGAGGCCGCCGGAGCGATCCCAGACGAGGTGGAAGTAGCCGACCCCGTACCCGGCCGCCAGCTCTTCGGGCTCCCCGGACGAGCGGGTGAGCGTGCAGCGAAAGAGCGCGGCGACGTCATCGGGCAGCGGACCTGCAAACTCGGAGAACGAGCGATCGTCGAGGAACTCGAGCATGCGCTGCTGCCTGTCGCTGGGACTCTCACCCGGACGGGGGGCAGCGACGGAGGCGTACCTGCGCACAGCGAGCCTCAGGCGCAGCCCCGCGCGCACGAGCGCGACGCGCGAGCGCAGCGGTATCGGTAGGCGCAGCGGGAACAACTCGACGGGGCCTGTTGCGACGAGCTTCCCGTTCATCGCTGCGGCTGCCAGCCGACCCGGTACCGGCACAGCCTGGACACCGAGGCGGCGCAGGAGCTCACCGGTGGCGGACGTCTCCCCCCCGACGACGTGCGCGCCCCAGTTGAGCCAGTAGTCACCCCGCGGCTCCGACCGGATCCGGCCTCCAACGCGGTCGTCCGCCTCGAGCAG
>JBPCLB010000166.1:0-11523 GCA_051003695.1 Gaiella sp. | reverse complement strand
ACCTCGGCCTGGAGCTCGACAGGAAGCGCCGGAAGCACACCGCCGACAGTCGAGAGATACGGCGCGTGGACGAGCCCGCGACCGAGCTCCTCCAAGAGCACCGCCTCCTCGAGGAATCCCAGACCCGCGCCGCCGTGCTCCTCGCTCACGGAGACGCCTGTCCAGCCGAGACCCGCGAGGTCGCGCCACGAGGGCGACGGGTGGTCGGCGAGATAGGCCCGCGCCTGCGCACGAAGCTCGTCCTGCTCGGGTGTGAACGCTGCGTCCATCAGCGCGAGCGTGGCAGGCCGAGAACCCGTTCGGCGACGATCGAGCGCAGCACCTCGGAGGTGCCCGCCTCGATGGTGTTGCCCCGCGAGCGGAGCTGCTGGTGCTGCCACCAGCCTCTGTACGGCGCGCTCTCGCCCTGAAGGCCGGCATCGGGGCCGAGCAGCTCGAGCGCGAGCTTCGTCAGGCGCTGGTTCGCCTCCGACCAGTGCAGCTTCAGGATCGATCCCTCGGGTCCCGGAATCCCCTCGCGCTCGAGTGCGGAGAGCGAGCGGTACGCGGCGTGCTTGACACCCTGCAGCTCGATCCACTCGCGTCCGATCGCCTCGCGCTGCGCTGCGGTCGCGCCGCGGTCTCGCGCGAGCTCGATCAGCTTGCGCACGGAGATCTCGAGCCGCGCGACGAGCGCGAAACCCAGCGTGCCACGCTCGTGCAGGAGCGTCGTCATCGCCACCTGCCAACCCTCCCCGATCTTCCCGAGCACGTTCTCGACCGGGACCTCGACGCCGGAGAAGAAGATCTCGTTGAACTCGGCCTCGCCCGTGATCTGTCGCAGCGGTCGCACCTCGACGCCTGGGCTGCGCATGTCGACGATCATGTACGTGAGCCCCTCGTGGCGGCTCGAGTCGGGCTCGCTGCGCGCCAGAAGGATGCAGAAGTCGGCGATGTGCGCGAAGGACGACCAAACCTTTTGGCCGTCGAGCACGAACAGGTCGCCCTCGCGCTGTGCGCTCGTGCGCACGGCTGCGAGATCCGAGCCCGCATCGGGTTCCGAGAAGCCCTGACACCAGATTTCCTCGGCGGAGAGGATGCTCGTCAGGTGCCGGGTCTTCTGCGCGTCGGTGCCGTAGGCAATGATCGTCGGTCCCGCCATCCCGAGCCCGATCACGCCGATATGCCCCGGCGCCCCCGCCTGGGCCTCCTCCTCGAAGTAGATCGCCTGGAACGAGGGACGGCGACCGCCGCCGCCGTAGGCGACCGGCCAGGTGAGGCCCGCGTAGCCGGCCTCTTGCAGCGTGCGGCTCCAGTCCCGGATCGCGTCACTGTCGTAGCGGGCCTCCCCGCCGCGGTGGTCGCGCAGCCCGTCCGGGAGGTGCTCGGCGAAGAACGCGCGTAGCTCCTCGCGGAACGCGGCCTCCTCCGGGCTGTCGCGCAGATTCACTCGGGTGACTCTACTTCTCCGCAACAGCGGAATCCGCCGGAGCGGATTCCGCTGGCGGACATGTCACGCACCCGGTCGATTAACGACCCCGCAACACCGACGCCGGGGTCGCCGTCTACGATCAAAAAACACGGCCACACGCGGCCGCACGAGCTGTCGAGGCGAGGAGCACACCATGTCAGCACCCGAGAGGGATCCGGCCCCGTCGGACCGGGAGCGGCTCGAGGAGGCCCTCGTCGAGATCAAGCGTGTGATCGCCGGGCAGGACGAGATGCTCGAGCGGGTGCTCGTCTGTCTCGTCGCCGGCGGACACCTCCTGATCGAGGGCGTGCCGGGACTCGCGAAGACGCTCACGATCAAGACGACAGCCGCCGTGCTCGGTGGGTCGTTCAAGCGCGTGCAGTTCACCCCCGATCTCGTTCCCTCCGACCTCGTCGGCACCCGGATCTACCGTCCGGATCGCACAGGGTTCGAGACCGACCTCGGGCCGGTGTTCTGCAACTTCCTCCTCGCCGACGAGATCAATCGTGCTCCCGCCAAGGTGCAGTCCGCACTGCTCGAGGTGATGCAGGAGCACCAGGTCACGATCGGCCACGAGACGCATCTCGTCCCCGATCCGTTCCTCGTGATGGCGACGCAGAATCCGATCGAGTCGGAGGGCACCTACCCACTTCCCGAAGCGCAGATCGACCGCTTCATGCTCAAGGTGCTCGTCGGGTACCCGGAGCGTGACGAGGAGCTGACCGTCGTCCACCGCTCGCTCGTGGCCGCGGCCGAGGTTCGGCAGGTGCTCTCCCTCGACGAGCTGCGCGACCTGCAACGCGCCACCGCCGGCGTCTACGTCGATCCCGGGCTCGTCAGCTACGCCGTCAGCCTCGCCACCGCCACGCGTGACCCGGGCTCGGTGGGGCTCGGCGAGGTGTCCGAGCTCGTTGCCTACGGCGCCAGCCCACGCGGACCGATCGCGCTCGTGCAGAGCGCTCGTGCGCTCGCCCTCGTGCACGGTCGGGACTACGTGATCCCCGGCGACGTCCGCGCGCTCGTCAAGGACGCTTTCCGGCACCGGCTGGTGCTGACCTATCAGGCGCTCGCGGAGGAGCGGACCGCGGACGACGTCCTCGACGCCGTGCTCGCAGCAGTGCCGCAGCCGCGGCTCGAGCTCGGGCGGCCCGCTGCTGCGTGAGTCGCTTTCCCGTCGCTTCGCCGGCCCGCGGCACATGAGCCCGTCCAGCGACAGGCGAGACGCGTGAGCAGGACACTTCGGGCACTCGGGGTGGTGCCGACTCCGGAGCGACCCGGCCCGGGTCCCGTGCCGGATGCTCTCGTCCGCGCGCTCGAGCTGACGATCGGGCGCCGGGTCGACGGGATGCTTGCGGGCGATCATCGCTCGTCGCTCCTTGGGCGTGGCACCGAGCTCGCGCAGGTGCGGCCCTATCAGACGGGAGACGACGTCAGGCTGATCGACTGGAACGTCACGGCGAGAACCGGCGAGCCTCACGTACGCGTGCATTTGGCCGAGCGGGTACTCGTCACATGGCTTGCTCTCGACACGTCGCCGTCGATGGCGTTCGGGACGGCCGATCGTCGCAAGACGGACGTCGCTCTCGGTGTCGCACTTGCCCTCGGACATGCAGCGAGCGTGCGCGGGAACCGTGTCGGGCTGGTGTCCTTCGGCGGCGTCGAGGAGCGGGTGCTGCCGCCGCGGCAGGGTCGGGTCGGACTGATGGGCTTGATCGGCGCGTTGCGGGAGAGCCACGAGCCCGCGATCTCCCAGGGCAGCTCGCTCGGCGTCGCCCTCCGGCGTCTTGGTGGGGCTGCCCGGCAGCGCTCGCTCGTGGTGCTCGTCTCGGATTTTCGCGGCCCTCGCGACTGGCGCCGTCCGTTGCTCGAGATCGCAGGGAGGCACGAGGTGCTCGCCGTGGAGATCCGCGATCCGCGCGAGCAGCGGCTGGAGCCGGCGGGGGTGCTGTGGCTCGTCGATCCCGAGACCGGCGACGAGCTTCGGGTCGACACCGGTGATCGAAAGCTGCGCGACCGTTTCTCCGCCGCGGCCGACGAGGAGCGTCGTTCGGTCGCACGCGAGCTGGCGTCGGCGGGTGTCGCTCACGTCGTCCTCTCGACCGACCGTGACTGGCTTCGCGACCTCGCGACGTTCCTGCGGATCCGTCGCTGAGCGATGAGCTTCTCGACCCCGTTCGCGCTCGCGCTCCTCGGCGTCCTGCCCCTGCTCGTCGTGGGCTACGTCGTGCTCGAGCGTCGTCGCCGCCGCGGCGCGGCTCGGTTTGCAAGCCCAGCGCTGACGCCGAATCTCGTCGCGCGCCGTCCCGGACTGCGGCGCCATCTGCCGTCGGCGATCGTCCTCCTGGCGCTCGCCCTGCTGCTCGTCGGCGTGGCTCGGCCCAACATCGTGCGGACGGTGACGCGGGACGAGGCAACGATCGTGCTCGCGATCGACGTCTCACGCTCGATGGCGGCAGACGATGTCACGCCGAGCCGGCTCGAGGCGGCGCGCGCAGCCGCGAGCGAGCTCCTCGAGACCGTGCCCGACAACTATCGTGTGGGGTTGGTGACGTTCTCCACGACGGCCGATGTCGCGCTCTCGCCGACGACCGACCGAGACGCCGCCGCGGTGGCGTTGCGCGAGTTGCGGCTGGGCTCGGGGACGGCGATCGGCGACGCGATCGACCGCTCGCTCCAGCTCGCTGCCGTCGATCCGGTGAGCGCCGAAGCGGGGAAGAGGTCACCGGCCGCGATCCTCCTGCTCTCGGACGGAGCCCAGACAGCCCAGAGTGCTACCCCGGCGGCCGCCGCCGAGCGTGCACGCCGCGCGGGTGTCCCCGTGAGCACGGTTGCGCTCGGCACCGAGGACGCCGTCGTCGAGGTTCCACGACCTGGAGGGCTCGTCGAGCGCGTCACGGTTCCGCCCGACGTCCCGACGATGCGGCGGATCGCGGAGGTGACGGGAGGAACGTTCTTCGAGGTGCTGGAGGCTGAGCGGCTGCGCGAGGTCTATCGCGAGCTCGGAACCCGGCTCGTGAGCGAGCGCAAGCGTGTCGAGATCACGTCGACGTTCGCGGTGACCGGCGCCGCGCTCGCGCTGCTCGCCGGTGCGCTCTCGTCGCTCTGGTTTCGGAGAGCGCTGTGAGAGCGGTTCTCGCGATCGTCGCCGCAGTCGTGGGCGCCGCGTGCCTTGCTCCCGAGAGTGCTCGTGCCGCCGATGAGTGCAACGGCCTCCAGGTGTGCCTGCCGGTCGCCGGGCCGTGGGTCGTGGTGCCGGCCCGCGGAGCCTCGGAGACCTCAACTGCCGTGTGGCAGCTGCGGTGCCCACTCCCCAACTACATCGTCGCCGGCATCGACGCGCGAGTCACCGACCGCGCGCTCGACGTCAGCATTCGTGGCGAGAACGGTGCTCCCGTGTCTCCGGGAGTGACAACCGGTCGCGCGGTGCTGTTCGTCGCGGTCTACACGGGGTCAGGACGCGGGCCGGTCTCCTTCCAGCCGTTCATCGGTTGCATTCCGACGCAGGGCGGAGGCGGCCGCGCCGAGACCTCCGTCAGGCACGAGGCGGCGTTCAAGCCCGGGACCCCGCTCGACCGGCGTGTGGTCACGGCGCGGCTCCGGGTCGGGGGCGAGCGCCGGGTGGTCGCCCGGTGCCCTGCAGGTGCGCGCCTGCTCGGGTCGCAACATGCCGTGGGGTTGCGCGTGGCGAACGATCCGACCGCCGGGTTACTGCGGCTCGCGACGGTGCGGCGAACCATCATGGGACGCGCGGTCGTCGCCAGGGGCCGGGTGAGCGATTCGGCGCCCCCTGGGCTGCGCGTCGAGCTGCAGGTGCACGCGCTCTGTAGCAGGGTGACACGGTGAGCTTCGAATCCCCCTTGCTGCTCGTCGCGCTGGCGGTCGTGCCCCTTGCCGCGCTCGCATACTGGTGGCTGCAACGCCGCCCCTCGCCCTACGCGGTGCGCTTCTCGAACCTCTCCGTGCTCGCGAGCGTCGTCGGAGCTCGCTCCAGCTGGCGTCGGCACGTCCCGGCCGCGCTGCTGCTGGTTGCGCTCGCGACGCTGCTGGTCGGTTTCGCGCGGCCGACCGTGATGCGGTCGGTTCCAAGCGAGCGTGCGGCGGTCGTGCTCGTCGTCGACGTCTCCGGATCGATGCGCGCCGCCGACGTGCAGCCCACACGCCTCGCGGCCGCGAAACGTGCGATGGAGACGTTCGTCGACCGAATCCCGAGGGAGCTCCGGGTCGGGCTCGTCTCGTTCTCCGACGAGGCCCAGGTGCTCGTGCCGCCGACGGCCGACCGTGACCTGCTCGAGCAGGGGATCGGGCTCCTCGGACCGGGCTTCGGCACCGCTCTCGGCGACGCGATCGCGCGGGGTGTCGACCTCGCCCGCAGCTCGACGGGCGAGGCCGGCGGCGATCCACAGACACCTGCTCGCGACAGCGAAGGACGCGCGCTCGCCTCGGTGCTGCTCCTGTCCGACGGCGCGCAGACCCGAGGAGTGCTGAGCCCGGGTCAAGCCGCTGAACAGGCGATCGAGGCCGGTGTACCCGTCTACACCGTGGCGCTCGGCACCGACGCAGGCACGATCGAGGTCGGCCCCCCGGGGCAACGACAGGTGGTCCCCGTGCCGCCCGACCGCGAGACGCTCGCGGCCGTGGCCGACGTGACAGGCGGAGAGACGTTCGACGCCGAGAGCGCGGATGCGCTGCGCAAGGTCTACGACACGCTCGGCTCGAGGATCGGGCGCACCTCGGCGCCGCGCGAGGTGACCTCCGCGTTCGTCGCCGCGGGTGCGCTGCTGCTCGCGGGAGCCGCCTCAGCGGCTGTGCTCGTCGCGCCGCGGCTGCCGTAACCGAGCGGCGATTCCGTGGGCGAGTGGCGGGTGTAGTCTCGCGTCGCGGCTGCCGTGACCGAGCGGCGATTCCGTGGGCGAGTGGCGGGCGTGGGGTCAGGCACGCGTGCCTGACCCCGGGTGTAGGCTCGCCCGCGATGGCGCTGCTCTCCGTCCGCGACGTCACGCTTCGCTTCGGGGGGATCGTCGCCCTCGACGGCGTCTCGTTCGAGGTCGAGCCCGGCACGATCTCCGGCTTGATCGGCCCCAACGGCGCCGGTAAGACGACCGCCTTCAACGTGATCACACGGCTCTACGCCCCCGACAGCGGCACGGTCGAGCTGGATGGTGACTCGCTCCTGGAGGCTGCGCCGCACGCGATCGTCCGTCGCGGGATCGCACGTACCTTTCAGAACCTCAACCTCTTCGGGTCGATGTCGGTGCTCGAGAACGTGCTGATCGGGGCTCATGCGCGCGGCCGCTCCGTGGGTGAGCGCGAGGCGCTCGAGACACTGGAGTACGTCGGTCTCGGGGCGCGGGCGCGCCAACCTGCCGCGGCGCTTCCGTACGGCACGCAGAAGCGCATCGAGCTGGCACGCGCGCTGATCGCCGCTCCGCGGCTTCTTCTGCTCGACGAGCCCGCGGGCGGGCTTAACCACGGAGAGGTCGAGGAGCTCGGCGACTTCGTCGCGCGATTGCGAGACGAGCGCGGCCTCACCGTGTTGCTCGTCGAGCATCACATGGGGCTCGTGATGCGGATCTCCGACCACGTGAACGTGCTCAGCTTCGGTCGCAAGATCGCCGACGGAAGCCCAGCAGAAGTGCGCGCGAACCCCGCTGTGATCGAGGCCTATCTCGGAGCAGAAGAATGAACGGGCCGCTCGCCTCCGGCTCGCTCGTGGGGGAAACCATGCCCGCGTCGCGTCGTGGGGGAAACCATGTTTCCCCCACGGACCCCCTTCTTTTGGGACGGGGGAAACCATGTTTCCTCCGTCAGCGCCCTTCTTCGCGATTCTTGGAGTCAGCTATGACGAACCCTCCCGGCCGAGTGAATCGGCCTCCGGGCACGACATGGGTGCGAGACATCAGAGAAGCGTCGAGAGCGTTGGCTCGTGAGTAAAACTCTGCTGGAGCTGCACGATGTCGAGGCGCGGTACGGGCCCGTGCAGGCGTTGCGTGGTGTCTCGCTCGAGGTCACCGAGGGACAGATCGTCGCGGTGCTAGGCGCCAACGGCGCCGGGAAGACCACGACGCTCAGGGCGGTCTCGGGCACGGTACGGCGCTCCGGGCGGATCGAGCTCGGTGGGAAGCCCATGCGCGGCGGGCCCGAGGCGGCCGCGAAAGCCGGGGTCGCCCACGTCCCCGAGGGGCGCGGCACGTTCACCGAGTTGAGCGTCAACGAGAACCTCCGCCTTGGTGCGTATACCCGGCGCGAGCGTCGTCTCGGGGCCGACATCGACCGTGTTGCCGCGTGGTTCCCGTGGCTCCGCGAGCGCGGAGAGCAGCCTGCCGGCACGCTCTCCGGCGGCGAGCAGCAGATGCTTGCGCTCGCGCGGGCGCTGATGTCGCGCCCGAGGCTGCTGATGCTCGACGAGCCGTCGCTCGGGCTCGCGCCGATGGTCGTGCGCGAGATCTTCCGGATCGTCCGCGAGCTGAACGCGCAGGAGGGCCTCACGGTGCTCGTCGTCGAGCAGGATGCGCGGATCGCGCTCGACGCCGCTTCGTCCGCGTACGTGCTCGAGGTCGGACGGATCGCGGTTTCCGGCTCGAGCGCCGAGCTGCGCGAGAACGAGGCCGTGCGCCGGAGCTACCTGGGGTACTAGGCCATGCAAGACTTCCTCCAACAGGTCGTGGCAGGGCTCGCGTCGGGCGCGATCTACGCGTCGCTCGCACTCGCGCTCGTCCTCATCCACCGCGCCACGGGCGTGATCAACTTCGCGCAGGGCGAGATGGCGACCTTCTCGACGTACATCGCCTGGACGCTCACGACGAATCACGGGTGGCAGTACTGGCCGGCGTTCGTTGTCACGCTGCTTGTCTCGTTTGCCGGCGGCGTCGGCATCCACCAGGTCGCGATCCGGCCGAACGAGAAGGGCTCGGTGCTTCGCGTCGTGATCGTCACGATCGGCCTGCTGCTCCTGCTCAACGGTCTCGTCACGATGATCTGGTCGGGCGAGGTGCGCGCCGTGCAGAGCCCCTTCCCGACGAGGACGATCGACATCGGCGGCGTCGCGATCTCGATCCAGGATCTCGGCACGATCGGCGTCGCCTTCGCGACGGTGCTCGTCCTCTGGCTCCTCTTCCAGTACACGAAGCTCGGCCTCGCGATGCGCGCCGCGGCGGTCAACCCGGCCGAAGCACGTCTCGTCGGGGTGCGTGTCACGTGGATGCTGTCACTCGGCTGGGGGCTTGCTGCCGTTCTCGGAGCGATCGCGGGGATGCTCGCCGCGCCGAGTGTCTTCCTCGACCCGAACCTGATGGCCGCGATCCTGATCTACGCCTTCGCGGCGGCCGTGCTCGGGGGGATCGACTCGCCGCTCGGCGCTGTCGTCGGCGGTCTCTCGCTCGGCGTCGGCCTCAACCTGGTCGGCGCCTACGTCGACTTCGTCGGGGCAGACCTCCGGCTTCCCGTCGCCCTGCTCGTGATCCTCGTCGTGCTGCTCGTCAAGCCGAGCGGGATCTTCGGAAAGCGTGAGGTGAAGAAGGTATGAGGCGGCTCGCGCTCCCGCTCGCCGCGTTCACAGCGCTGATCGTGCTCGTCGCCGTCTTCCCCGCCTTCGTGTCGGACTTCCGGGCACAGCAGTTCGCGTATGTGGCGATCTACCTCGTCGCGCTGATCGGGCTCAACGTGCTCACGGGGTACACCGGACAGATCTCGCTCGGGCACGGAGCCTTCATGGCGATCGGCGGCTACACGACCGCGATCCTGATGGCCGATCACGGCGTCAAGGACGTCTGGACGATCCCGATCGCCGCCCTCGTCACGGGCGCGGTCGGCTTTCTCTTCGGGATTCCGGCGCTGCGGCTCTCGGGGCTCTACCTCGCCCTCGCGACGTTCGCGATCGCCGTCGCGATGCCCGCGGTGCTGAAGAAATTCGAGGGCTTCACCGGCGGCGGGTCGGGGATCAACCTCTTCGGGACACCCGAGCTGACGGCCTCGCTCACCCCCCAGTCGTTGCTCGGGTTCGACCTCAACTTCAACAACTGGCTCTACTACCTCTGCTGGACGGTTGCGCTCTTCGGCTACGTCGCCGCGTGGCTGCTGCTCCGCGGGCGAACCGGTCGGGCGCTCCGCGCGGTCCGCGACAGCGAGACGGCCGCCCAGTCGTCCGGTGTCTCGCTCGCGCGGTACAAGACACTCGCGTTCGCGGTCAGCGCCGCCTACGCAGGCGTCGCAGGTGCGCTGTTCGCGATCGCGACGACGTTCGTCAACCCGGACACCTTTCCGATCGCCCTGTCGATCACGCTCCTCGTCGGGGTAGTCGTGGCCGGCCTCGGCTCGCTCGTCGGTCTCGTCGCCGGGGCGATCTTCATCCAGTTCCTCCCGATCTGGGCGCAACAGATCTCGAAGTCGCCGGGAGCACCCGCGGTCGTCTACGGGATGATCCTGATCGCCACGATGTTCCTTCTGCCGATGGGTGCGGCAGGACTTGTCGGACGGTTGCGGTCGCTCGCGAAGCAGCGGCGTTGAGGGTCGAAAACGCATGCAAAGCGCTAACAGACCGCGGCTACGATCGCTGCAGCCGTTTGGCTGAAGACGACCGAGGAGATCTGCCGCATGACCAGAAAGCTCGCCCTTGCGCTGACGACGCTCTCGCTTGCGACGGCGCTCGGTGCGGCGGCCGCGCTGGCCGGCACGAGTCGCGGAAGCGCGGATCCCGGTGTCACCGCAACCACGATCCTCCTCGGGGGCACGTCGCCGCTCACCGGGTCGGCGTCCGCGTACGCCTCCGTTGCGCGCGGCGCCGATGCGTACTTCAAGTACGTCAACACGAACGGGGGCGTCAACGGTCGCAAGATCACCTACACGTACGTCGACGACGCCTACAACCCGGCGCAGACGGTGCAGGCAACCCGCAAGCTGGTCGAGCAGGACAAGGTCTTCGCGATCTTCAACGCGCTCGGTACGGAACACAACCTTGCGATCCGCGACTACCTGAACGCGCAGAAGGTGCCGCAGCTCTTCGCCGCGTCGGGCGCGACGACCTTCGGCGCGGACGGCGCGAAGTACCCGTACACGATCGGGCTGCAGCCGAGCTACCAGGCCGAAGGCTGGGTCTACGGCAAGTATCTCGCGCGCACCCAGGGTGCTGCGAAGATCGCGGTGCTGTTCCAAAACGACGACTACGGCAAGGATCTGCTCAACGGCCTGAAGAAGGGTCTCCAGCGCTCGAAGGCCAAGGTGATCGCCGCGCAGCCCTACGAGGTGACCGCGAGCGACGTCTCCTCGCAGATCGCGAAGCTGAAGGCGTCCGGCGCGAACGTCCTCGCCCTGTTCGCGACACCGCGCTTTGCGATTCAGGGCTACGTGTTCGCGAACAAGCTCGGGTGGAAGCCGAAGCTGACGCTGAACAACGCGGTCTCTTCCGCCTCGAACATCATGCAACTCGCCTCCGAGGGCGGGACGAACAAGGTCGCGCCCGGCTCTGTCTCGATCGCCTTCCTCAAGGATCCCACCGATCCCAAGTGGGCGAAGGACGGTGCGATCACGCTCTACCGGCAGGTGCTGAAGCAGTTCGCACCGGGGGCGAACGCCGCCGACGTCTACCACGTCTATGGCATGGCTGCGGCCTGGACGACCGTCGAGGTGTTGAAGCAGGCGGGCAAGAATCTGACCCGCGACGGGGTGCTAAAGGCCGTCGCGAGCTTGAATCTCTCGACGAATCCGTTCCTGCTCCCCGGGATCGCGCTCAAGACTGGCCCCGGCGACCGCTTTCCGATCGAGCAGATGCTGCTCCAGCGGTGGGGCAAGACAAGCTGGAAGAGCTTCGGTGGGCTGTGGGGGTATCGGGCGTCATAACGTCGGGCACATTTCGGCGGTAGCCGGAACGTGCCCGCACGCGACCACGCAGCTGTAGACTCACAACAGGGCGAGGAGACCGTCCGGCGACCCGAACACCCCGAGTCACCGATGCGCGACCTCGTCTCCGACATCCACTCGACCACGCTCGACGACCTCATGGCCGATGCTCGTCGGCGACGCGCGCGCGGCACGAGCACGCTCGTCACGTACTCGCCCAAGGTCTTCGTCCCGCTGACGAC
>JBPCLB010000165.1:0-3850 GCA_051003695.1 Gaiella sp. | reverse complement strand
CCCTCACTCGGGCCGGATGGCTCGTCGGGGGAGCGCCTCGTCCGCTGGAGGGCGCCGTCGACGACGTCGTAGTGACCGATCGCGCGGATCGGCGGGGAGTAACCGGTGTCCCGCGGCTGCCACTAGGTGTTGAGCCATGCCTCCGAGCTCTCGATGCGCCACAGCAGCACGGCCTCTCCCGTCCCGTCGCGGCTGAGAGCTGGGACGTCCACCAGCGCGGCGACGGCCCGCGCCTTCTCCACGCACTCCTCGGGGGAGAGCGGGCGGGCAGCCCCTGCCAGGGCCTTCAGCGACGCGGGCTCGATCATCGGACCGATGATCGGTGATCCCCGGTCGGGCGGGGTCGGGCGAGCGCTGCCCACCCACGATCGGTGACAGGCTGTCAGGAGCGCGATGAGCCGGATCAGGACAATCGAGGCATGGCCGGTGAACGTCCCGCTCGAGGCGACCTACCTGATGGCACCGGGTCGGTACCCCGGAATCAGCCGCACCGTCATCCGCGTGACGACGAGCGACGCCGTCGCTCTCGCGGGAGGCCTCGGCGCCGACCTGCTGAACCTGGAGGTAGCCGAGGCTCGCCGGCGACTTGCGACGGATGGCCCGGTCGCCACCACCGCCCGAAGCGATGCGCGGGTCGTCGTGCGGAACGCGCTCGCCGGGGTCGAGCTCGCGCTGTGGGATGCCGAGGCGCGCGAGTTGGGCCGCCCGCTGCACGCGCTCCTGGGCGAGCGCTGCCGGGACGCAGTTGCATTCACGGAGTACTTCGCGTACCGGCTCGGTCGCGAGTCGACGCCGGAGGAGATCGCTGCCTATTGCGCCGAGATGGTCGCGGAGCACGGCTCTCCGGCGTTCGAGGGCAAGCTCGGCGTCCACCCGGTCGCGGAGGAGCTGCACATGGCCGGGCTCGTCCGCCGGGCGATCGGGCCCGACCGGGAGCTTCGCTTCGACGTCAACATGGGGTGGAGCCGGGACACCGCTCGCGCGGCGCTGCCCGTGCTCGAGGAGCTCCGGGTCGCGAACCTCGAAGAGCCCGTCTCCTCGTTCGTCGACCTCGCCGCGCTGCGCTCCGTCTCGGCGATTCCCTTCTCGGCGCATGCGCCCGATCTCGACGGGGCCGTCGCCCACGGGGTGCCCGACGCGCTGGTGCTCGGGGTTGCCGCCTGTGGCGGCCTTGCCGGGACACTCGCGTTCGTCGCTCGCTGTCGTGCGGCCGGGGTCGGCTTTTGGTTCTACAGCGGTGATCTCGGAATCGCCACGGCCGCGTCTCTCCACGTCGCAGCGGTCACGCCGTGGATCGACCGGCCGAGCCAGTCGCTGCGCCGCTGGACGACCGACGACGTCGTCGCGGAAGGGCCGTTCGCGCCCGAGCATGGCGTGCTGCCTGTGCCCGACGGTCCGGGGCTCGGCGTCCACCTCGACGAGCAGGCACTCGCCCGGGGTGTCGAGCGGTTTGCCCGCGACGGCGAGTACAGTCTCTACGCCGATGCGCGGCTTCCCCGATATTGAAAACCAGAGCCGGGGTTTGCTTGCTCGTCTCGCCGACGACGTCGTCCTCTGCGCCGAGGGCTACCTGTTCGAGCTCGAGCGGCGCGGGTACCTGAAGAGCGGGCCCTACGTTCCGGAGGTCGTGCTCGATCACCCGGGAGCGGTCACCGAGCTCCACCGAGAGTTTCTGCGCGCCGGCGCCGAGGTGATGGTGGCGTTCACCTACTACGGGCACCGGGAGAAGCTCCGCCACATCGGCCGCGAGGACGACCTCGAGCCGCTCAATCGAAATGCCCTCAAGCTCGCGCGGGAGCTTTCCAGCGAAGGGGGCGCGCTCCTTGCCGGCAACATCTGCAACACCTGGGCGTACGACCCCTCCGACCCCGGCTCGGCCGATGTGGTGCGCGGCATGTACGAGGAGCAGGTCGGCTGGGCGGTCGACGAGGGTGCCGACCTGATCGTTGCGGAGACGATGGACTTCCTCGGCGAGGCGCTGATCGCGGTCGAGGTCGTGAGGGAGGCGGGGCTACCCGTCGTCCTCACCTTCGCGTCGCTCGCCGAGGAGACAGTCGACGGCGTGCCGATCGTCGACGCCTGCGCGAGAGTCGAGCAAGCAGGGGCGGATGTCGTCGGTCTCAACTGCTCCCGCGGGCCTGCGACGATGCTGCCGCTGCTCGAGCGAGTGCGCGCTGCGGTTGCCTGTCCGGTCGCCGCGCAGCCGGTCCCGTACCGCACGACGCCAGAGCACTTCGCGTTCCATTTTCTCCAGACGCCGGACGGCAGGAACGCGTTCCCGCTCGAGCTCGATCCGCACACGTGCACCCGGTTCGAGATGGCCGAGTTCGCCGTCCGGGCACGCGATCTGGGCGTCGGCTTCATCGGGATCTGCTGCGGCGGCGCGCCGCATCACGTGCGCGCAATGGCCGAGGCCCTGGGTCGCGAGGTGCCCGCGAGCCGGTATTCACCCGACCTCTCGTTGCACCCGGTGCTCGGAGACGAGACGGGCGAGCGGAAGAAGCAGTATTTCGGCTGGGGCAACTAGCCCAAGCCGTGGCCGGTCGACGGTGGTCGATCCGCCGTCGGCTCGATCGCGGAGCACTAGGGGCCTAAAGACGGCATGGGGATCCTCTCGCTCGGCATCGCGACGGTTCTCGTCGCGATCACGGCGTGTCGCCTCGCGGCCGTCGCCGGCCTGACCTCGATCACCGGCCTCCTCGCTGCCGCCTACTGCATCGGGTTTGCAGAGGTCGTTGCCGTGACGCTCGCGCTCTCGCCCTTCGAGGCCGTCACGCGTCTCTGGCTATTGTGCGCGTTCGCGTCGACCGCGGCAGTCGCTTTCGTTACGACGCGTCGACCGACCGTTGCGCCCCTGCTGCGTGCCGCGGTCGGCGCCGCGCGGCGCGTGCTCTCCGACCCGGCGCTGGCCCTGCTCGCAGTCGTCTCGGCGTTCGGTCTCGTCTACATCGTCGCGCTCACCGTCGTCACACCGCAGAACGACTTCGACACGATCCACGACCACCTCTACCGCGCGGCGCTCTGGAACCAGGATCACGCCGTCGGCTACACCGACTGCGCCTGCGCGCCGTATATCAACGCCTACCCGCCTGTGGCCGAGATCGGGATTCTCGGCACGATGACCCTCGGAGGCTCAGATCGCTTCGCGGGACTCGTCCAGACCGGGGCCTACCTCGCGATCGCCGTCTTGGTCGTCGGCATCGCCAGGCGCATCGGCCTGAGCACGGCTCACGCCGCCTTCGGCGGTCTCCTGACTCTGACGCTCCCGCTCCTCGCGCTCCAGGCCTCCACCGCGCAGAACGATCTCGTCGTCGCCGCGTTTCTGCTGGCCGCGACACTCTTCCTCCTCGACGGCTCGCCCGCCTCGCCGTGGCTTGCCGGGCTCGCGACAGCACTCGCGGTCGGCGCGAAGGTCACTGCCCCCCTCGCCCTGCCGATCCTGCTCGCTGTCGCCGTGCTCGCGCATCCTCGCTCGGCCCGCCGCCTGCGCTCGCTGGCCGTCGCAACGGGCAGCATGGTGGGCGGGCTCTGGTACGCGGTCAACCTCGTCCAGACCGGAAAACTGGTGGCCGGAGCCTCCGAGGGCGAGCCCTTCGACCACTCCGTCGCGGGGATCGTTTGGCGGACGATCAAGCTCGGGCTCCAGCTGATCGATCTCTCTGGAGCCCGCGGCCGCGATCTGTGGCTCTACGCGGTCGCGGCACTGATCCTCGTCTCGGGCCTCGCGCTCGCAGCTCAGCCGCGTCCAACATCTCGCTCCCGTCGCTCGACGGCGTTGCTCGCCGGTGTCATCGCGTTGGCGCCGCTGGGGCTCCTCCCTCTCGCTCGCGCGCTCGAGCGAGCGCAGTTC
>JBPCLB010000164.1:0-5279 GCA_051003695.1 Gaiella sp. | reverse complement strand
GCTCCAGCAGGATCACCGTGTCGGGGATCGCCCGCTGCGAGACGGCGCCTGCGAGCGAGCGCTGTAGCGCGAGCGCCTCGGAATAGCGGACGAGTCCCGGGAGCTCGAAGAGGTAAGCGCCGACGCTCACGGACGAACGCTAGGTCTCGCGATGCCTGCTCGGGCCTTGATAATGCTCGTCCGCGATCATCGGGGCGATCGGCTGCACCTACCCCGAGCTCCCCTCCCAGTCCTCGAGCCGCTCGCGCAGCTCCTTCAGGAACCCGCCGCTGTAGGCGCCGTCGACGAGCCGGTGGTCGTAGGTCAGCGTGATGTTCATCAGCGGCCGGATCGCGATCACGTCCTTGCCGAGCTCGTCCTGGACGACCCACGGGCGTTTGACGAGCGCGTAGGTGCCGAGGATGCCGACCTGCGGCTGGCTGATCACCGGCGTGCCGTGGAACGTGCCGAAGCCGCCGGGGTTCGTGATCGTGAACGTCCCGCCCTGAACGTCGTCTGGAAGGAGCTTCTTCGTCCTGGCACGCTGGGCGAGGTCTGCGATCGAGCGGGCAAGCCCGAGGAGATTGAGATCCTGAGCGTTCCTGATCACCGGCACGATCAGGCCCTTGCCTTCGTCGAGAGCGACCGCGATCCCGAGGTGTACGAACGGACGCGTGACGATCTTCTCGCCGCGGATCTCCGCGTTGACGTAGGGCCATCGGGGCAGGAGCTCGACGGTCGCCTTCGCGACGAATGCGAGGTACGTCGGGTTGACGCCGTGCGTCGCCTGGAACTCCTGCTTCAGGCCTTCGCGTGCGACGACGACCCGCGACATGTCCACCTCGATCGCACTGGTGACATGCGCCGAGGTGTCGAGCGAGCGGCGCATGTGCTCGGCGACGCCCCTGCGCATCGCGGTCATCGCTTCCTCGGACTCACCCGCGGCGAGGGCAGGCGCATGCGGCGCAGCGGGCAAGGGTGCGGGCTTGGCTGCCGCGACAACCGGAGCGGGCGGAGTAGGAGCAGGCGGAGTAGGAGCGGGTGCGGGAGCAGCAGCCGGAACGGGGGGTGTCTCCGGCGCAGGCGGTGTGGCCGACACCGGCGGAGCGGGCGCAGCTGCAGGAGCCTGCTCCGGCACCTCCGGGGCAAATGCTTCGACGGGCGGCGAAACACCGCTCGCGCCACTCTCGATGTACAGCAGGATGTCCTTCTTCGTCACTCGCCCGCCCTGACCCGTTCCGGCGACGGCGTTCGGGTCGACACCGTGCTCTGCCGCGATCCGCGCGACGACCGGGGAGACGAACGTGCGCCCGTTGCCCGCTGACTCGACGTGCGGGCTCGAGGTGACTGGCGCCGGCGTCGGGGTGGACGGCATCCCCTCCCCGGCGCTCGACGACGCTGTCACCTCGTCGGCGGCGGCCTGCGTCGCCGGCTCGGGCACCGGGGCATCGGCCACGACGCGCTCTTCAGCGGCAGGTTCCGCCTCGGTCGAACCTGCCCCGGCGGGCGCGATCACCGCCAGTACCGTCCCAACCTCGACGGTCTCGCCTTCCTGCACCAAGACCTGTGCAACGACGCCCTCCCCGGGACTGGGCACCTCGGTGTCGACCTTGTCGGTCGAGATTTCGAGCAGGGGCTCGTCGAGTGCGACCGTCTCGCCCGGCTGCTTCAGCCACTTGGTGACCGTGCCCTCGGAGACGGAGACGCCCATCTGGGGCATTACGACCTCGACCTGCGTTCCGGTGCTCACGAGTAGCTCGCCTCCTAGTAGGCCGCGAGCTCGCGGAGCCCGGCGACCACGTCGTCGACCTGAGGGATGTACGCCTTCTAGAGCGGCGGAGAGAACGGGACGGGCGCGTCCGGTGCAGCGGTTCGCATGACCGGCGCGTCGAGGTACTCGAACGCCTCCTCGGCGATCGTCGCAGCGATCTCAGCCCCGAAACCGCCTGTGCGCGTGTCCTCGTGCAGGACGAGAACTTTCGAGCACCGCCGGACGCTCTCGAGCACGGCCTCGCGATCCCAGGGAATCAGGGTGCGGAGGTCGAGTACCTCGACGTCGACCCCGTCGGCGGCGAGCTTCTCCGCCGCCTCACCCGCCGTGTAGACCATCGCGCCCCACGTGATCACCGTCAGGTCGTCGCCGGCACGATGGACGCGAGCCTCGCCGAAGGGCGTGGTGTAGCGGTCGTCCGAGACCTCGCCCTTGATCCGCCTGTAGAGATGCTTGTGCTCGAAGAAGAGCACGGGATTCGGGTCTTCGATCGCGCTCGCAAGCAGCCCCTTTGCGTCCTCGGGCGTCGCCGGGCACACGATCTTGAGTCCCGGGATGTGCGCGAAGCTCGACTCGGGGTTCTGCGAGTGGAACGGGCCGCCGGAGAAGCCGCCGCCGGACGGCAGCCGGAGCGTGATCGGCACGGGTGTGCCCGCGCGCCACCGCTGCTTCGCGGCGATCGTGACGAGGTGATCCCAGGCACACGAGACGAAGTCGGCGAACTGCATCTCCGCAACCGGACGCAGACCCATCAGCGCGGCGCCCGTCGCGCCGGCCACGATCGCGGTCTCCGAGAGCGGCGTGTCGAGCACGCGCCACGGGCCGAACTCCTCCTGAAAGCCGTGCGTGACCTTGAACGCGCCGCCGTAGACCCCGACGTCCTCGCCGAGCACGAACACGCGTGGGTCGCGGCGCATCTCCTGCCGGAGCCCGTCGCTGATCGCCTGGAGATACGTCTTCTCGGCCACTCGACCTCTATTTGTGGTGGGGAGTCTCGAGCTCGTCGGGCGTCGCGAAGACGCCGTCGGCAACGGTTTCGGGGTCGGGGAGCGGCGAAGCCTCGGCCTGCTGGATCGCATCGTGCAGGAGCCGCTTGACACCCGAGGTGAGCTCGTCCTCCTCTTCGTCGGTCATCGCCGCATAGTCGGAGAGCCAGGTGCGATACCGCTCGATCGGATCACGCAGCGCCCATTCCTCGAAGAGCTCCTTGGGGACGTAGAACGCGTCGTCGTGCACGGCGTGGCCTTCCATTCGCAGCGTGACCGACTCGATCAGCGTCGGTCCGCCGCCCTCGCGCGCCTTCTCGATCGCGCGCTTGGCCTCGCGGTACACGGCGAGGACGTCGGTTCCGTCGACCACGACGCCGTCGAACCCGTAGGCGGCGGCGCGGTCGGCAAGGTGCTCACAGGCGTAGCCGAGATAGGCCGGCGTGGAGTATGCCCACTGATTGTTGTCGATCACGAAGACGACCGGAAGATTCCGAACCCCGGCGAGGTTCATTCCCTCGTGGGCGTCTCCGCGTGCGGCAGCGCCCTCGCCGCACCAGGCGACGGCGACTCGCTTTTCCTCGCGGATCCGGAACGCGAGCGCCATCCCCACCGCAACCGGGAGCATCGCGGGCAGGTGGCTGACCATCGCGTGCAGGCCGAGCTTCGCATCGCCGAGGTGGACATTTCCGTCGCGACCCTTGGTCGGCCCGTCGGCGCGCCCCATGTATTGGGCAAAGACACGCCACGGCTCCACCCCGCGCGTGATGTGGACGCCCATGTCGCGCTGGAGCGGCGTACCGACGTCGTTCGGCGCCATCGCGGTCGCGACGCCCACCGCTCCGGCCTCGTTGCCGCGACCCGTATAGAAGGAGCCCGGGATCTTCCCTTGCTTGTAGAGGATGTGGCCGCGCTCCTCGATCCCACGCGTGACGAGCATGTGCCGGTAGATACCGAACAGATCCTCGCGATCGAGGCCGGCGTCCTTCACCTCCTGGAGCGAGCCAACCGGCTCGGCTTCCCTCACCGCCATGCGATCTCCCCGGGGCAGGCCCTCACGAGATTGGACTGTATCGGCTGGGTCGGCCCTCCTTCGCGGCGACCTCCAGGCCGTGCGGGCGGCACTGCACCTTGTGACAGTCTGTTGCAAGCGCCCTCGGGCGTGGGGTCGTCGCGCCTACGATGTTCGGAGTGGCTCCGCCGAGACCGAAGCGCAACTGGATCCAGGAGGAGCGTCGCCGGACGCTCGGTGACTGGGTCGCGTTCTGCCTCGACTGCGGTCACACGCTGCGCTATTTCGACGACAGCGAGGACGCACTGCCGGCCACCTGCCCGACGTGCGAGGGCAGGCTGTTGCACCGCTGCCCGGCGTGCCACGCCCGGTTCGCGTCGGCGTTCCAGGTCGAGTGCGAGGAATGCGGTGCGGAGCTGCGGCCGAACGCGCTCTTCGGCACCGCAATTCGGCGTAAGGGCCGATAGGGAGGTTCGCCGCAGCACGAGCCGCTCGGCCTCGATCTCCGACGGCAGAACCACGGTTCCCCACGCTCAGAACATCGTCCCGACGATCTGCGAAAAGCGGATCACGGTCACCGTCGCGTCCTCGGTCACCTCGCGGTTGTAGAGCTGCCCGAGGAAGCGGACGAAATCCTCGACGTGGCGGATCTGGGGGTTGTCGTGCTCGATCTCGCGCGGTGAGAGCTCACCCACCGTCTTCACGTCGACTCGGTCGATCACGGCGTCGAAGATCTTCTCCCGTTGCCCGTAGCGTGCGCCGACGAGCACGGTCACGATCATCCCCTTCTTGTACTTCGGGGACTTGTCGCCGAGCCGGATCGTCGCCGTCTTGCGCCCCGTGCGTAGCTGATCGGCGACGACGGGCGAGTAGAAGTTCAATGCGAAGGTCGGCAACAGGATCGAGCCTAGCGGGTCGCTCCTCTAGCGGGTCGCTCCTCTAGCCGGAGACGGATTCGAGTTGGTCGCGTGCCTTCGCGGCGATCGTTCGCTCGCCCCCGTAGGACAGGAGGCTCGGCGCGTCGTCCAGCCGAATCCAGCGCGCTTCGGCGACCTCGGCGTCCATCCCGGCCGGGAGGTCGCCGATCCGGCCGCGCGTTGGTCTGAGCAGGAAGAACGACACGACCTTGAAGATCCGCTCCCCGTTCCAGGTGTAGAGATACCGCACGTCGCCGAGCTTGTGCTCGATCCGTGCGTGGAGACCGGTCTCCTCGTATACCTCCCGCACCGCTGCCTCGGGCGCGCGCTCGCCCGAGTCGATCAGACCTTTCGGCAGTGCCCACACGTCAGGGCGATGGTGCTCGCGCCGCGGTCGCACGACCGCGGCCCAGAACCGCCCGCGCATCCTGCGCACGACCACGCCACCGGCGGAGAACTCCCGACGCATCCTCGATTCCTACACGATGTGCGCTTGATCGACACCTTGCCGCTTCCCTCGTGCCGAGCTCTGGTATAACAGTGCTGGCACTCCCCACCGGAGAGTGCCAAAGTAGCTAGCCAAAACCACAGCTTCAGGGAGGCACGCGCATGAA
>JBPCLB010000163.1:0-3761 GCA_051003695.1 Gaiella sp. | reverse complement strand
CGCGCGCGCTCACGATCGTGCCCGCGGCGAGGTCCGACTCGATCGCCGAGCGCGAGATGAAGGTCGGTCCGTAGCCCGCCCGCACGGCGCTGCGCACGGATTCCTGGAGCCCGAGCTCGAGGCGCACGTCGAGATCGCGGAGACGCAGACCGAGCCTGCGGAGCTCGTCGTCGACCACCTGCCTTACGCCTGCGCCCTCCTGCATCACGATCAACGGCTCGCGCCGCAGGGCTTCGAGATCGACGGTCTGCCCGGCGAACGGGTGCGACGGAGGACAGACCAGGATCACCTCGTCGCGCGTGAACGGCTCGAAGCGCACCGCGCGGTGGCGCTTCGAGGCTCCGACGATCCCCAGCTCCAGCTCGCGGTCGGCGACGAGGTCGACAACCGTCTGGGTGTCGTGCACCTCGAGCGAGACCCGCACCGCGGGGTTGAGACGCTGGAACTCGCACAGCAGCAGCGGGACGACGATCGCCGCCGGCCCGGTCGATGCACCGATCGAGAGCAAGCCGCCGAGCTCGCCCGCCCCCTCCGCGGTGACCTCGTCGAGCAGGTGCTCCTCCAGCTGGAGCATCCGCTGTGCGCCCCGATACAGGCGCCAGCCTGCTTCGGTCGGCTCGACGCGACGCCCCGAGCGGTCCAGCAGCTGCGAGCCCAGCCGCTTTTCGAGCGATCGCACCTGGAGTGACACGGCGGGCTGCGTGACACCGAGCCGTTCGGCAGCCTGCGAGAAGGAGCGTCGCTCGACCACCGCGCAAAACGCCGCAAGCTGCCGCGTATCCATAAGTATATCTTATCAAGCGTATGCGGCGCGCGAGCGCTCGTGCGCGCCCGGCGCGCCCCGCGGATACTGATGCTCATGCAAACGGTCAGCACCCGTGCAAGGCGAGGCTCGTAGCCGTGCGCGTCTGGATCGACGTGACGAACTCCCCGCAGGTGCTCTTCTTCCGACCCCTCGTCCGGCTGCTGGAAGAGCGTGGCGCGGACGTCACGATCACGGCACGTGCTTTCGCACAGACGCTCGAGTTGCTCGAGCACGCGTCGCTCGAGCACGCCGTCGTCGGGCCGCCGCACGGTGGCGCCGCGCGTGGCGCGAAGGCGCGGGCGATGGCGCACCGCCTCCGCGACCTGCGGCGCTTCGCCCGTCCTCGCCGGTTCGAGCTCGCGCTCTCACACGCGTCGCACGAGCTCCCTCTGGCCGCACGGTCGCTCGGGATCCCATCGGCCTATGCGTTCGACTACGAGTTCGCGCGCGTCCAGCACACGCTCGGCTCGCTGGCCGCGACCCGTGTCGTCGTGCCCGAGGCGATCCCGCAGGGCAGGCTCGATGCGCTCGGCGCCCGCTCGCGCAAGGTGCGCCGCTACCCGGGCTTCAAGGAGCAGTATGCGCTCGCCGGTCTGACTCCGGGTGAGGGCGTCCTCGCAGAGCTGGGGGTGGACGGCGAGCGGGTGCTGGCGGTCGTGCGTACGCCACCCGAGGTCTCGCTCTACCACCGACACGGGAATGTGCTCTTCTCCGCGGTCGTCGAGCGGCTCGGCCGCGACCACGATGTCCACGCCGTCGTGCTGCCGCGCACACCGGCGCAGGCACGAACGTTGCGCGCACTCGGGCTTCCGTCGCTGATCGTCCCCGAGCGCGCGATCGACGCGCCCGCGCTCATCGCGCTCGCCGACCTCGTCGTCTCGGCGGGTGGCACGATGAACCGCGAGGCGGTTGCCCTCGGTACGCCCGTGTGGACGACCTTCGCAGGTCGCATGGGCGCGGTCGACGAGGGCTTGATCGCGGCGGGTCGCCTGCACGAGCTCCGGAGCGTCGACGAGCTCGAGGTGGTCCGCCGGCCCCCCTTCGAGGCGCCGCCGCGCCGCGATCCCGCTCTACTGCTCGATCTGCTGCTCACCGCGCTCGAGCGCTGACCGACTACCTCGCAGAGGTCGTTAGGGTGTCCGCTGACGCGCACATGCGCAGAGCGAAAGGGGGAGAAGGATGCGAAAACGAACACTCGCGCTCGTCGCGACCGTGACCCTCGCCGCTACCGCCACGACCGTGGCGCTTGCCGGCGACAACGGCAGTGGCTTCAAGACCTCGCAGGCCTCGATGCTGACGATCGGCGACCGGTCGGACGTGACGTTCGCGCCGATCGCGACGGTCGGCGAGATCCTGCCCGGCAAGCACCGATTCGAGTCGATCCCGGACGGGATCGCCTTCCGCACACGCGGCCAGGGCCGGGTCGACGTCTACGTGAACCACGAGACCTCGACCGTGCCGTTCCCGTACAACCCGGCCGCGCCGACCGAGGCGAACTCGCAGAACGACTTCCTCAACTCGGAGGTCAGCGTGCTGTCGCTCAACCAGCACAGCGCCGGCGTGCTCAAGGCCGGAGACGCGATCTCGAGCGAAGAAGGCTTCCAGCGGTTCTGCTCGAGCTTCCTCGCGTGGACGGAGCAAGGCTTCGACCGCGCGATCCTGTTCACCAACGAAGAGGCGGTCGACTGGGTCAACCGCAGCGGCAAGGCGTGGCCGGCCACGATCGGCGCGCCGGAGGCCCGCCAGGCTGGGGTCGTCGTCGCTCATGACATCAAGTCAGGGGCGACGAGGCCGATCTGGGGGATGGGTCGGCACAATCACGAGAACTCGGTCGCATTGCCAGGCTTCGACGAGCTCGTGCTGCTCTCGGGGGACGACACGTTCACGAACAACCCGTCGCAGTCGCAGCTCTACTCGTACATCGCAGAAGACACGGACGCCGTGTGGGACGACGAGGGCGATCTGTGGGCCTTCGTCTCGGACGACCCGGCGTTCGACGAGTACGAAGACTTCGACCTCAGCAGCACGAGATCCATCGCGGGCCGTTTCGTCATGGTGCCGAAGAGCATCGCCACCGGTCGCCGCGCAGACGGAACCGACGTGATGGCCGCCGACTTCGGCTATCCGCGGCCGCCGAACGACGGCACCTGGCAACGTGACCCGGCCGGAGTTGGCGTCGACGGGCCGCAATGGGTGCTCGACTACTGGTCGAAGACCAACAATGTGTTCCGCTTCGTCCGGGTCGAGGACATCGCCTACGACAAGCGGCCCGGAATGGGGAATGTCGTCTATGTCGCCGACTCGGGGCGAGGCACCGCGACAGTGCCGCCCACGCCGCCGCAGAATCGGCGCTCCACCAACGGCCGCATCGGGAAGCTCGTGCTCGACCCGACGAACCCGCGGCGCGTCCTCTCGCTCTCGATCTTCGTCGAAGGCGACGACAGTCCGGTGAAGACGCTCGGCGAGATCCACCAGCCCGACAACCTCGAGACGACGGCGACGAGCCTGCTCGTCACGGAGGATCCCGGCTCGAGTCAACAGTTCCCGTTCGGCTCGACCGACCCGGCCGCGACGACGGCGCGACTGTGGCGGGTCACGATCGCAAGCGGCGCGAAAGAGGTCGTGGCGAAGGTCGACCAGCTGGCCGACGAAGGCCCCACCGACGTCGACTCGGCCGCGAAGGGCAATCTCGGCGCCTGGGAGTCGAGCGGCGTGATCGACGCACCGGCGGCGTTCGGCGCCGGAGCGTTCCTCGTCACCGTCCAGGCGCACACACTCTGGGTCGACAAGGCGCCCGGCGATGACAATGTCGCCCCGGCCGGCCCGGACTTCACGTACAAGCGGGAGGGTGGCCAGCTCGTGCTCGTCCGGATCCCGGGCGCGTAGGCCTGTTGGGGGTGGGGGGTCAAAGGGCGAACAGCACTCGAAGTGAAAACACGAAAAAAGAAACAAGGGC
>JBPCLB010000162.1:0-2679 GCA_051003695.1 Gaiella sp. | reverse complement strand
AACCCGGATCGAGCAACCGCTCGAGCCGTTCGCGCGCCAGTAGCTTGCCGCGCTCGCGCTGGCGCTCGACGGCCTTCTCCGTGCCCGCATGCGCTACCTCGTCACCGAGCTCGGCGAGCCAGCTGAGCTTCGCCTCGGTCGTCTCGTGTCTCGCCGACATTGGCGCGGAGCCTACGCGAGCCGGCGCCCAGAGAGACGAGACCAGTACCAAGCGCCTGCCGCTGGGGGACGGGCGGCGAGAGCCGTCCGGCCCCAAGCTCTATGTGTTACCGCCGGCTGCGATCGTGCGAGAGAGCGCGGTCGCGTCGTTGCCGGCCGCATCCGCCGCGGTCACGCGCAGCACAGCCTGAGCCGCGACCAGCGAATGCGGTTCAATGCGTCGCAACCGATGACCGCGCCGGTCGACCGATCCGCAACATGGCCGTACATCGACGGCGAGCCCGGCCGGTTCTCCTATGCGCGCGACGACAATCCGACCGCCGCCGAGGTCGAGGAGGTACTGGGGGCGCTGGACGGGGGCAATGCGCTGCTCTATCCATCCGGCATGGGCGCGGTGACGACGGTCGTTCTCACTCTCGCCCGTCCCGGCGCGACGATCGCGCTCGCCGAGCGTGCCTACTACGGGCACCGGAAGCTGCTCGACGCGCTTGCGCATTGGAGCATTCAGGTGGTCGAGTTCGATCAGGCCGGCGCACCACCGGACGGCGCCGATCTGATCTTCCTCGAGGCGCCGTCGAAACCGTTCCTGACGATGCCCGACTTCGAGGCCGCCGTCGCCCACCCGGGGCTCGTCGTCTGCGACACGACCGTCGCCTCGCCGCTACGCGTCCGCCCCCTCGAGCACGGGTGCGACGTCGCGCTGCACAGCGCGACGAAGATCCTCGGCGGCCACGACGACCTGCTCGCGGGTGTCACCGTCACCCGCGACCCCGAGCTCCACGCCCGCCTACACACGATGCGGCGGCTCGCCGGAATCGTGGCCTCCGCCGACTCCGCCTGGCTGCTGCGGCGCGGGCTCCGCACGCTCGAGGTTCGGCTCGAGCGGCAAGAAGCGACCGCGCGAGCGCTCGTCGAGCGACTCTCGGCCCATCCCTCGGTCGAGACCGTGCGCTACCCGGGCTTCTCGTTCCTCGTCTCGTTCGACGTCGCCGACGGCGGGGCCGCCGGGCGCGTCGAGCGCTCGCTGACGACGATCGTGAACGCGACGAGTCTCGGCGGCACGACGTCGAAGCTCGAGTCACGCCACCGCTGGGAGGGCGACCGGATACCGACCGGCCTGATCAGACTGTCCGTCGGACTCGAGGACGTCGAGACCCTCTGGAACGATCTCGAGCAGGCGCTCGCGCACGCCTGAAACGGGACGTGTTCGAAGTGGTCATAGCGATATGACCATGGAAGGGGTACACTGACTTCATGCGCACGATTCCCGCCGGTGAGTTCAAGACGCACTGTCTGTCGATCCTCGACGATGTCGCCGAGACGGGCGAGACTGTTGTCGTCACGAAGCGTGGCAAGCCGGTCGCGCAGCTCACCCCCCTGGAGCCGCCAAAGTCGCTGATCGGGAGCGTCACCTATTTCGTCTCGGATGAGGAGTTGATCGCTCCGATCGACGTCGAATGGGACGCGGTCAAGGGTCGCCTCTGATCGTCCTCGACACGCACGTCTGGCTCTGGTGGTGCGACGCGCCTCAACGCCTTTCGCGTCCGGCACGGGCTGAGATCGAACGTCAGGACGCCGTCGCAGTGTCCGCGATCAGCTGCTGGGAGCTTGCGATGCTCGAACGGCAGAACCGCCTTGGCTTCGACCGTGGCGTGCTCGCCTGGATCCGACAAGCGCTCGCCCGGGAACGGTGTGTTCTCCTCCCGATTACGGCAGACATCGCGATCAGGGGCGGTGGACTCCACTCACATGTTCCAGACCCTGCTGATGGTCTCATCTACGCGACTGCGGTCGAGCACGATGTGCCACTCGCCACGCGCGACGGTCTCCTGCACGACCTAGACCCGGCGCGGGTGATCTGGTAACCGAACGTTCATGCGGCGCGAAGCGTCGCCGCGCTACCGTGAAGACATGTTCCTCACACGCAAGAAAACAGAGCTGCCGACCCCGGAGGACGCCCTCTCCGGACGCGATCGGCCGATCGTTCCGTCCCGCCCACACCTTGTGCTCGACACGCCGCTGAACCCGCCGTTTCCGGAGGGAACCGAGCGGGCGATCGTCGGGATGGGCTGCTTCTGGGGGGCCGAGCGCCTCTTCTGGCAGCTGCCCGGCGTCCACACGACTGCTGTCGGCTACGCGGGCGGCATCACGCCGAACCCGACCTACGAGGAGACCTGCACCGGCCGCACGGGCCACGCCGAGGTCGTTCTCGCCGTGTACCACCCCGAGCGGATCTCCTACGAAGAGCTGTTGAAGGTGTTCTGGGAAGAGCACGACCCGACGCAAGGGATGCGCCAGGGCAACGACGTCGGCACGACCTACCGCTCGGCGATCTACTGGACGAGCGAGTCGCAACGCGAGACTGCCGAGGAGTCGCGGGATCGATATGCCGAGGCCCTCACCGCGGCTCGACGCGGGTCGATCACGACCGAGCTCGCCGAGGCGGGGCCGTTCTACTACGCCGAGGACTACCACCAGCAATACCTCGCGGCGAACCCGAGAGGCTACTGCGGGCTCGCC
>JBPCLB010000161.1:0-15903 GCA_051003695.1 Gaiella sp. | reverse complement strand
CAAGGTCAAGATCTGGGTGATCGGCGACCTCGACATACTGATCTCGAGGATCTTTACGCTCGAGATCCGGTAGCGCTGACCGGCTGCCCACCGCAGATCGGCTGCCCTGGGTAGGGCCGCCCCGGCTCAGGCGGGAACGCTGACCGCCACGGCGCGCTGACGGGCTGGTCGTTGCTCGAGCCGGTCGACGTAGGGAACGATCCCGGCCGGAAGCTCCGCGAGCTCGGCCACCCGCGCGAAGCTGAGCACCGAGCGGATCACGACGTCCGCCACCGAGAACCTGTCCGCGGCGCGGTAATCGATCGTGCAGAGAGCAGTCCCGACGACGCCAGCTGTGTTCGCGAACCGTCTCCGCGCGGCCTCGACGACGTCGTCGTGGGGCTCGCCTTCGTCTTTCCAAAGCCGGCGCGCGACCTCCATTCCCGAGGAGTCCAGCTCGGTCATCCCGAACAAGACCAAATGATACTGGAGCGCCCGCTCGTACGAGCCCGGCGACGCAATCAGCCCTGCCTCGGAATGAACGTCGGCAAGGTGCAAGATCAGCGCAGCCGACTCGAAGACCGGCCCTTCGTCGAGCTCGAGCACCGGCGCGCGGCCGAGCGGGTGGAGTCTGCGGTACTCGTTCGACTGCTTGTCGTCGCGGGCGATGACGGTGAGCTCGAACGGCGCGCCGAGCTCCTCGAGCAGCCAGAGCACACGGGTCGAACGGGAGCGGGGCTGATGGTAGAGACGCATCGCGCGAGCCTAATCGACGGGGATCGGCTGCGGTCGCGCCGGCGTGGGCCTGACCCCGTCGGCGGCTCCGGTTCCCGTAGCGTGCACGTCATGCGTGCCCTCGATCACGTCCTGCCGGACTTCGACGTGCGCGAGTGCCACGAGCTCACGCTGCCGTGCGATCCAGCGCGGGCGGTCGAAGCTGCTCTGCGCATCCCGGCTGCGCCCGACTGGATCGTGCGAGTGCTCTTCCGCCTGCGCGGGTTGCCACCCGCGACGACGGTCGAAGAGCTCTTCG
Source organism: Gaiella sp. (assembly GCA_051003695.1). Classification (GTDB taxonomy): domain Bacteria; phylum Actinomycetota; class Thermoleophilia; order Gaiellales; family Gaiellaceae; genus Gaiella. The sequence continues at coordinate 14,891 of JBPCLB010000161.1, read as the reverse complement.
CGCGGATGGGCTTCGAGGTTCTCTCCGGGGAACCCGACGAGGTCGTCTTCGGGGTCGCGGGAACGCCGTGGCGGCCGTCGGGCGGCATCGGGCCGCTCGCCGACGCGTCACCCGGCATGGTGCGGATCGCGGCCGACCTGAGGGCGGTTCCGGCCCGGGGTGGCTGTGTGTTGTCGACCGAGACGCGAATCCAGGCAGTCGACCTGCGCGGACGCCGGGCGTTTCGTCGCTACTGGCGTCTCGTCGGCCCGTTCTCGGGCTTGATCCGCCGTCGCTGGCTCCGCGCAGCCGCCGTGGAGACAACTGTGGGTTCGTACGGGCCGAGGCATGCCTCGCCCTGATTGATCCGGCAACCGTCCGCTGCTCTGTTGCCAGGGGTCACACGCGTGCGCCTGACCCCGGCACTACCTGGACGACGGAGCGCCCGACCGGATGTGAACCTTGCGCAACGTGCCTGGCTCGAGCCAGGCACTTCCATCTGGGCGTTCGCTGCTCAGTCCTCGGCGACGGCATGCTCGGCGAGCCAGGCTTTGGCGACGCGGTTCTGCGCGCGCGTCAGCCACGCCTCGACCACGAGCTCCTCCAGCTCGTCGCGATCCAGTCGGGCCAGCTCGGGGATCCGCACGAGCACGGCGGGGTAGCCGTTGAAGTGCGGTGTCGTGAAGTAGACCCCGCGGTCGTCGGCGAGGAGCATCTCCTTGGCGTCGGAGCCCGCGACGCGGAAGATCAGCACGTCGTCCATCCGCTCGCCCGTCTCCGCGTCGATCGCGTCGGGCCGTTGCGTGCGATGGCAGACGAACATCCTGTCGTGCACGTGATAGGCGGGCCGCCCGTCGTGCGAGACGGACTTCGTCGTCTGCGGCATCGCCAGCGCGAGCTCGTCGAGGTCGTCCATCTCGGCCACGCGGCCAGTTTGCCACCTGGGTGGCCGACGGCGGGCTCAACGCGATCATTTCGTCGATCACGGGTGCTGGCGCTTCACAGGTCTGCGGACGACCGAGCCGCTCGCCCGAGCCGTGCACGCCCACGACTGCTACTCTTGAGCGGAGTTAGAGCGAGTTCGGTCTGCGCGTGTGCGCCTTCCCAATGCGTTCGTGAGTGTGTAGGGGAGGTGTATTTCTATGGCAGAAGGAACCGTAAAGTGGTTCAACGATGCGAAGGGGTTTGGTTTCATCCAGCCCGCCGAAGGGTCGAAGGACCTGTTCGTGCATCACAGCAACATCGCTGGTGACGGCTTCAAGTCGCTCCCGGAAGGGGCGAGGGTCACGTTCGAGGCCCGCGAGGGCGCGAAGGGCCCGGAGGCAACCAACGTCACGGTGGTCGCGTAAGCAGGACGCCGGATGCCCGTGGTCGCTTCGGCGGCCACGGGCGCCGCGCCCGTGAGCCAATCGAGGAAGGGAGAGACGTCATCGCCGTCAAGGAAGAGAAGATCGAGATGGAGGGCGAGATCATCGAGGCCCTCCGCAACCGGATGTTCCGGCTCAAGCTCGACAACGGCCACGAGATGATCGGCTACACCGCGGGCAAGCTCAAGCGCTACCGGATCCGGATGGGCCCCGGCGACCGTGTGCGGGTCGAGTTGACCCCGTACGACCTCGACCGCGGCCGAATCGTCTACCGACTGCGGTAGAGATTCGCTCCGGCTGATGGCCGACCGGGCAGCAGAGCTGCGGATCGAGCTCGCGGAGCTGCTCGCGAAGCACGGTCCCATGCTCAGCGACGGCGAGCGAGCCGAGCTGTTGCTGCTCGAGCAGCGCGGTGGCTGGCGCCCCGGGCGCAGGCCGACGCGGCCCGAGCTCAGGATCAGCGCATTTCTCGACCTGTTCGACCGGGCCGAGCAGGAGGAGCTTGCGGGCGATCGGATGCTGGCGGGTGGCTCGATGGACGATCTGCGGCGCGTCTTCCGCGAGCAGCTCTCCGCGGACGGCTAGGCAGCGGGTCAGGGACGCGTGCCTGACCCCGCACTCGCAGTCACCGGGTCGGCTGTCGGCATCACGTGGCCAGTGAGAAGCGAACGAGCCGCTTCTCGACATCGGCGACATCGAGGCGAACGTCGACCCGCTCACCGAGCGGAAGCTCGTCACCGTCGCAACGTGCCGTCACCGCCGGCTCGCGCAGCTGGACGGTGCCACCGCCGTCGTGCTCGTGCAGATCGACCACCACCGCGTCGAACACGTCACCGACGCTCGACTCGAGCACCGCAGCCTCGACGGTCGAGATGATCCCGGCCTCGTACTGCTGCGCACGGCGGTTCGAGACGTCCATGGTCTTCGGAAGGCCGGCCAAGGCCGCGTGCGCCCACTCGGGCACCGCCTTTCCCGCGGACACCGCGAGGCACACCTCGCCAACGTAACGGTCGACGAGGCGGCGGAGCGGCGCCGTCGTATGGGCGTACTCGGCGCCGACGCCGGCGTGCGCGGCCCCGGTCGGCACCTCGTCGTCGAAGGCGGCGTACCCTGATCCGCGGAGCAGCACCGTCGACTCCGTGATCACCGCTGCGTGGGCCGGCACGCGCGGGTCGAGGGTGCGGACGAGGTCGGGGAAGGCGACGTCGATCGGCCAGTCGACGCCGAGAGCTCGCGCCGTCCGCCGCAGCCGTGCGAGCGATCGCTCGTCGGCCTTGGGCAGCGTACGCAGCACACCCACGTGCGCCCCGAGCATCAGCTCGGCAGCGGCCTGGCCGGCCATCAGCGAGATCTGCGCGTTCCAGCCCTCGACCGGGAACGGCGCGCGGAAGCGGAGCTCGTACCCGTCGTCGCCCATGAATGCCTCCTGCTCCGGGAGCGGCAGACTGATGCCACCGCGTCTCGCCTCGCGCGCTTGGCGGAGCAGTCCGACCTCGCGCAGGAGCTCGAGCGATTCGCTGGCGCTGCCGTGCTCGAGCGACCGCTGGACAGCCTCGTAGCTCAGCTTCTCGCGACTGCGAACGAGCGCCCGTTCGACGGCGACCTCGACCCCTTCACCGGTCGCGTCGACGTCCATCGTCCAGACGAGTGCGGGTCGAGTCTCGCCTGGGAGCAGGCTGGCAGCCCCGTCGGAGAGCTGGGACGGGTAGAGACGTGCGTTGGCGTCGGGCGCGTACAAGGTCTGGCCGCGCGTGTGCGCCTCGACGTCCATCGGCCCACCGGGGGTGACGAACGCCGCGACGTCGGCGATCGCATACCGCACCCGGTACCCGCCGACTCGCCGCTCGAGGTGGAGCGCCTGGTCGAGATCCATGGACTCCGGCGGGTCGATCGTGACGAACGCGATCGCCGTCTCGTCGGTCTCGGGAACGAGGGGAGAGTGGACGGAGCGCTCGGCGTCTTCCAGCACGTCGGGTGGGAAGTCGAGCGAGACGTCGAGGCTCTCTCGGAGGTCGGCGAACGCCGCGGCGATCGCGGCATCGTCGGGCGGAGAGAGGCGGATCTTGCGGCTCGGCATCGGCTCAGGGTACGGGACCGGCTCGGGTCTGCAGACGGGGCCGAGCTGCGCCCGATCCGGCGGGGTCAGGCGCGAGCGCCAGACCCGTGACTGCAACACCACCGCGGAGCAGAGCGCTCTGACGAATCTCAGCCGCCGGCGAGCTTGACGCGGTGCCCTTGCTCGCGGAGCCGGGCGACGACCTTGTCGCGATGATCGCCCTGGAGCTCGACCACGCGATCCTTGACCGCACCTCCCGAACCACAGTGGCGTTTGAGGTCGCTCGCCGTCGCTTGCTGATCGTCGAGCGGCAGGCCACGGACGATGGTGACGGTCTTCCCCCGGCGACCCGTCGTCTCCCGTGAGACCCGGACGAAGCCGTCGTTCGCGCCGGCTGGCCGCGCCGCTGGCCCGTCCGTGACCTTGCGACGGTCGCCGTCGTCGGTGGAGTACACGAGACGGCTGTTCGACACTCGAGGCTCCCTACGGCTTTGTCAGGTCACGCGCGTTCGCCCAGCCGTGCCAGCGCCGCACCTCGACTTCGGCCGTCCAGCTGTCGCGGGCACGGTCGCGGTACGGCTTGCCGGTGTAGTGCTGCGCGATGCGGTCGATGTCGGCGAGGTCCGGATCGGGGCGAATCTCGGTGACGCGGCCGATCACCGACACGTGCCGGTAGAAGTCGCCGCCGACGAGGATCGTCAGCGCGACCCTCGGATCGCAGCGCAGGTGCTCGAGTCTGCGTCGGCTGGCGTCCATGTTCAGCAGCACCGTCTCCTCGTCCGACCAGAGGTACCAAGTCGCGGCCGTGTGCAGCTCATCGTCCGGGCGGACGCTCGCGACAACGCACGGGTTCGGCTGGCGCAGCAGCGCTTGGAGCTCGTCAGGGGGTGAGCCGCGCGGCATGGGACGACGATACAGCGGGCGCGCGAGCCGACAAGTGGATCACCACGCGTGGCCCCGAAGGGCATCCGGGCGGCGGGGGCTTCTCATCCGGTTCCCCGCTCTTCGGTTCGGTCAGACTCGCGCGCCGGGGTGGATGATATGCCTCCGGCCCGGCGGAGTCCAGCAGCGAATGAACCATTCCGGGACCTGCTCGATCCGCGAGACCGGGTACGAGGTTCGGTGGCACATACAGGGTGGCAGCAGCCGGACAGGCCCGGCCCCAGGCCTCGCCAATACGATGGGAAAGTGGGAGGTCCCAACACTCGGACGTTCTTCCGCTTGCTGCAGTTCCTGCGGCCGTACCGCTGGTCGCTCGGCGTCTCGACGGTGCTCGCGATCGCCTCGCAAGGCGCCGCGATCGGCGTGCTCGTGCTCACCGGTTTCGTGATCGACGAGCTGCGCGGCGACCGCGACACGGATCGGCTGACGTTCCTGATCGGCGCAATCCTCGTCGTCGGTCTCGTGAAGGCGTTGCTGATGCTCGGCCGGCGCTTCATCTCCGGGAGGCAGGCGCTCGCGGTCGAGTGGGACATGCGCGACGCCCTGTACGCCCGTTTGCTGCGGCTCTCGTTCGGGTTCTACGACCGACACCAGACCGGCCAGCTCATGTCACGCGCCACGGTCGACCTGCAGACGATCCGCTTCTTCCTCGGTTACGGACTGATCTTCTTCGCCCAGCACGTCGTCACGATCGTCTCGGTCACCATCGTGCTCTTCTTCTACGAGTGGCGACTCGCGCTGATCGCCCTCGCGATCACCCCGCTGATCGTCGGGGTCGCCTACCGGTACAGCCACGTCTCTCACCCCGTCCTGCGCGACGTCCAGCAGCAGCTGGGTGACGTCGCGACGGTCGCAGAGGAGTCGATCGTCGGCGTCCACGTCGTCAAGTCGTTCGCCCAGGAGGGACCGCGCGACACTCATTTCCGCGAGGCCACCGACCGTGTCTTCCGCGCCACGGTGCGCGCGAACACGCAGCGTTCGCTCTACGTCCCGTTGCTCACGTTCCTGCCGATGCTCGCCCAGGCGGGAGTGCTGCTGGCGGCTGGCCACTTCGTCGTGCGGGGTGACCTGACGCTCGGCGGCTTCTTCGCGTTCAACCTGCTGCTGACGATGCTCGTCGCCCCGCTGCGCATGCTCGGGATGTGGATCGGGCAGGCGCAGCGGGCGACGGCATCCGGCGAGCGGTTCTTCGAGGTAATCGACGAGCCGGAGGGGATCGCGGACGCGCGCAACGCGATCGAGCTGCCCGCCGGGCCTGGCCGTGTCGTGTTCGAGGCCGTCGACTTCGCGTACGAGCCGGGGCGGCCGGTGCTCGAAGAGATCGACCTCGAGCTCGAGCCGGGCACGACCGTCGCGCTGATCGGCGCGTCGGGCTCGGGGAAGACGACACTCGCGTCGCTCGTACCGCGCTTCTACGACGTCGACGCGGGCCGGGTGCTCGTCGACGGCGCAGACGTGCGCGATGTCAGCCGACGATCGCTGCGTCGCGAGATCGGCGTCATCTCGCAGGACCCGTTCCTCTTCTCCGCAAGCGTGCGCGACAACATCGCGTTCGGTGCTCCGGACGTCCCACAGGAGCTCGTCGAGGCGGCCGCCCGCGCCGCCCAGGCGCACGAGTTCATCGAGCAGTTGCCGCAGGGCTACGAGACGGTGATCGGAGAGCGCGGCATCACGCTCTCCGGCGGTCAGCGCCAGCGACTCGCGATCGCGCGCGCGCTCGTGATCGACCCGCGTGTGCTGATCCTCGATGACGCAACAGCCTCCGTCGACGCCACGACGGAAGCGCTGATCCGTGCCGGGCTCGTCGAGGCGACCCGGGACCGCACGACGATCGTGATCGCCCACAGGCTCTCGACGATCGCGCTGGCGGACGTGGTCGTCGTATTGGAGCGCGGCCGGATCGTCGCTCGTGGAACCCAGGCCGAGCTGCTCGAGACGAATGCGGTCTACCGCGAGATCCACGAGTACGGACTGCTGCAGGAGATCGGAGTCGCGTGAAGGTCTGGCAGGCGGGCAGCCACCTCAGCGAAGAGCGCGGTGGACAGGTCGCCGACTGGTCGTGGGGCAGGACGCGGCGGCGCGTCGCAATGCTGGTCAGGCTCGCGCGCCCCTACCGCGCTCGCACCACCGGTGCGATCGTCTCCCTGCTCGCCTTCACGATCGTCGCGCTGGCGCCGCCGTTCCTGGCCAAGCTGGCCGTCGACAACGGCATCCGCACCGGCGATCTCGACACGCTGATCTGGATCGTCGTCGCGTTCGTCGCAACGGGTGTCGCTACCTTCGCGCTCTCGGCAATCCAGACCTACCTGACGGGCTGGGTCGGCGAGCGCGTCCTTGCCGACCTGCGCAACCGCCTCTTCTCGCATCTGCAACGGCTCTCGCTCGGCTTCTTCGAGCGCAATCGCACAGGCGCGGTCGTGAGCCGCATCACGAACGACGTCGAGGCGCTCGACACACTCGTGACCGACGGAGTCACGAGCCTCGTCCAGAACCTGCTGCTGCTGGGCGGCACCGCGGTCGTGTTGTTCGTGCTCGACTGGCGACTCGCGCTGGCGACGCTCTCGATCCTGCCGCTGATGGCGCTTGCAACCGCGTGGTTCCGGGTTCGCTCGAACCGCGCTTACCGCCGGGTGCGCGAGCGGATCGGTCTCGTCACTGCCACGCTCGCGGAGGACATCTCGGGAATGCGAGTCGTGCAGTCGTACGCGCGCGAGCCGCTCAACCAGACGAGCTTCCGGGGCATCAACAGCCGCTACCGAGACGCGAACTACGAGACGATCGTGCTCAACGGCCTGTACTTCCCGGCCGTCGATTTCCTCGCCTCGCTCGCGACCGCGATCGTGCTGGGCTACGGCGGGTACCTGCTCGTAAACGACGAGGTGACGATCGGGACGCTGCTCGCTTTCACGCTCTATCTCACGAACTTCTTCGACCCGGTGCAGCAGCTGTCGCAGCTGTACAACACGTTCCTCTCGGCGATCGCGGCGCTCGACAAGATCATCGAGGTGCTCGACGAGGAACCGGAGATCGTCGACGCGCCGGACGCCGTCGCGCTGCCACGGATCGCGGGGGAGGTTCGTTTCGAGGGCGTTCGCTTCGGCTACGGGACGCTCCCCGAGGTGCTCCACGGAATCGATCTCGAGGTGCCGGCGGGAACCGCCGTCGCGCTCGTCGGCCAGACGGGCGCAGGAAAGTCGACGATCGCGAAGCTGATCGCTCGTTTCTACGATCCACGGGAGGGTCGGATCACGATCGATGGGCACGACTTGCGCGAGGTCGAGCAACAGTCATTGCGAGGCCAGCTCGGGATCGTGCCGCAGGAGGGCTTCCTCTTCTCCGGCACCGTCGCCGAGAACATCGCCTTCGCCAGGCCGGGCGCTCCACGCGAGCAGATCGAGGCCGCTGCCGGCGCGGTCGGCGCGGACGGCTGGATCCGCGAGCTCGAGGACGGTTACGACACAGAGCTCGGCGAGCGTGGCTTTCGCCTCTCACTTGGCCAGCGGCAGCTGATCGCCTTCGCCCGCGCGCTGCTTGCCGATCCGCGCATCCTGATTCTCGACGAAGCGACCTCGTCGGTCGACATCGGTACCGAGCGAGTGATCGAGCGCGCGCTGCGGACGCTGCTCGCGGGCCGGACGGCGTTCGTGATCGCGCACCGTCTGTCGACGATTCAGAATGCCGACCTGATCGTCGTCCTCGCCAACGGACAGATCGTGGAGCATGGCACTCATGCCGAGTTGATCGCAAAGGGCGGCGCGTACACGGGGTTGTACGGCGATTGGAACGCTGTTTCCTCCGCAACGTCGGAATCCGCCGGAGCGGATCCCGACGGCGGGAAACCCCCTACAGCGGCCGGTGCCCGGCCGGAAACCACGAGACTCCCTGTTCGAGCGGACCCCGCCTCGTAGGGCGCGAGCATCCTCGCCCGGTCGGGGATTCGCCATCATGCAACGATGCGGGTGGAGCTCGTCGAAGGCGACATCACCGCGCAGGTCGTGGACGCGATCGTCAACGCTGCGAACGCGTCACTCCTCGGCGGTGGTGGGGTCGACGGGGCGATCCACCGGCGCGGCGGACCGGCGATCATCGCGGCGTGTCGGGCGCTGCGGGCCTCGACGCACAAGCGCGGATTGCCGGCCGGACACGCAGTCGCCACGACCGCCGGAAATCTCGCCGCCACCTGGGTGATCCACACCGTCGGCCCCGTCTACAGGGCCGCCGACAGCGACCTCGTAGAGGTCTTGCGCGGCTGCTACCGCAACTCGCTAGCGCTCGCGGAGGAGCTCGGTGCGGCGACGATCGCGTTTCCGCTGATCTCGGCCGGCGCCTACGGCTGGCCGGTTCAGGACGCGCTCCGGCAGGCGCTGACGACGCTCGGTGGCGCCGGGACGACACTGGTCGAGGCGCGGCTCGTGCTCTTCGGGCGCGAGACGTTCGTGGCCGCCGAGCGGGTCCTGGCCGAGACGGCAGGTTGACGACCGCGAGGAAGCACCTCCGTGGCGCGGGGTCTGTCCCTTGCCCCTCTGGCAAATCGTGGGTTACGCGGCGAGGGGGAGGCGGCGTCGGCGTCGGCTTTGAGTGCGCGGTAGACGACGTGTGAGAGGCGTCTGACACCTTGAGGTCACTCGGGTCGAGGAGTAGGTTGGTTCGGTCACCAAGTTGAGGGGGATCTCCATGCGCCGCCAGTCTCGCCTGCCCGTCGTCCTGCTGATCGCCGCGGTGGTGGCCCTCGCAGTTCGGGTTGGCGCCTGGGCCGACGCAGGCCCGCATGGCCCGCCGTCAGCGACGGGCACCGGCGGTGCCGCCGCCACCGTCGACACGCTCGCGACGCAGGCGGCGGTCGAGGCGCTTCGAGCCGGCGACAACGCCGTCGACGCCGCCGTGGTCGCTGCGGCCGTACTCGGCGTCACGGAGCCCTTTTCCTGCGGGATCGGTGGCGGCGGCTTCATGGTGGTCTACCGGGCGAGCGACGGGAGGGTGACCACGATCGATGGTCGGGAGACGGCGCCGGCGGCGATGCAGCCGGACTCGTTTTGGGAGAACGGAGCCCATCTGCCGTTCAATGCCGCCCGCTTCAGCGGCTTGTCGGTTGGCGTGCCGGGCACGGTCGAGACCTGGGACGAGGCGCTCGAACGGTATGGCACGTTCTCGCTCGCGAAGGCCCTGGCGCCGGCGATCCGCGTCGCGCGCGACGGCTTTGTGGTCGACGAGACGTTCGTCGCGCAGACGCAGGGCAACGCCGACTTCTTCGACGATATCCCGGCATCGGCGGCGCTGTTCCTCGATCCGGACGGGACGCCTCGCGACGTCGGCTCCGTCTTCCGCAACCCCGAGCTCGCGCAGACCTATGAGCGAATCGCCCATCTCGGTGCCAAGGGCTTCTACCGCGGCGCAGTCGCGGCCGCGCTCGTCGAGACGGTGCAGCGTCCGCGTGTCTCGCCGGGCGCGAATCACATCTGGCGCCCCGGGTTGCTGACGATGCGCGATCTGCACACCTACACGGCGCCCGAGCGTGAGCCGACGCTCGTCGGCTACCGCGGGCTGGACGTTTACGGCATGGGGCCGCCGTCGAGCGGCGGGTCGACTGTTGGCGAGGCGCTGAACATCCTCGAGGGTTACGCGCTCTCGGGAATGACCCGGGAGGCCGCGCTCCATCACTTCCTCGAGGCCTCGCGTTACTCGTTCGCCGACCGCGGCGCTTTCCTCGCCGATCCGGACTACTTCGATGTGCCGCTGACCGGGCTCCTCTCGGACGGGTTCGCGGCGACGCGGCGCGCGCTGATCACCGGCATTGCGGCGACGAGCCCTGTCGCGCCCGGAAACCCGTATTCGTTCAACGGCGCGGGCGGCGAGATTGCGCAGGCCTCCTCGACCGAGACGCGGGCCGGCACCACCACGCACGTCACGACGGCCGACCGGTTCGGCAACACCGTCGCGTACACGTTCACAATCGAGTCGACGGGTGGCGCCGGCTTGGTCGTCCCCGGTTTCGGCTTCCTGGCGAACAACGAGCTCACGGACTTCAACTTCGACTCTTTGACGCACCCGAATCGGGTCGAGGGCGGGAAGCGCCCGCGCAGCTCGATGGCTCCGACGATCGTGCTCGAGGACGGCGACCCGTTGCTAGCGGTCGGCTCGCCCGGCGGCTCGACGATCATCACCACCGTGCTCCAGATCCTGGTCGACAGGCTCGACCTCGGTCTGACGCTACCGCAGGCGATCGCAGATCCGCGCCTGACCCAGCGGAACACGGCAGCGACGCAAGCCGAGCCGGGGTTCTTCGGCACACCGGAGGCGACCGCGCTTGCGGCGCGCGGGCACGTGTTCACCATGAACCCGGAGATCGGCGCAGCGACCGCGATCGAGTTCCTCGGCGGCGGCCGGCTGCTGGCGGCGGCCGAGCCCGTGCGTCGTGGAGGCGGCAGCGCGCTGGTGGTGACCTCGGCGCCGTAGGCCGGCACGGGAGCGTCGGCCGACGGGTTTTCGGTCACGCGCGGAGAAGGCACGTCGGATGTGGGTCAACCGTGCGAGTTGACGGGAAAATAGCGGAGGGGGAGGGATTTGAACCCTCGAAGAGCTTGCACCCTTAACGGTTTTCGAGACCGCCCCGTTCGACCGCTCCGGCACCCCTCCGAGCCGGGAAGCCTAGATCAATCATCGTACGACGGGCCGGCGGTGAGACGGAGAAGGAGGGATTCGAACCCTCGATGGAGGCATTCACCCCCATAACGCCTTAGCAGGGCGCCGCCTTCAGCCACTCGGCCACTTCTCCGGGCGCGACAGAGAGTATCGGAGGATCGACACCGCGCCGGGAACGGTGGGGTCAGGCACTCGTGCCTGACCCCGGTTGCGCGCTGCGTCAATCGTGGATGCGGGCGATCAGCTCGTCGCGCTTCACGATCTTGACCTCGATCCCACCGAGACGCACCTCGTAGCCCGCCTCGCGCGGGTAGAGCACCTTGTCACCCGGCTCGACGCCATTCACCTCGGCGCCGATCGCGGTCACGATCCCCGTGCGGCATTCGGCGGCGGCGGCTGCGGAGGCCGGAAGAATGAGACCCGCGCGGGTCTCGGTCTCGTCGTTCGACGGCTGGATCACGAGGTACTCGTCGAGCGGCTCGACGGACACGTCAACGCGGGAGGGATCTTGGATCACACGCGCACGATATCCGGCATGCCGGTGCTCACAACCGCCCCGCGGCGACGATTCGTTGGAGAAACTGCTGCGTTCGCTCCTGCTTCGGAGATCCGAAGATCTCGTTCGGCGGCCCCTGCTCGAGCATGACGCCGCTGTCGAGGAAGCACACGCGGTGTGCGACGTCTCGTGCGAACCCCATTTCGTGGGTCGCGATCAGCATCGTCATTCCGCCCGAGGCAAGCTCACGGATCACGTCGAGCACCTCGGCGACGAGCTCGGGGTCGAGCGCGCTCGTGATCTCGTCGAGCAGCAGCAGCTGTGGGCGCAGTGCCAGCGAGCGCACGATCGCGACGCGCTGCTGCTGTCCGCCCGACAGGCGGTCGGGGTACTCGTTCCGCTTGTCGGCGAGACCGAAGCGGTCGAGCAGCTCGTCCGCGCGACGTTCGGCCTCGTTGCGTGCAAGGCCAAGAGCTTTGCGCGGGCCAAGGGTGACGTTGTCGACGACCCGCATGTGAGGAAAGAGGTTGAAGCTCTGGAAGACGATCCCGATCCGCCGCCGGACTGCATTCGCATCGACTCCGCGCGCTGTGATCTCCTCCCCCCCGAGGCTGATCCGGCCCGCGTCGATCGGCTCGAGCAGGTCGATGCAGCGCAACAGAGTCGACTTGCCCGAGCCGGAAGCGCCGATCAGGCACACGACCTCGTGCTCGTCGAGCGCGAGGTCGATCCCGCGAAGCACTTCGAGCCGATCGAAAGACTTGCGCAAGTCTGCGATCTCGAGCAGGTGTTCACCCACGGGTCGACTCTGCTTGTTCGTCGCTCTGAACCGATGTTGTTCCCGGGGGCCGGTTCACTCGGCCGGGAGGGCTCGTCATTGCCCGACTCCACGAACCGTGAAGCAGGGGCTCGTGGGGGAAACATGGTTTCCCCGCGGTAGCGATCCGAAGGCGAGCGACGGTCATGCGAGTCTCCCCGCCTGCCGACTCCGCCGGTCACGGGCGATCAGCCAGTCGGTGAACCGCGCGAGCGGGATCGTGATCAGGACGAAGAGCGTCGCGGCGACGAGGAAGGGTGTCCCGTTGAACGTCGCCGCGTTCTCGATCTGCGCCTGCCGGAAGGACTCGACGACGCCGAGTGTGGCGACGAGCGCCGTGTCCTTCTGGAGGCCGATGAAGTCGTTGAGGAGTGGCGGGATCACGCGCCGGACGGCCTGCGGCAGCACGACATGCCTGAGCGCCTGTCCGCGGGTGAGGCCGATCGAGCGAGCCGCGGCCTCCTGGCTGGGATGAACCGACTCGATCCCCGCTCGATAGACCTCGGACACGTATGCGGTGTAGACGAGAACGAGCGCGACGACGGCCCAGAAGAAGGGCGAGATCGGCACCCACTCGACCCCGAGCGCAGGCATCCCGAACCCGAGCATCAGCACGACGAGGATGGTCGGGATCCCCCGGAAGAGATCGGCATAGACGGTTGCGAGCGCGCGCAGGGGAAAGAAGACCGGTCCCGGAAGGCTGCGCAGCACCGCAAGCAGGAGCGCGGCCGGAAGGATGAACGCCTCCGCGAGCACGAACAGCTTGACGTTGACCCAGAACGCCGAGGAGATCTCCGGAAACGAGTCGCGATAGAGATCCCAGTCGAAGAAGTACCCGCGAAACTCGTTCCAGCCGGGAGTCCGGGTGATCCCGACGACGAGGATCGCGACGAAGACGACCGTCGATGCGGTGGCGATCACGACCGTCCGCGCCTCCTTCGAGACGTGGACGGGCGCTCCGCCGAGAATTCGTGAGTCCCGGTCGCTCGTGGCGACTACTTCAGGTCGGGCGCGCCGGCTCTCGCGAGGTACTGGTTCTCGAGCTTCTTGATCGTGCCGTTCGACCGCAGGTTCCCGATCGCCCGGTCGACGCAGCGGCGAAGCGTGTTTCCTTTCTGGAAGACGGCGCCGAAGCGCTCCTGCGAGCCCCGGGTGGGAAGCTTGCCGACGATCGTCCCGTCGTCGAGCTGCACTGCGACGACGAAGAACGCGGTCGGCAGGTCGACGACGATCCCGTCGATCTGGCCGTTCTTGAGCGCCTGGATCGCAGCGTCGTTGGTGTCGTAGACGCTCGGGGCGGTTCGGGGCTTGACGTTGCGAGTGATGTACGTGTAGCTCGTAGTGCCGACCTGGGCTCCGAGCTTGTACCGCTTCAGTCCGGAGATCGACTTCACCCTGGCGATCGGCGTACCCTTCCGGGCGACGACCGACTGGTTGACGAAGTAGTAGCCGCGCGAGAAGTCGACCGCTCGCGCCCGCTCGGGCGAGTACGACACCTGTGTGATGTAGAAGTCGAAAGGCTTCTTGCCCGGCCGGTACGAGTTATTGAACGGCACCACGGTCCACTTGACCTGAGCCTTGGTAAAGCCGAGCTCGCGGGCGACCGCGTATACGACCGCGGACTCGTACCCCTTGCCGCTGTATGGGTCGCTCACCTTCCACGGCTTCGTCTTCTCCGCGCCGCCGAACCAGGGCGGGAACGCCGGGTTGTCGGCGCCGACGGTGAGCACGCCGTCGGCGAGCAGGTTCAGCGTGCCCTTGGCACAGCCGGGAATCGCCTTCTGCGCAGATGCGGTCGAGCGTGCCCCCGTCGCGACCGCGCTCGACCCGAGCGCGACTGAAACGACGAGGCCGATTCCCAGCGCGAGCATCCTCCGCATGTTTCTCTCCCGAGATCGATCGTGGTGACGAGGGTCGAGGCTACCACAGCCCGATCCATTACTTTACATATGAAAGTGAGCTGACAGCGTACCCTGCGATGGTGGCCGCCCCGTTCGTCGAGCTCGAGGTGGGAGAGCGGCTCGTGCGGGTCACGAACCCGGACAAGGTGCTGTTTCCGGCCGCCGGTCACACGAAGCTCGATCTCGTTCGCTACTACATAGCGGTCGGAGACGGAATCGTGCGCGCGCTCCGTGAGCGGCCGACGCAGCTGCGCCGCTTCCCGGACGGGATCGCCGGCGAGCAGATCTACCAGAAGCGCGTACCCGAGAAGCGGCCCGACTGGATCGAGGTCGCGCGGGTCACGTTCCCGTCGGGCCGTCATGCGGACGAGCTGTGCGTCACCGAGCTCGCCCAGATCGTGTGGGCCGCGAATCTTGCTGTGGTCGACTTCCATCCCTGGCCCTCACGCCGGGCGGATGTCGACCGTCCCGACGAGCTGCGGATCGACGTCGACCCCCAGCCCGGGACCGAGTTCGCCGACGCGAAACGAGTCGCGGTGCTCGTTCGCGAGGTGCTCGCCGAGATCGGCTACACGGGGTGGCCGAAGACGTCGGGCAACCGTGGAGTCCATATCGCGGTGAGGATCGAGCCACGGTGGGAGTTTCCGATCGTGCGGCGTTGCGCGCTCGCGTTCGCGCGCGAGATCGAACGTCG
>JBPCLB010000160.1:0-23879 GCA_051003695.1 Gaiella sp. | reverse complement strand
CTTGCGGCGTGTGTGCCGCGCCAGCGGCATACACGCTCGCAGACAACGCAGCCAAGCGAGAGCCGGGTGTCCCGGCGGCGAAGCCAGCCGCTTCAGGGGTCTGCCCGCGCAACGGGATACCTTGCGGCGTGTGTGCCGCGCCAGCGGCATACACGCTCGCAGACAAAAACAGCACTACCGCTTCCGCGCGACGTACCAGCCAACCTCGATCTCGTACACCGGTGCAGGCGCCATGCGGCGGAGTCGCTCGCGCTCCTCACCCTCGAGCCCCGCGAGCTCGAGGAACTGCTCCACATCGCGCTGCTCGTGCACGATCTCGTTCGACACGAGACGTAGGTCGTTTGCATCCAGCAGGTTCCGGATGTCGCCGTCCGGCAGGAGCCTCGTGTGGCTCGGATCTCGTTCGTGCTCGAAGCGGTCGAGCTCACGCGCCCGGCTCGGGTCGATGTCGCCCAGCTGATCGACGACGAGGACACGACCACCCGACCGCGTCACGCGTGTGAGCTCGGCGACGACCAGCTCCGGCCGGCGCACGTGATGGAGCACCCGAACACAGCAGGAGAGATCGAAGGCGCCGTACCCGAAGGGCAGGCCGATTGCGTCCCCGACCGCGAAGGCGCAGTTGGGTGGCGCGTCGTAAGCCGCCGCCGCGACGAACGTCGAGGACGGATCGACGCCGATCACCTCACCCACGTGCGGTGCGAGCGCGTAGGCGAGAGCGCCGGTGCCGCAGCCGGCGTCGAGAGCGCGCTCGTCTCCCGTGAACGGTCCGAGGAGGTGTAGGAGTTGCGCCTCGAGCGCTGTCGCACGGGTCGCTTGCAGCGCCTGCCGGCGTACGGTCGGATCGGTCACTCCAGCACCTTTCGTTCGGCGCGCGGACCCGACGAGCGGATCCCACACGCGAGCTCGTAGCCGATCGTGCCAGCCACGGCAGCGTGCTGCTCGAGCGTGATCCCGCCCCCGACGAGCGTGACCGGCGTTCCCACGTCGACCTCGCGCTCGAGACGTACCGCGATCGCGTCCATCGACACGGTCCCGACGACGGCACATCGTGTCTCGCCGACGAGCACGTCGGTTCCGGTCATGTCGCGCCGGAACCCGTCGGCGTACCCCACGGGGACGAGCCCGATCCGCGTCGGCCGGTTCGCGACGAACCGGCGGCCGTAGCCGGTGCCTGCCCCCGGCTCGAACAACTTCGCCTGAGCGACGCTCGACGACCAGGAGAGCGCAGGTCGCAAGCCGTGGAGCGCGGGGTCGCGCCCGAACGGATCGACGCCGTAGAGCGCGATCCCGCATCGCGCTGCGTCGAGCCGGCTCTCGGGCACGGTCAGCGCGGCCGCGCTGTTGGCCGCGTGACGCAGGAGCTGCCGGTGGTCGGAGGTCGCAGCGAGAAAGCGCTCGAGCTGGCGCCGGGTGAACGCCTCGTCGGAGTCCGCGCTCGCGAAGTGGGTCATCAGCCCGACGACGTCACGATTCGGCGCCCGGAGATCCGCCATCCCCCACCTGCCCATCCCGGTATCGAGCTTCACGTGCAGAGGGATGTCCTCCGGCAACGTGTCGCCCGACACGGCCAGCTCGAGCTGCGCCTCTCGCGCCGACGCGACATCTGCCGATGCGGTCGGGCCCATCACGAGGACTCGTGGGCGGCCGGCGATCGACCGGCGCAACGCGAGGCCCTCGGCGACCGTCGCGACGCAGAGTGCGGTCGCTCCTTCGTCGAGTGCTGCACGGGCGACGTCGGCTGCTCCGTGTCCGTAGCCGTCCGCCTTGACGACCGCCCAGAGCTCGGCGCCGTCGAGCACGTCGCGCAACGCACGCGCGTTGTGCCGGATCGCCGCGAGGTCGATCGTGACGAGCGACCGTGTCGGCTCGGTGCCGCTCGGCCCGCTCAAACCTCGACCGTGAACCCGTCCCAGGCGAACGTGACCGGCCGTCCCGCCGCCCGTTCGCGCTCCTGCACCTCGAGCAGGTCGTCGTAGGTCAGCCCGTCCAGCTCCTCGACGTGGGTCAGCACCACCTGTTCCGCGTCGAGGCCGTCGATGATCTCGATCGTCTCGGCGTAGGTCGCCTCGAAACGCAGGATCGGGTGGTCCCCGTGGATTCTGCGCTCGCCCGTGAAGAGGTCGAACTCGCAGATCCCCATAGGGAGGACGGCGAGGTCGATACCCCGAAGCTCCGACGGCGGTCGCCAGCCGTTGAGCTCGTCCATTACGAGTAATACGCGGTGGTCGCCCTCGAGCAACTCGAAAGCGTAGACGTAGTCCTCGGCCAGGCGAAAGGGCCGGATGCGCGTCGCGCCGACCTCGATCGTGTCGCCATCGGCCAGCTCGTGGATCCGGATCCACCCGCGTTCGGCCATGAACTCGAGGTGCCCCATGCCACCGAGCCACGTGCGGTGGTCGATCGCGACCTGAGCCGGCAGGTAGACGTCCGTGACCCGTGGACGCTTGGCGTCGGGCGGCCAGGTGCGGAAGTCGCCGTTCCGTGTTTCCCAGACGCGCCGACCCATGGTGTGGTCGGGATGCCAGTGTGAGTAGACGCACGCGTTGATCTCGCCGATCTGCGACCGCTCGAGCTGGAGCTTCGACTCTTCGGGCGTGTCGAAGATCACGTCGGGCCCGTGGACGAACACGCTCGGGCCGGTGCGGACGTGCCGCCCTCCGCGCTCTCGTGCGGTCGCGCAGGTGCGGCAGCCGCACCCGGGACGGGGAATCGTCGCAGCGCCGCCCGAGCCGAGGATCTCGATCCGCACACGAGGATCGTAGGGGGCTGGCGTTCTCCGCACGACGGCGCTTGCAATCCACAACGACAGATTCGAGCCCGCGGTGTTACCCGAGCACGGCCGGCAAGAGCTCCAGCAGATCGGAGGCGATCAGGCCCGACTGGGAGTGCGCGCGGGCGGCGGCCAGGCCGTGCGCCACCGCTCCCGCCGCCGCGGCGTCGACGGGATCGAGTCCCTTCGCCAGGAACGCCGCGATCACGCCGGTGAGGACGTCGCCGGTGCCCGCCGTCGCGAGCGACGGCGGACCGTGGTCGGCCACGACAGGTGCCGCGCCGGGCGCCTGAACGATCGTGTCGGCCCCCTTGAGGACGATCACCGCCTGGTACTGCTCCGCGGCTTGCCGCGCGGCATCGAGGCGTGCGGCCCCCACCGCGTCGGACGACCACCCCAGCATCCGCGCGAGCTCGCCCGCGTGCGGAGTGAGCACTGTCGGTGCCGCCCGGGGCACCGGCTCGAGCTCGTGGAGCGCGTCGGCATCCACGACGGCCGGCAGGTTCGCCTGTTCCAGCAACCGACGCACGAGAACCTTGGCCTCGCGCGACCGCCCGAGGCCCGATCCGATCGCAAGCGCGCTGGAGCGCTCCACGTCGGGCATGAGCGTCTCCACCGCGTCGGCCCAGCGGAAGCCGCGCTTCACGGGCTCGAGCGCGAGAGACTCTGCCGTCGACAGGGCGGCGCGGGGGACTGCAAGGGTGACATAGCCCGCGTCGGCACGGAGAGCCGCCATCGCCGACAGCACCGCGGCGCTCGTCGTTCCGGGCGCTCCCCCGACGACGAGCACCGAGCCCGCCGAGAACTTCGAGTCGATCGCCGAGCGTCGCGGTACGAGGCGCAGAATCGCCTCCCTCGCGCGCCTCGCCGCCGCGGGTTGCGGTTGGAGGCCGATGTCCGCGACGACGACGTGCCCGGTGTGGAACCGGCCCGGGGCGACGACCTGGCCCAGCTTCCGTGCGTGAAAGGTGACCGTCAGGGTCGCAGCGATCGCAGCGCCCGGCACCTCGCCGGTCGAGGCATCGACGCCCGAGGGCAGGTCGACCGCGACGACCGGCACGCCGCACGCGTTGATCCGTCCGATCAGCTTGGCGAGCGCCGGTCGGGGCGCACCACGCGCCCCGGTGCCGAGCAGCGCGTCGATGACGACGTCGAACCCTTCGGGCTCGCGCGTGACGACCCCTTCGCGCCCGTGTTGTCGCAGCATCCGCGCCGCGATGCGGCCGTCGCCCCCGTTCGAGCCCTTCCCGCAAACGACGGCAAACCGACGGCACCCCGGAAACGCGCTCATCGCCTCGATCGCGACTGCGGTCCCGGCCCGTTCCATCAGCTCCGACGCGGTTCCGGGGAAGCCCGGATACGCCTCCTCGGCCGCGCGCATCTCCGCTGCAGTCACGAGTGGCTCGAACATCAGCGGGGAGTCAGCTCGACGACACAGACCGCGCCGGCCATCGTGTGCGAGTGCGTCAGCGAAACGTCGATCTCCGTGAGTCCCACGCGCTCGGCGTACGCAAGCGTCTGGCCCGTAATTGTGACGCCAGGTTTCGGCGGCCCGACGATCTCGATGTCTTTCCAGGTGAAGCGAACGCCACAGCCGAGCGCCTTCCCCACCGCCTCCTTGCCGCAGAACCGCGCCGCGTAGCTCTCGGCCGGGTTGCGCCGAGTCTCACAGTACGCCTGCTCGGCCGAGGTGAAGCACCGGTCGCGGAACCCCGGACGTTCGAGCGCTCGGGTGATGCGCTCGATCTCGATCAGGTCGGTGCCGATGCGAGCCGGCATTACCGTGCCCGACGGGGCGTGCAGGAGCGACATCGCGTGAGCGCGACGGAAGCGAGCCGGACGGGTCCGACCTCTACGGATGCGGTCGCCGAGGGCGCTGTCACAGCGACTTCTCGACCCAGTCGGGAAGCGCCGCGATCGAGCTGAGCACGACGTCGGGGACGACGGCTGACCGCTCGGCGGCGTCGGGACGGAACTTTCCCGTGCGAACGAGCGCCGTCCGCATCCCGAAAGATTGCGCCCCGCGCACGTCAGCCTCGATGTCGTCGCCGACCAGCCAGGTCAGCGCCGGCTCGGCGCCGAGGGCATGGATCGCGGCCGCGAAGAACGCCGGACTCGGCTTCCCGAGCACGATCGCCTCCTCCCCGGTGGCGTACTCGAGTCCCGCGACGAACGGACCGGCGTCGAGCATAGGCCCGCGACTCGTCTGCCACCACCGGTTCTTGTGGAGGCAGTAGAGGTCGGCGCCGAGCTGGAGCTCGGCGAACGCGCGCGCGAGATTCATGTAGCTGAAGACCTGGTTCGGCTCGAGCGACTCGTCGCAACCACCGATCAGGACGGCGTCGGCGCCCTCGCCGACGAGCTCGATGCCCTCGAGGTCTGGGACGACGCCGCTCATCACGAGCGCGAGCACGCGCTTGCCGGCGAGCTCACGCGCCGCGGCGCCTGCGGGTGTCTGGAGCTCGTCCACCTCGAGATCGAAGCCCAGCGCGCGCAGCTCGTCCGCGAGCGTCGAGCGCGGCTTCGTCGACGTGTTCGTGACGAAGCGCAGCGAGTGACCCAGGTCTCGCAGGCGCGTGATCGCAGCCTGTGCTCCTGGAATCGGCTCTCCCGACACGTGCAGCACACCGTCGACGTCGAGGAGAATGCAGGCCATGGCCGGGGAGTCTATTCGTGTCACCCGCTCCGTCTCGATCCCGTTCACGGAGATCACGTTTCGCGTCTCGCGCTCGAGCGGGCCGGGTGGCCAGCACGCGAACACGTCAGAGACGCGGGTCGAAGCAGTCTTCGACGTCGCCGGCTCGGCGTCGCTCACCGAGATCCAGAAGCGGCGCGTTGTCGCTCGGCTCGGCGCGGTCGTTCGTGCGGTCGCCCAGGACGAGCGGAGCCAGGCGCGAAACCGGGAGCTCGCGGTCACGCGACTCGCTGCGAGGCTGGCGGAGGGGCTGCGGGTCGAGCAGCGGCGAGTACCGACCGCCCCCTCGGCAGGAGCACGCGAGCGCCGGCTGGAGGAAAAGCGGCGGCGCGCGAGGGTCAAGCGCGCGCGCGGACCCGTGGACGACGCGTGAGAGGTTGCTCTATGAGCGATCTTGCTGCCGATGCGGTCTGTCGGCTCCTGCGTGGCCGGTTCGGCGAGCCCTATGTCTACGTCGTCGAGACGGAATCGACGCAGCGGCTCCTCTCGGGTAGTGAGCTGGCCGAGGGTGCCGTCGCCGTCGCCGAGCACCAGACGGCCGGTCGCGGCAGGCTCGGTCGCGACTGGAGCGACGCACCGGGCCGCGCGCTCCTTTGCTCGGTGCTGCTCCGCCCACCCCCGAGGCACGAGGTCGCCCAGCTTTCGCTCGTCGTGGGCCTCGCCGTCGCCGTCGCGGTGGACGAGCTTGCCGGCCTCGACACGCAGCTCAAATGGCCGAACGACGTCCTCCTCGACGGTCGCAAGCTTGCGGGCGTGCTCCTCGAGCGGGCCGGCGAGTCGGTGGTCTGCGGGATCGGAATCAACGTCAACCAGCACGCCGAGGAGCTCCCCGGCGACACCCGACTACTCCCGGTCTCTCTGCGGGTCGCGACTGGGCGCGACCACGACCGGGGCGCGCTGCTGATACGGCTGCTCGAGGCGCTCGAGCATCGCTACCTCCTGTGGTGCGTCGACGGTCTCCGGGCCGTGTCGCCCGAGCTCGAGGCTCGGGACGTTCTGCGTGGGCGACGGATCCAGGTCGGCGGGGTAACGGGCGTCGCAGACGGAATCGACCAGTCAGGGCGTCTCGCAGTCCGGCTCGTGGACGGCGACCGGAGGCTCGTTTCGAGCGGCGAGGTCGAGCTCCTCGCCTCATCGGTGTCGCCGTGAGCGATGGTCACCCCCATCGGCGTCGGGCGGCTTCGAGCTCGGCCGGCGTGTTGACGTTTCGGAACGACTCGAGCTCCGGATCCGCCACCGCGAGAGCCGGATCCGCGAGAAGCTCCGCAGCACCGACCCATCTGCAGCGGCAACGTTCGGGCAAGTCACCCGCCCGACCGGCGCCTTCGTCGAGCAGCGCTCGGATGACCGGTGCAAGCGAGACACGGTAGACAGCGAGCAGCGGCTGCCGTCGATCGCCGATGACCGGGACGACGGCGTCGTGTGTGTCGTCGAGGAGCCCGAGCAGCGCCACACCGAGCGCGGGTCTGAGGAGCGGGACGTCGACGGGCACCACGAAGGCACGGTCGGCTCGGTCGCCGAGCGCGTACAGCCCGGCGAGGAGCCCTTCGAGCGGTCCGCCGGCGGCGTTGGCGTCCCGCACCACCTCGATTCCGGGACGCAGGGGAGGCAGGTGCTGCGATTCGGCCGCGGCGATGACCACCGGCCCGCCACTGACACTCTCGCGGGCGACGTCGGCGAGGTGCGTGAGCAGGGGCACCCCGTGCCAGTCGAGCAGCGCCTTCGACCGACCCATGCGGGTCGAGTCGCCGCCTGCGAGGACGATCGCGCCAGTCCGCACGCTCGACCGGAGGCGGCTCAGTCGCTGGTGGTTGGCGCGAGGGCCCCCGGGGGAGCCAGATCGGCGCCGCACGCCGGACATCGCGTCTCGTTCGCATCGCCAATGCCGAGGCCGCAGGCGGCGCACGTGAACGGCTGCTGCGGAGCGTCACCGCGCAGTTCGTCGGACGTGACGATCCCGTCTTCGAATGGATCTCGATCGGGCTGATCGATCATCGCACCACCTTCCGCTACTCCACGGTCACGGTCTTCGCGAGGTTGCGCGGCTGGTCGACGTTGAGCCCGCGCAGCCGCGCGATCCGGTAGGCGAGCAACTGGAGCGGAATCACCGCGAGCACCGCCGAGAGGAATGCGGGCGCTTTGGGGACGTAGATCACGTCGTCGGCGTGGTGCTGGATGTCCTCGTTACCGTCACTTGCAATCGCGATCACATGGGCGCCACGCGCGCGCACCTCCTGGATGTTCGAGACGAGCTTCTCGTAGACTCGATCCATTCGAGTCGCGACGACGACGACCGGCGTCGTCTCGTCGAGCAGCGCGATCGGCCCGTGCTTCATCTCGCCGGCCGAGTACGCCTCGGTCGGGATGTACGAGATCTCCTTGAGCTTGAGCGCACCCTCGAGTGCGACGGGCAAGCCGATGTTGCGCCCCAGGTAGAGAAAGAAGGGCCGGTCGTGGCAGCGGCGCGCGATGTCGTCGATCGGGTGGTCGCCCTCCAGGAACTGACTGATCTTGGCAGGCAGGTCGTACAGGGCGTTGACGATGTACTCGAGCTCACCCGGCGGCATCGTTTCGCGCACCTCTGCGAGCTTCAGCGCGACGAGGAAGAGCAGCGAGAGCTGGGCGGTGAACGTCTTCGACGACGCGACGCTGACCTCGAGTCCCGCGCGCGTGTAGAGCACCGAGTCGACCTCTCGGGTGATCTGCGAGCCCATCATGTTCGTGATCGCGACGGTGTGAGCGCCCATCTCGCGCGCGAGCTTGATCGCCATGATCGTGTCGCGGGTCTCACCCGACTGGGAGATCCCGATCACGAGCGTCGCCCGGTCGAGCACGGGATTGCGGTAGATCCACTCGGACGCGATGTCGTGCTCGACGGGGATCCGCGCCCACTCCTCGATCGCGTAGCGACTCGCGACCGCGGCGTGGTAGGACGTCCCGGCCGAGAGGATCACGATCCGGCTCAGGTTCCGGAGTTCGGCGGCGTCCATCCCGAGCCCCTCGAGCACGAGCCGACCGTGACGCAGCCGGTCACCGATCGTCTCGGCGACAGCGGCCGGTTGCTCGTGGATCTCCTTCAGCATGAACGTCTCGTACCCGGCCTTCTCGGCGCCCTCGTCGTCCCAGTCCAGCTCTACCACGTCGTGGGCGATGTCGGATCCGTCGGAGGCGCGCACGAACGCCGCGCCCGACCGGTCGATCGCGACGATGTCGCCGTCGTCCGGGAACTGCACGCGCCTCGTCTCCCTGAGAAACGCGACGGCGTTCGAAGCGACGAACGTCTCGTGCTCGGCGAGGCCGACGACCATCGGGCACTGCAACCTGGCGCCGACGAGCTCTCCGGGGTGATCCCGATGGATCGCGACGAACGCGAAGTGTCCCTCCAGCTCTCCGTACGCCAGACGGACGGCCTCGACGAGATCGCCTGCGTAGTGCTCCTCGATCAGATGAGTGACCGCCTCGGCGTCGGTCTCGGAGGAGAACACATGCCCCTTCGCCCGGAGCTGCTCTCGCAGCTCGCGATAGTTCTCGACGATCCCGTTGAGCACCACTGCGAGCGTGTCGGTATCCTCGGTCGCGAGCGGATGCGCGTTCGCCTCGGTCACGCCGCCGTGAGTCGCCCAGCGGGTGTGACCAAGCCCCGTGGTCGCGGGCGAGGGGGCGTCGCCCGCCGCTACCTTCAGATTCTGGAGGTTGCCGACGGCGCGGACATACTCCAGGCCGCGCTCCTCGAGCAGCGCGATGCCGGCCGAGTCGTAGCCGCGGTACTCGAGGCGCTCGAGGCCGTGGAGCAGCAGGGGCTTGCACTCACGAGGCCCGACGTATCCGATGATTCCGCACATTGCGTGCTCTCCTTCGGGTCAGATCCGTTCGGTGCCGGACGCGGGACTTTACCTGCATTTTCGTGGTTTTTCTCAACCTGGATCCCGCCGCAGGAGATGCAGGATCCTACCACAGAGGACCTGCGCCTCCTCCTCGCCGGGAGCTTCCGTGAGCACGCGCACGACCGGCTCGGTGCCCGAAAGGCGCACCAGCACCCGACCGCGTCCGGCGAGCTCCGTGTTCAGCCGCCCGACCTCCGCAACGACGTTGTCGGGCACCTCACGACGGGCCAGCTGCACGCTCTCGAGCACCTGTGCGTAGCGGGGCATCACGGCCGCTGCGTCGGCGAGCGTCCGACCATTTAGGCAGCGGCAGAGGAGCAGTGCTGCAACGAGGCCGTCTCCCGTGACATGGCCGTCGAGCATGATCAGGTGGCCCGATTGCTCGCCGCCGAGCACGCCCCCCGCCTCCCGCAGCGCTTCCAGCACGTGCCGATCGCCGACGTCGGTCGTCAGCACGCGGATTCCCCGCTCGGCCATCAGCGCGTGAAAGCCGAGATTCGTCATCGATGTGACCGCGACGACGTCGACGCCGAGCGCGAGCGCGCAGATCGCGACGATCTGGTCGCCGTCGACGACCGCCCCGGTGTGATCGACGGCAAGCATGCGATCGCCGTCCCCATCGAACGCGACCCCCAGGTCGAACGAGCCCGCTCGCACGGTCGCCTGGAGCAGCGCGAGATCGGTCGCACCGCACCCGAAGTTGATGTTCGAACCGTCAGGCGTGTTGGCAAGGGCGGTCACCTTCGCTCCGAGGCGCTCGAAGACGGCGGGGGCGATTGCCGAGAACGCACCGTTCGCGCAATCGACGGCGAGCTTCAGCCCGTCGAGGGGGGCTCCGAAGTGCTCGATCACGTGCTCGACGTATCCGCGCGTTGCGTCGTCGGCTCGCTCGATCGAGCCACCGCCCGGCCCTGGTGTCCCGAGGAGCGACTCGAGCTCGAGCTCGTCGGCGTCCGAGAGCTTCCGGCCGGAGCGCTCGAACACCTTGACCCCGTTGTACTCGGCCGGATTGTGCGAGGCGGTGACCACGAGCCCGAGATCCTGTGCGAGCAGCGCTACCGCCGGGGTCGGGAGGATGCCGGCGAGCACCGCGGTGCCGCCGGCAGCGACGATGCCACGCGCGAGGGCAGACTCGAGCGCGGGCCCGGAGGCGCGTGTGTCGCGCCCGACGAGGACGCGACCGCGTCCGGCCCAGAGCGTCGATGCGCGCCCCAGGTTCTCGACGAGCTCTTCGGTCAGCGCCTCTCCGACGATGCCACGGACCCCGTCGGTGCCGAAGTATCTAGGCACTTCCCGCAGGGAAGTGCCCGTCTAGCGCGTCGAAAATTGGGGAGCTTTCCTGGCCTTGTGGAGGCCGGCTTTCTTGCGCTCCACCTGCCGGGCATCGCGCGTCAGGAACCCCTGCCGCTTGAGCGGAATCCTCAGCTCGGGGTCGGCGTCGACGAGCGCGCGCGCAATTCCGTGCCGAACCGCTCCTGCCTGGCCGCTGACTCCACCGCCGTGGACACGAACCCGCAGATCGTAGGTGCCTTCCGCCTCGGCGACACCGAGCGGTGAGAGCACGAGCGTCCTGTGTGTTCGGCGCGGGAAGTACTCCTCCAGCGTGCGGCCGTTGATCCAGGTCTTCCCGTCGCCCGGACGGAGAATCACGCGCGCGACCGACGTCTTGCGCTTGCCGGTGCCGAGATACTGAGCGGTCTCTGCCACGTGGAAGCTCCTGTGTCTAAAGCTCGAGTTGCTTCGGTTGTTGGGAGACGTGCGGGTGGCTCGGGCCGGCGTACACCTTCAGCTTGGTGATCTGCCTGGCCGCGAGCTTGTTCCTCGGCAGCATCCCCTTGACCGCCTTGCGAATCACCTCGGTCGGCCGGCGCTGCAGTTGCTCGCGTAGCGTGCGCTCTTTCAGCCCACCGGGATAGCCGGTGTGCCAGCGCACCATCTTCTCGTCGAGCTTCTTGCCGGTGACGTGGATCTTCTCGGCGTTGACGACGATCACGAAGTCTCCGGTGTCGACATGGGGCGTGTACACAGGCTTCGTCTTCCCGCGGAGCTGGTCGGCAATGCGGGTCGCGAGTCGGCCCAAGGTCTGACCCTCGGCATCGACGACGTACCACTCGCGGATGATCTCGCCGGGCTTTGCGGTGTAGGTCTTCATGCGTGAGAAAGCGGTCGCGTGACCGCCGGCGGCGGAGTGTATCAACCATCTCGGGGCCGGCACCAACGCGCGAGGACGGCAGGTCAGTCGATATCATCTCCCACAGCGATACGGGGAGCTCGGAGCACCGGGCTGAGAGGGCGGTTAGTGGCCGCCGACCCGAAGAACCTGACCTGGGTAATGCCAGCGGAGGAATGCGCGTGCAGGACACCGAGATCGTGATCGTTGCCGCAGGGCCCGGTCCTCCCATCGCCGTAGCGCCCGCCGCGACCGTGATCGCAGCCGACGGGGGCCTCCAGCGCGCGTATGCGCTGGGTCTCGGAGTCGACGCGGTGATCGGGGATCTCGACTCCACGACCGAGGAGGCGCTCGCGCGAGCCGAGCGAGAGGGTGCTCGGATCGTCGCGTACCCGACGGCGAAGGATGCGACCGATCTCGAGCTGGCGCTCGACGAGGCACTCGCTCTCGCCGCCCGGCGCGTTCTCCTCGTCGCGAGCGCCGAGGGCCGCCTCGACCACGTCCTTGCCTCGTTGCTCCTGCTCGGATCCGAACGGTACGCGGGACTCGAGCTCGACGCGCGCGTGGGCGAGGCGCACGTACATGTCGTTCGCACGCACCGTCTGCTCAACGGCGAGCCCGGTGAGCTCGTCAGCCTCTTCGCGCTCGGGGGGCCTGCCGAAGGCGTGACGACACGGGGTCTGGAGTATGCGCTCCAGGGCGAGACGCTCGAGCCGGGGTCGAGCCGCGGCGTCTCGAACGTGTTCGTCTCGCCGGAGGCGAGCGTCACGGTCGCGCGCGGGACAGTGCTGGCCGTTCGACCCGGGAGCCCGACGTGAGAGCGCTTGTGTTGATTCAACACAAGCGGCTTTCGGCCGTCGTCGCCGCGCTGCTTCTCGTGGCGGGCTCGTTGCTCGCCGGCTGCGGTGGCTCCGCGGATGCGCCGACCGAGGTCGTGCTCGTGACCCACGACTCCTTTGCCGTGTCGAAGGACGTCCGGCAGGCGTTCGAGCGCGACAGCGGCCTGAAGCTTCGGATCCTGCAGGCCGGCGACGCAGGCGCCACGCTCAACCAGGCGCTGCTCACCGCCGGGAAGCCGCAGGGCGACGTGCTCTTCGGGGTCGACGACAGCCTGCTCTCCCGCGCGCTCGCCGGGGACGTGCTCGAGCCGTACCGCTCGGACGAGCTCGACGCCGTCACCCCGGCCTTCGCGCCTCCCGACGAGCGAGTGACGCCGATCGACAGAGGTGATGTCTGCCTCAACGTCGATCGCTCGTACTTCCGTTCTCGCGACCTTGCCCCCCCGTCGACGCTCGCAGAGCTAGCGCTGCCGCGCTATCGGGAGCTCCTCGTCGTCGAGAACCCGGCGACGTCCTCCCCGGGGCTCTCGTTCATGCTCGCGACGATCGCCCGGTTCGGTGAGCGACGTTGGGAGGAGTACTGGCGCAAGCTGCGCGGCAACGGCGTCCGCGTCGTCGACGGATGGGAGGAGGCGTACACCCAGCAGTTCTCGGGTGCGTCGGGCAGCCCGGGCACACGCCCGATCGTCGTCTCGTACGCGACGAGCCCCGCCGCCGAGGTGATCTTCGCCGGAAAGCCGCTCGACGAGTCACCGACCATCGCCCTCGAGGATGGCTGTTTTCGCCAGATCGAATACGCGGGGGTGCTGCGCGGCGCGCGCAACCGCGACGGGGCGCGCTTGTTGATCGACTTCATGCTCTCGGAGCGCTTCCAGGCCGACGTCCCCGGCTCGATGTTCGTCTACCCGGTGCGTCGCGGAGTGGCACTCCCGGAGGCCTTCGTCGAGCACGCGATCGTGCCCGCGAAGCCGCTCAGCCTGCCACCGCACGAGATCGCCACGAACCGCGATCGCTGGATCGCTCGATGGACAGACATCGTCGTCCGCTGATCGCGGCGCTCCCGCTCGGGTTCCTCGCTGTCTTCTTCGTCTGGCCGCTCGCGGCAATCTTCGAGCGCAGTCTCTCCGATGGGCTGACGCCCGCGATGGACGTTCTCGCCAGCCGCTCGACGCTCGGGCTCGCGTGGTTCACGGGATGGCAGGCGGCACTTTCGACGCTGCTCACCCTCGTCGCGGGGCTCCCGCTCGCCTGGGTGCTCGGCCGCTACTCGTTTCGCGGGCGGTCGTTGATAGCGGCGCTCGTCCTCGTTCCGTTCGTCCTCCCCACGCTCGTCGTCGCGACGGCGTTCGTCGCCTTGCTACCCGACGGCGCCGAGCGCACGGTCTGGGCAATCCTCGTTGCCCACGTCTTCTTCAACGTCGCGGTCGTCGTCCGGGTCGTGGGAGCCTCGTTCGCCGCGCTCGACCGGCGCCTCTGGGACGCGGCGGCCACACTCGGCGTGGGGCCCCTGCGACGGTTTCGCTCGCTCACCCTGCCGCTGCTCGCCCCGTCGCTCGCCGCGGCGGGGTCGGTCGTCTTTCTCTTCTGCTTCACCTCGTTCGGCGTGATTCTCGTGCTCGGAGGGCCGGGCTACGCGACGCTCGAGACAGAGATCTACACCCGGGCCGCGCGGCTCTTCGATCTGCGCGCCGCGGCTGGGCTCGCGCTACTCCAGCTTGCCGTCGTCGCGCTCGTGATCGCGGTCTCCGGCCGCCTCGAGCGGCGCCTCGCCGGAGGTCGGAGACGCGGTCCGGCCGCCGGGCCGCCGACCGGACGACGCGCGGCGCTCGTGGGTGCGATTCTCGTGGTCTCGACAGGGCTGCTGCTGCTCCCCCCCGTCGCGCTCGTCTTCAGGTCGGTGTCGGTCGGCGGAGTGATCGGTCTCGACCACTACGCCCGGCTCTTCGACGAGACACCCGCGCTGCTCGTTGCCCCGTGGCAGGCGATCGCGAACTCGCTGCTTTTCGCGGCCGCTGCGACGGTCGTCGCGCTCGCCGTCGGCATCCCGGCCGCGATCTCTGTCGCGTCCGGACGGGGCGGGCTCGACGTGCTGCTGATGCTGCCGCTCGGCGCCTCCGCGGTGATGCTGGGGTTCGGATTCCTGCTTGCATTCGACGAGGCGCCGCTCGACCTGCGTGGAACGCTCGTGCTCGTCCCGCTTGCGCAGGCGCTCGTCGCCGTGCCGTTCGTCGTGCGCGCGCTCGTGCCGCCCCTGCGGGCCTTCGACGGGCGCCTGCGCGACGCCGCCGCCGTGCTCGGCGCGTCGCCGACACGGATCCGGCTTGCGATCGACCTTCCGTTGCTTGCGCGACCGCTTGCGGTGGCGGCCGGGCTCGCGTTCGCGGTTGCGCTCGGTGAGTTCGGCGCGACCGTGTTTCTTGCGCGGGCCGACCGTCCGACGCTCCCCGTCGCGATCTTTCGCTTCTTGGGACGACCCGGCGCCGAGAACGTCGGCACGGCGATGGCTCTCGCGGTCGTGCTGATGGCGCTCGTCACTCTCGCCGCGCTCGCAGGTGAGCGCGCGCTCGCGAGAGAGGGCCTGCGATGACGCTTGCAGCGGAGGCGATTGCTGTCACGCTCGGCGGCAAACCCGTGTTGCGGGACGTCTCGCTCGAGCTCCGCGACGGCGAGCGGGTCGCGCTGCTAGGGCCGAGCGGCTCGGGGAAGTCGACGCTGCTCCGCGCTCTCGCCGGCCTCCAGCCGGTCGCGGCAGGTCGAGTCGTCCTCGACGGCGAGGACATCACGCTGCTCCCCACGCACCGGCGCGGGATCGGACTCGTCTTTCAGGACGGCGCGCTCTTTCCTCACCGAGACGTCGGCGGCAACGTCGGCTTCGGGCTCGACCGGTCGCTCGAGACGGCCGAGCGCGCGGCGCACGTCCGTGAGGCGCTGGCGCTCGTCGGCCTCGAGGGCACGGAACCTCGCGACCCCGCCACGCTTTCGGGCGGGGAGTCGCAGCGCGTCGCACTGGCCCGGGCGCTGGCACCGCGGCCGCGCGTGTTGCTGCTCGACGAGCCACTGGGTGCGCTCGACGGCCCCCTGCGCGAACGACTCCAAGACGATCTTCGAGTGCTGTTCGACCACCTCGGGCTGACGGTGCTGCATGTGACCCACGACGTTTCGGAGGCATTCGCGCTCGGTACCCGCGTTGCGCTCCTCCGCGACGGCCGGATCGTCCAGGCCGACTCGCCCGAGCTGCTGTGGCGCTATCCCGCCGATGTCTGGGTGGCGGAGTTCATCGGGCTCGGCAACATCCGAGACGGCAGAGTCGTCCGCCCGGAGGCGGTGCGTGTCACCCGGTCGGCTGCCGGCAACGCGATCGTCTGCGACACACGTCGCCGCGGTCCCCTCGTCGAGCTCCGCGTCCGGCTGGATTCAGGCGAAGAGCTGGAGGCTGCGACGATCGAGTCGAACCCGGCCCGAGCCGGCGACCGCGTCGAGGTGACGATCGATCCAGCGGGGATCGTCGAGTTCGGCGAGCCGGCGTGAGGCTCTCCGCCGGGAGCTGAGCGGCAGATCGGGTCCGGCTGAAGCCAGACCCATCGAGTAGGAGTTGGCCTACTCCCACTCGATCGTCGCGGGGGGTTTCGAGGAGAGGTCGAGCGCGACGCGGTTCACCCCGCGCACCTCGTTGATGATTCGCGAGCTGATCGTCTCGAGCAGCTCGTAGGGCAGTCGCGCCCAGTCGGCCGTCATCGCATCTTCGGAAGTGACGGCACGGATCACGACGGGGTAGGCGTATGTGCGCTCGTCCCCCTGCACGCCCACCGACCGGATCGCGGGCAACACCGCAAAGCATTGCCACAGCTCCCGGTAGAGACCTGCCTTGCGCACCTCGTCGAGCAGGATCGCGTCCGCCTCGCGCAGGAGCTCGAGGCGCTCCTCGGTCACGTCCCCGATGATCCGGATCGCGAGGCCGGGACCAGGGAACGGATGGCGCCACACCATCCGCTCGGGCAGCCCCAGCTGCTCTCCGACTCGCCGCACCTCGTCCTTGAAGAGCAGCCGCAGCGGCTCGACCAACTCCATCCGCATGTCGGCGGGCAGACCGCCGACACTGTAGTGGGACTTGATCTTCGCGGCGAAGCCATCATCGCCCCCCGATTCGATCACGTCCGAGTAGAGCGTCCCCTGGACGAGGAAGCGGACGTCGCCGAGCGTGCCGGCCTCCTCCTCGAAGACACGGATGAACTCCTCGCCGATGATCGTGCGCTTCAGCTCGGGTTCCGTCACTCCGGCGAGGCGCGCGAGGAAACGCTCGCGCGCGTCGACGTGGACGAGCGGGACGTGGAAGTGCCCGTCGAACGTAGCGACGACCTGCTCGGCCTCGTTCTCTCGCAGCAGACCGTGGTCGACGAAGACGCAGGTCAGCTGATCGCCGATCGCCTTGTACACGAGCAGTGCCGCGACGGCCGAATCGACGCCTCCGGACAGCCCGCAGATCACGCGTTCTGTGCCAACCTGCGTCCTGATGCGCTCGACCTGCTCCTCGATCACCGCTGCCGGTGTCCAGGCGGGCGGCGCGCCCGCGACCGTGTAGAGGAAGTTCTCGAGGATCCGCTGGCCGTTCGGGGTGTGGATCACTTCGGGGTGGAACTGCACCCCGTACCGACCGCGGTCGGCATCCTCGAAGGCGGCGATCGGCGTCGACGGCGACGAGGCGATCACCCTCGCACCGGAAGGCGCGGCCGTGACGGAGTCCCGGTGACTCATCCACACGACCTGTTCCGCTGGCAGCTCCGCGAAGAGCGGCGACGCCTCGGATCGCACCTCGGTCTTCCCGTACTCCGAGATGTCGTTCGACTCGACCGCGCCCCCGAGCTCCAGTGCCATGAGCTGCATCCCGTAGCAGATCCCGAGCGTCGGGATCCCGAGCTCGAGGACGCGGCGATCCAGCCCCGGGGCGCCGTCGGCGTAGACGGACGCCGGGCCGCCGGAGAGGACGAGCGCGAGCGGATTGCGCGCGCGCACCTCGTCCGGGCCGATGCGGTGACTGACGAGCTCCGAGTAGACCCGTGCCTCCCGGACGCGCCGAGCGATCAGCTGGCTGTACTGCCCGCCGAAGTCGATCACGAGCACAGGCCGTTCCTCCGCCCGCGGCTCGGCGCCGGGAAACGGCACGACCCCTACCGCGTGAGCACTCATCCCTGACGCTCGCCGGTTTTTCCGTTGCAACGGCACGAAGTCGTGCCCGAAGGCCGATTCACTCGGCCGGGAGGGCTCGTCAACGCCGAATCCAGGAGTCGCGAAGAAGGGGGCACGTGGGGGAAACCTGGTTTCCGCCACGAAGCGAGCGAGTACGAGCGAAGCGAGTTCGAGCGAGCGTCATCGGCGATAGTTCGGTGCGTCCTTCGTGATCGTGACGTCGTGCGGGTGGCTCTCGCGGAGCCCGGCCCCGGTGATCCGCACGAAGCGCGCCTGCCGTAGCTCGTCGATCGTCGCGGCGCCGCAGTAGCCCATCGCCTGGCGCAGCCCGCCGACGAGCTGGTGGACGATCGGCGCGAGCGGTCCCTTGTACGGCACGCGCCCCTCGATTCCCTCGGGGACGAGCTTGTCGACGTCCTCGACGTCACCCTGGAAATACCGGTCCTTCGAGAACGAGCGCGCCTTCATCGCGCCGAGCGAGCCCATCCCGCGGTACTCCTTGAAGCGCTCCCCCTGGACGAGGAGCACGTCGCCCGGCGACTCGTCCGTGCCGGCGAGCAACGACCCGAGCATGACCGTGTCGGCGCCGGCGCCGATCGCCTTCGCGACATCGCCCGAGGAGGTGATGCCACCGTCGGCGATCACGGGGACGTCGTCGTCCGCGGCGATGCCGGCGACATCTGCGACCGCGGTGACCTGTGGCACGCCGACGCCCGCAACGATGCGCGTGGTGCAAGAGGAGCCCGGCCCGATCCCGACCTTGAGGCAGTCGGCCCCGGCGTCGACCAACGCCTCCGCAGCCTCGTGGGTCGCGATGTTGCCGGCGATCACCTCGACGTCGTGCACCCCCTTGATGCGCCGGACGACGTCGAGCACGCCGCGCGAGTGTCCGTGTGCGGTGTCGACGACGAGCACGTCGACCTCGGCGTCGACGAGCGCCGCCGCGCGCTCGAGCGCGTCGCTGCCCACGCCGACGGCAGCCGCGACCCGCAGTCGCCCGCGCTCGTCTTTCGTCGCGAGCGGGAAGGCCTCGCGCTTCTGGATGTCCTTGACCGTGATCAGGCCCTTGAGCCGTCCCTCGAGATCGACGATCGGCAGCTTCTCGATCCGGTGGCGGCCGAGGATCCTTTGGGCTTCCTCGAGCGTCGTGCCGACCGGGGCGGTGACGAGCCCTTCGCGGGTCATCGCGTCGTCGACCCGCGTCGTCGACGCGACGCCGAACCGGAGATCGCGGTTGGTGAGAATCCCGACCAGGCGGCCATCCGTTGCGACGATCGGGATTCCGGAGACGCGGTAGCGCTCCATCAGCGCAAGCGCGTCTCCGACGAGCGCGTCGGGCGGCAAGGTGACCGGCTCGACGATCATTCCTGCCTCGGAGCGCTTCACCTTGTCGACCTCGGCGACCTGAGCCTCGATCGAGAGATTGCGGTGCACCACGCCGATCCCCCCGACGCGCGCGAGTGCGATCGCGAGCCGTGCCTCGGTGACGGTGTCCATTGCCGCGGAGACGAGGGGGATCTCGAGCGAGATCGTCCGTGTCAGCCTGGTCGCAGTCGACACGTCGTTGGGGAGCACCGACGACTCGGCCGGTAGGAGCAGGACGTCGTCGAAGGTCAGCCCTTCCTTCGCGAACTTGTCCCCGGCGTCGATCTCCAACGTCGAACGATTCTACTCTGATCAGGCGGACGGATCCGATTACACAGGCTGGAGCTCGTGCACCTCGACCGCCGCCGCGAGGCGTCGAGCCTCGGCCGGGTCGAAGCGGCCCGCGCCGATCTCGAGGACGGATGCCGACCCGGCGGCGACGGCGAGTCGCAGCGCGTAATCGGATGATCGTCCGTCGAGCCGCGAGGAGAGCCATTGCGCAAGCAGGGCATCCCCCGCGCCGACCACGGAGACCGGTTCGAGCTGAGGCCCGAACGCGCGGTAACGCCGAGTGCGTCGCTCCTCCCGAACGAGCGCGAAGCACCCCGTCTCGAGCGTGATGTGGACGTTGCGTGCACCGAGCTCGGCGATCGTGTCGAGCGCCATCATGAAATCCTCCTCGTCCTGCAGCTCCTGCCCCACGATCTGTTCCGCCTCGTGCTGGTTGGGCGAGACGAGCCACGGCTCCGCCTCGAGCCCGAGTCTGAGAGGCTCGCCCTCGGTGTCGAGCACGACACGCACCCCACGGCGCGTCAACTCGCGGATCGCGTCGGCGTAGAAGCTCTCGTGCACGCCACGTGGCAGTGAGCCGGCGAAGACGACGAACTCCGCCCCCCGGGACAGGTATCGGAGCTTCTCGTGCAGCACCTCGATCTCGGCGGTCGTCACCTTCGGGCCCCATTCGTTGATCTCGGTATGGGTGCCCGACATGGGATCGACGACGACCGTCGAGGTGCGCGACTCGTCTCGGATCCGCACGAAGTCGTTGAGAATCGCCTCGCCCGTCAGTTCCTCGACGATTCGCGTTCCGGTGCGGCCGCCGGCGAGCCCGGTGGCGACGACGGGGACGTCGAGTCGCTTGAGGGCGCGCGCGACGTTGATCCCCTTGCCGCCTGCGAGGGTCAGGACACTACTCGCCCGATGGCGGTGTCCGAGCTGCAGGATCGGAACCGTGAGCGATCGGTCGAGCGCGGCGTTGAGGGTGACGGTGACGATCATGCGTGGGCCTGTCCTATCGGACGAGGCCGACGAGATGATGAACGCTTCGCCGGGCGACGAAACGCGCTTGCTCGATCCTGCCAGGCGCCGCGATCGCCCGATCGGCGACGAGCGGCGACCGAGCGACGATTCTGCCGGCGTCACGCACGACGAGCTCGCCGAGTCGTTGCCCCTGCCGGACGGGCAGCGCGACGACGAAGGGTGCCACGACTCGCTCGCGTAGAGCACGCCCGGTGGGCGCCACGCGCACGACCGCGCGGGGCGCGATCAGCCGCAGCGACTCGAGCCCCCAACCGACCTCGACGCGCGCATAGGTTCGCTGCGGGTCGACGACTCGGGACCTGCGGTAGCTCGCGAGACCCCACTCGATCAGCGCTGCGATGTCGGCGTCGCGTTGTGCCTCGCTCGCGACCCCGAGCACCGCGGCGCTGATCGTGACACCTTCGCGGCGCGCGGCCGCAACCTGGGACCACCCGGCGGCCGAGGTGTGCCCGGTCTTGCCGCCGAGGAACCCGGCGACGACCCCGATCAGGTGGTCGGTGGACTCGACCGTCCGTCCGTCCGAGAGCATCGCCGTGGGCTTGGCTGCGAAACGGCGGATCACCGGGTCGCGGAGTGCGGCTCGCAGCAACCGGATCGAGTCGCGTGCGGTGGACACGTGACCGGGCTCGTCGAGCCCGTGTGGGTTTCGATAGTGCGTCCCGGTCATGCCGAGCGCCCGGGCCCTGACGTTCATCAGCCGGACGAAGCGTCGCAACGAGCCTCGTCCGACGTGGAGCGCAAGCGCGGTCGCCGCGTCGTTCGCACTGGGCACGAGAGCGCCGACGATGAGGTCGCGCACGCTGATCAGCTCGCCGGCCCGAAGCGCGAGCGTCGATTCGCCGACCTGAGTCGCCTGCGCCGTGACGACGGTCTGCTCGTCGAGACGCGCTCGGTCGCGGGCGACGAGCACCGTCATCAGCTTGGTGATACTCGCCATCGGCCGGCTCGTGTCGGCCTCGCGCGCGGCTAGCGTGCGGCCGTCGATCGAGCTCGAGACGACGTAGGTCGGGGCGCTGATCGTGGGGGTAGCCGCCGCGGCTGATCCGGCGAGGGCGACGACGACCCAGACGACGAGCAGCGGCACGTATGACGGGCAGCCTTGCGTGCGAGCATTCACCATCCCGCTGCGCGCCAGACCTCTGCCGAGAGCCGCGCCGCCTCGACACCTGCCGCGGTGCGCCAGTCGCTCTGCGGTACGTCTCGGTAGGCGTAGATCACCGAACGCGAGGCGTTGACGAGCGCGCTCGCAGGCCCGCTCGTGAATGCCCGAGCAACGTCGGCGGGCGAGGCACCCTGGGCACCCACTCCCGGCAGGAGGATCGGCGTGCGCGGCATCGCCCGGCGCGCGTCGCCGATCACGCGTGGAGCCGTCGCTCCCACCACCGCGCCCACGCTGGAGAGCCCACGCGAGCCAACCAGCTCGGCTCCCCAGGTGTCGACGAGATCGGCGACGTGACGCCACAGAGGCCGGCCGTCCGAGAGCACGGCGTCCTGCAGGTCGGAGGCGCCGGCGTTCGAGGTTCGGACGAGCACATAGACGCCGGCGCCGTGACGGCGGCAGGCCGTGAGGAAGGGGTCGACGGAGTCCTCGCCGAGATACGGATTGACGGTTACGGCATCGGCGAGCGGCGGCGCGCCCTGCTCGCGCGGCTCGAGGAACGCGGTCGCATAGGCTCGCGCGGTCGATCCGATGTCGCCGCGCTTCGCGTCGGCGATCACCAACAGGCCGGCCTCGCGGGCATAGCCGCACACCACTTCGAGAGCCCGCCAGCCGTCCGACCCCAGAGCCTCGAAGAACGCGACCTGCGGTTTGACGCCGACCACGTAGGGCGCGACCGCGTCGACGATCCCCTTGCAGAAGCGCTCCACCGCCCCGGCGGCAGCGCTTCGCCCATGGGTCGCCTCACCTCGCAGCTCGACCGGGAGCAGATCGACGACGGGATCGAGGCCGACGACGAGTTGAGTGCGCTTCCGCTCGACCGCCTCGGCGGTGCGATCGGCGAAGGCGGTCGAGACGAGGCCCGCTGCATCGACGGTCACGCAACCAAGGGTAGTCGGTCGGTCGGGGAGGCAAGCATCCGGACGATGGCGTCGGCCGCGAGCGGAGCGCGCCGGAGCTCCGGTGGCGGCCGGCGCAGAAATGTGGCGAGGACTGCGAGCTCGTCGGCGGCCTCCGGCGTGAGCGGGGCACTCCTGCGCGCTGCCTCGGCCACGAGCGCCGACGCCTCTGCGTGTCCGCCGGACACCGGCAACGCCCGAGTCGCAGCGATTCGACCACCCGTGACCGCATAGGCCTGCACGAACCGCGGCTCACGGTGGGGAACGAGGACACACAGCTCCAACGACCTCAGCCGATCGAGGTGATCGAGCGAGCGCAGAGCTGCCTCGAGCTGCCCGATTCGGTCGCGCAGCCGCGCGGCGTCCTCGTACCGCTGGGTGGCCGCCAGCCGTGCCAGACGACGCCGGAGCGCGGGCACTGCGAGCCGTGGGCTCTCGACGTCGCAGCCGTCCAGAGCTCGGGCGGCACCACGGGCGAGGCGACGGCTGCGCAGTGGGCCGAATGCCGTCGGCTGCTCCGTGACGACCCAACCCGATCCCCGGCGACGGAGGTAGAGCTGACGATCGGGCCGCGTTCCACGCGCGTTCGCCGGCGGTCGCAGCGTGCGCAGCAGGCGCAGCTCTTCGAGCGCTGCTTCGAGCTCCGAGCCGCTCTCCGTCCACTCGACGCGCGCGAGGGCGCCGAGCGCCGCCTCGACTGCGGGTCGCTGGCGGTCACCCTCGAAGTACGAGCGCAGGCGTCGGCGGAGATCGCGCGCGCGGCCGACGTAGAGCGCCGTCCCGTGGACGTCGCTGAACGTGTAGACGCCCGGGCGGGTCGGCGCCTCCGTCACAAGTGCCCGCTTCGTGTGGAGCCGCCGAGCTCGCGGAGCCGAGAGCTCCACGAGCTCGGCGACGGTTCTCGCGCCGCGTTCCTGCGCGAGCCCGATCAGGTGCACGAGAATCTCCGCGGTGGCCCGGGCGTCGGGGAGCGCTCGATGGCAGGGCTCGGTCGGCACGCCGAAGAACCGTGCGAGGGTTGCGAGCCCAACGCGTCGAGTCCGCTCGCCGAGCAGGCGACGCGCAAGCCAGACCGTGTCGATCACGGGCGCCGCGATGCGCTGCCCGGCGAACCGCTCGACCTCCCGGTCGAGGAACGCCAGGTCGAAGCGCGCATTGTGAGCCACGAGCGCGGCCTCGCCCGCGAAGCCGAGGAAGCGGCGCACCGCGTGCTCGGGACGAGGCGCGCCGCGGACGGCGGGTGCGGTGATCCCGGTGAGGGCGGAGACGAAGGGAGGCAGAGGGACGCCCGGGTCGACGAGCGTCTCGAACGTCTCACCGAGCTCGAGGGCCACGACGCGCTGTGCGCCGATCTCGCAGATGCGAGCGCTCGACGGCGCGAGCCCCGTCGTCTCGAGGTCGACGACGACGAACGTCGCGTGCTCGAGCAGGGTCTCCGCCCCCGGGGCGCTCGCGAGCCCGACGTCGCTGCCTCGCCACGCGAGCCGGACGTCACCGACGACGACGTCCTCGAGCAGCGAGCGCGCGATCGCCTGCGGCGCGCTGCGCAGCGCGAAGAGGACTCTTGCGGCCTCGTCGGCCGACACGGGCC
>JBPCLB010000159.1:0-3613 GCA_051003695.1 Gaiella sp. | reverse complement strand
TCCGGCACATGAACAACCTCGAATCGGTGCTCACCTACGAAGGGACGCACGAGGTGCACACGCTCGTCGTCGGGCAGGCGCTCACGGGCGAGAACGCGTTCGGTCGCTAACGCAGGGGGGCGGGGCCAGGATCGGCCCATTGTCCAACTGTGTCCGTCGATTGTTGCCGACAGGCTCGACGCCTCATCGAGGGCCGCTCTTTACACCCAGCCCGACACCGCTTTACAATCGTCCAAATCGGGGGGGAACGAGCCTGCGGCGGCACGGGAGATCCGGCTCCTCGGTCGAGCACCTGCTTCGCCGCGATTCGTTCGCGAGCGAGATCATTGCCGCGTTCGGCCCGGATGGGAGGCTGGAGACTCGCTCCTTACGACGGTCGTGACGCGTGGGCGGCCTCGGCCCGGACGAGCATCGCTACGAGCGGGAGCACGAGCAGGATCGGGAGGCCGAGGACGGGCCAGAGAGACTGATAGCCGCGTGTCTCCGCGAGTGGCCCGCGGAGCAACTCGATCACCGCTCCGGCGAGCAACGGGCCGCTTACGAGACCGATTCCCTTCGTCGTCGTGGCAAGACCGGAGATCGTTCCGTGGTCGTCCGGCGGCATCAGCTTGAAGAGCAGTCCCCAGGCGAGCGTCATCACGGTGCCTCCGGCGAGTGCTCCTACGAAAACGATCGCCAGGTACCACGCGTGCCAGTCGCTCGCGAGGCCGGCGAGCAGTAGACCTGTGCCGTAGACGACCGAGGCGGCGAAGATCACCCGTGCGAGGCCGAGGCGGTCGCCGATCTGCCCGGCGAGCAGCGCCGCCACCACGTATCCACCCGCAACCGCCCCGAGCACCGCGCTCGAGGTCGAGAGCGGCTCTCCCAGACCGACGGTGACGTAGAGCACGGCGAACGTCCGGGCGCCGGCGAAGGTTCCCTCCCACGCCGAGTTCGCGACCAGGAACCGCGCGATGTCCGGGTTGGCCCTCAGCACGCGCCACGACTGCTTGACGTAGACCCGCACGCCGTCGAACACCTTCCCGTGGCCACCGTCCTCGGTGATCGCGAGAATCGGAACGGCACAGGCTCCCGCGACGACGAACGCCGCGACGAGAAACGGCGCCGGCTCCCACCAGTGCAGCAGAAAGCCGCCGCCGACGAGCGCCGCGCCGAGCGCGAGCCCGCGGAAGACGTGCTGGACACCCTGCGCGCGTCCGAAGATCGTCTCCGGAAGCACGTCGGGATAGAGACCGCGGTACGGCGGCTCATAGACGTAGTAGGCGAAGAAGAACGCGAAGAGCAGCAAGGTGGTCGTCCACAGGCTCGGCATGAAGGCGACGAGCGCGAGGCAGAACGCCATCGGGCCGATTGCGACGAGCATGAAAGGACGTCGTCGCCCGAGCGGCGTGTGGAACGAGTCGCTCCAGGGGCCGATCACGAGCGGTAGCGTGATCGCGAACAGACCCTCCGCGCCGAGCACGAGACCGACGAGGGTCGTCGACTCCGTGTAGCGGCCGAGCAGCGGCGGGAGATACGCCGCGGTGGTCGTCAGGGCCCAGGCGAGACCGAACGCCCCTGCGCCGAGGACGAGGATGTTTCTTCTCGACGACCCGTCAGCCAGCGGTGGCGGCGCCGCGGAGGAGACCTCCGCAGACGACCTCGACGACCGTGCGCTCGGCACGAGCGACCTCCTCGTCTCCGTCGGGGAGCTGGCCGAGCACCCAGCCGGTGAGGATCTCCTCGAGTGCTCCGTAGAAGATCCAGCTGGCAAGACGAGCGTCGAGCTCGAGGCGGAAGAGCCCGTCGGTTCGCCCTTGCTCGATCACGCGCTCGATCAGTCGAAACGCCTCGTCGATCTCGTCGACCTGGGCCTGGACGTGCGGCGTCCGCGCGACCTCGCGCACCATCACGGTCACGAGCGACGGATCGTTGCGCCACGTGCGCAGCAGGATCTTCGCGATCCCGGCGAGCTTCTCGTCCGCCCGCTCGTCGGAGCTCTCGACCGCCCGAAACCGGTCGAGCAGCTCCCGCCAGTTCTCGCGGAAGACGGTCTCGAGCACCTCTTCCTTCGAGCCGAAATAGTGATAGAGCAGGCCGTGCGCGACCCCTGCCTCCTCCGCGACGTCGCCGACCCGCGACGTGTGGTAGCCGTCGCGGGCGAAGACTCGAACGGCCGCATCGAGGATCTGCCGGCGCTTCTCCTCCTGGGCGACTGAACGGTCAATCAAGACCGACGCAGCATAGGCAGCTCGTCTGGACGACGAGTCACTCGACATCACGTCCCGGACGAGGGCCACCGCCTCGTCCGGACACGCTCCGCCCGTGGCTACTTCGTGAAGTACGGGTAGATGTCGTTGAACCCCGAGCCACGGACGCCTTTGAGGTCGTGGTCTGGAGCGCGTTTTCCGCCCCAGGAGACGCTGTAGCCGGCGGCCTCCCCGTTCAGGCAGTAGACCGTGTCCGGCGCCGCAGACGCCGTGCCGACCCCCACACAGACTGCCGCGAGCGCCGCGACCACAACCGCGACGCACGACTCGTAGAACCGCTTCATCTTTCCCTCCCCTTGCTGCCGACCGCAGATGACGGCTCGCCGGGAACGAACGGACGAGCCCGAACAGACGTGACCACGATCGCTCAGGTCGCTCAACAACTCCTCAACGTGCGCTCAACGCCGAGAGGACGAGAAAGCCGGCGAGGGGCGCGACCGGCGGCTGCTCTCCGGGCGCTCAGTCCTCGCTCAGCGGTCACCGGTCGGCACAAGGCCGAGCGCGGCCGGCAGCGCCAGCAGCGTGTCGATCCGATCCTTCGCGTCCGGGACGAGGCCGTCGCGGTCCAGCAGGAATGCCCGCATCCCCATCGCGCGCGCTCCCTCGATGTCGTCGTGAACGCTGTCGCCAACCATCGCCGTCTCCTCGGGCGTCACGCCGAGTGCGCTCAGCGCCGCCTCAAAGATCGACGGATGCGGCTTGCTCCAACCGTGCCGCATCGACCCGACGCACGCATCGACGTCCAGGCGGTGGTGTCTCGCGAACGCCTCGAGGTCACGCTGCCCGTTCGAGATCAGGCCGATCCGTAACGCGTGCCGACGGAGCTCTGCGAGTACGGGGAGCGCATCGTCGTAGAGAAAGAAGTTCTCGTGCCGCTCCCAGCCGCGGACGACATCGATCGCGCACGCTCGCATCGCGTCCCCCGTGCCACCCATCCCTCGCACGATGTCCTGCGTGAACAGGATCCAGATCTCCTCGTCGTGCTTCAGCTCGGGGTGGCGCTGGAGGTCGGCGATCGCCGCGACCCGGGCGTCGTCGTAGCGTTCGTGGTCGAGCGTGAGGCCGTGGCGGGCCGCCGCCCTCACGTACCCCTCCGCCCCGAGCTCGGGCCCCGGCCGGAAGAGGGTGAAATCGACGTCGAAGAGCACGGCGCGCAGCATCCTTCGAGGATACGGGCGAAGGCTGCGTGTGGGCTTCGTGCTGGCCGTCGGCGGGAAGACAGGTCTGCCGCCCAGGGTCTGGCGCGCGGCGCCAGACCCCAACCGACTCCCACCGCTCTCTCGGGGAGGGGTTCCCAAAGGGGACCGCAGGTTTCCCTCGCTTTAGGGGTTTTCCCGAGGACGCGGGATGCCTTTCGGCGTGTG
>JBPCLB010000158.1:0-2795 GCA_051003695.1 Gaiella sp. | reverse complement strand
CGGGTGGACTTGACCGCCATCTACGTCGTTCCGGGAGTCGGGATCGGATACAGCCACTTCTCGATCCCGTCGACATGGACGCCGGGATACGCGTGGTAGTACTTCGTCAGCCGCGCGCTCGCGCCGTTGCCGTCGACGTCGCCGACGCTGAACAGCCGTCCGAGGATCACGTTGCCGTTCCTGATCGAGAACTCGTAGCGGTCGAGCGAGCGGACGGGCGGGCCGGCGGAGCGATTGCCCTCGGAGTCGTAGAGGCCGCCGTGGCACGGGCAGCCGAAGCTCGCGGCGAGGACGGGGCGCAGCTCGACGTTCTTGTACGTCTTCATCGCGTCCTCGTCGATCGGCCCGTTCGGCTGCACGGGGCAGCCGAGGTGCACGCAGCGGCTGAAGAGCATCGTGAAGCTCGGTACGCCGGCGTCGGTCGGGCCGTTGTTGCGGACGAAGGCGGTGCGGCGCGAGACCTCGCCCTGGTCCGGGTTCTCGAGATAGGTCGCGATCACGAACCGGCCCTCGGGGAAGTTGCCGATCGGGCCCAGGTCGACGTCATGCGACTCGACCCCATCCCCGACGAAGGACGGCAGGAGCGCGAAGCCGAGCACGGGCAGCGTGACGGCCGCTCCGATCGCGCCCCCGATGCCGACCGTCGCGAGCGAGAGGAACATCGACCGGTCGTACGTCTCGCCCGCCTCACCATAGGTCGCGGCCGCGGGTTTCGCGGACTCCCGCATCACCGGCCGAGCCGGCTGGAGGAGATCGCGCGCCCAGAGCAGGCCGAAGACGACCGCGAGCACAAGCCCGACGACGAGCGCGGGGAAGCTGACGACGAGGCCGACGAGCACGCACGCGATGCCGATCGCGAAGCCGATCGGCCAGAGGCTCGGCGAGGGGACGTGCGGTGTCTCGTCGTGATGCTGGTCGCTCACTGGTTCTCACCCCGATTCAATCGCGCGCCCACTACCCCTGTCAACGACGTGTCCGTTGCAACGATCGCCGCAGACGCCCGCCGCGCGCCCCATTCTGCACATCTCGGCTACCGGCGTGCTCAGGTAACCCGAGCTCGGCCCAGCGGGCATCGACCCGGGCGCGGATCTCGGGGGTCATCTCGATCTCGGCGGGCCAGGCGCGCGCGCCCTCGTCCGGCCCCTTTGCGGTCGCGTCGATCCCGAGCTTGCCGCCGTAGGCCTGGAGCGTCGGCGCATGATCGAGTTGGTCGAGCGGCCCCTCGGCGAGCACGACGTCGCGCTTCGGGTCGACGTTCGCGCACGCATAGAAGAAGACCTGGTCGTAGTCGTGGACGTCGACGTGCTCGTCGACGACGACCACGCATTTCGTCAGGCTCAGCAAGCCGAGCCCCCACATCGCGTGCATCACCTTCTTCGCGTGCCCTGGATACCGCTTGCGGATCGAGACGAGCACGCAATTGTGGAAGGCGCCGGTGGTCGGAAGGTCGTAGTCGACGACCTCCGGCACGCTCATCCTGATCGCGGGCAGGAAGATCCGCTCGGTCGCCTTCGCGAGCCACTCGTCCTCGGCCGGCGGCTTGCCGACGACGATCGAAGGGTAGATCGCGTCGCGTCGCATCGTGATCGCGGAGATCCGGAAGATCGGGAACTCCTCGGCCGGGGTGTAGAAGCCGGTGTGGTCGCCGAAAGGGCCCTCCAAGCCGACGTCGTCGCTCGAGACCCAGCCCTCGAGCACGATCTCGGCGTTCGCCGGCACCTCGAGGTCGACGGTCTTGCACTTCACGAGCTGCACCGCGGAGCCCTTGAGAAAGCCGGCGACCATCAGCTCGCCGACATGCTTCGGCAGAGGCGCGCTCGCGGAGTACGCCGTGACGGGGTCGAGCCCGATCGCCACGGCGACGGGGATCCGCCCGTCGGGCGCCGCACGCAGGTCGGCGCGTCCATCCTTGTGCAGCTGCCAGTGCATGAAGGTCGACGCTCTGTCGAGCTTCTGCATCCGGTACATGCCGACGTTGCGGACGCCGGTCTCGCGGTCCTTCGTGATCACCGCGGGCAGCGTGATGAACGGGGCGGGGTCGAGCGGCCAGCAGCGCTGGATCGGAAAACGGTCGAGGTCGACCTCGTCGCCGGTGAGGACGATCTCCTGGCACGCCGCCTTGGAGACCACCTTCGGCATCGAGTCGGCGATCGATTTGAGCTTGCCCAGGGAGCGCACCTTGTCGACGAGCCCCTGCGGGGGCTGCAGCTCGAGGATCTCGGCGAGCTTCTCCGCGAGGTCGTCGAGCCGATCGACGCCGAACGCGAGACACATCCGCCGCTCGGTGCCGAACTGGTTGATCAGCAGCGGATGCTTCGCGCCCTTGGGGTGCTCGAACAGGAGCGCGGGGCCGCCGGCTTTGACGACGCGGTCGGTGATCTCGGTGATCTCGAGGTCGGGGTCGACCTCGGCCGAGACGCGGACGAGCTCGCCCTCGCGCTCGAGGAGCGCGATCCAGTCACGGAGGTCAACTGCCGGACTCGCCACGTGTCGGGGCAGTCTATGGGTCTGCGTCGCGCCCTCAGCGCTGCAAAGGCCTCGAGATCCTCGACCCATCCGACTCGT
Source organism: Gaiella sp. (assembly GCA_051003695.1). Taxonomy (GTDB): domain Bacteria; phylum Actinomycetota; class Thermoleophilia; order Gaiellales; family Gaiellaceae; genus Gaiella. The sequence goes on along the minus strand of JBPCLB010000158.1, from coordinate 230 downwards.
GAGCGATCGTCCCCCAGTCGATCGCTACCTCTGTGGGGGTGCTCCGAGTGTGGCGACGAGCACTGGGGTGGCACCCGCCGTCAAGATCCGCTCCTGCGGATCCCGACGTTGCGGAATCAGAGCGGGCGGTCGAGCTTGCGGCGCTTGCGGCGGAGAGCGGCGGTGTGGGTGAGCTCGCCGAGCGCGATCACGCCGATGAAGATCAAGCCGACGACGAGCATCGAGAGCAC
>JBPCLB010000157.1:0-19412 GCA_051003695.1 Gaiella sp. | reverse complement strand
CTCCAGCAACTCGTCGACGACCGCACGGAAGTCGACCATCGCCTTCCGCAGGTTCTCGGTGCCTTCCGGACCGTCAGTTGCCTTGAGCATCGAGTGCCCGTGCCGGTAGCGCTCGACCACCTTGGGGTGATCCAGCGAGACGATCGCTGCCCGATCGTCGAGATCGTGGTCGGTCGGATAGCCGCACTCGTCGAGCACGTGTCTCACCACAGCCTCGGCAGAGTGCGCGGCGATCGCCGGCTCGTCCACGAACTGTGCCTCCGCGACGCGCCACTGCTCCGTCAGGCGCTCTCGTGCTTCCGGCGTGAGCGGCCGCAACTCGAGCCGAGCGTGCTCCTGCTCACGCTCGACCAGTCTACGCTCACCCTTCCGCCTCCCTCCCGCACTGACCGCCCGGTCGTACTCGGGGCCGAAAGTGTCGTGCAGGTGCGTGCGCTGGCGCGAGCGTGACGCCGACAACACGATGAAGCCGACGACGAGTACCGCCACCACTGCGATCAGGATCCAGATCCACGTGTCCAATCCAACCTCCTCCGTCGCCTGGGTGATCCCCGCGGCGCCGCGCCGCAAAACCTCTCCTCAGCTGTCGGTCGTGCCTCTGCGCGCCGGGGAGAGAGAACGGAGGAGGGCGTTCTCACCGCGAGGCGGATGGGTCCCGTGCCTCCGAGATGTCATGAGGCAGGGCAGAACGTCGGCGGCGAGCTGCGAGGATCCCGACCGCGATGAGCGCTCCACCCGCCAGTTGCAAGACGCTCATGGTCTCGGACAGCAGCACGACTGCGACGAGCGCAGCGACGAACGGCTGGAGGTTCGCCGCGAGCGTCGCCCGTGCGGGACCGATGCGGTCGAGCGAGCGGAACCACAGCACGTTGGTCAGGACGAGCGGCCCGAGCGTTGCGAAGAAGAGCAACGCCCAGACGCGCCAGTCGATCCCCCAGTCCTGCGAAGCGGTCTGGGAGAGACCTGTGAGTGCGACGGGTACCCACGAGGCCGCGAGGACGACGGTGCTGATCCGGGTCGCGCTGTAGCGCTGCAGCAAGGGAGTGATCAGCACCGAGTAGGCGGCCCAGGTGGCCGCGGTGAGGATGCCGAACAGAATGCCTGTCGCGTTGCCGGCTACCTCCCCGCCCGTGCCGAGCGCGACGAGCGCCACGCCGCCGAACGAAAGCGCTGCCCCGATCCAAAAACGCCGCGGGAGCCGCTCCGTCCGGCGTCCGAGACCCAGCAGCGCCACGAAGATCGGGGTGGCTCCGAGAATCAGCGCGATCACGGAGGCAGAGGTGGAGCGCAACGCGTAGACGAAGCCGATCTGGTTGACGTAGAGCACGAGACCCGTGACGAGGGCATGCAGGAGATCCCGGCGCGCGAGGCGTAGACTCCCCTCGGCGACGAGCACGATGCCCGCGAACACTGCCGCGGCGAGCCCGTACCGCACGGTGCTGTACGTGAGCGGCTCGAGCCCGTGGGTGAGGATGTATCGGGTGACAGTGAGGTTGAGCGACCACAGCGCGATCGTCACGAGCAGCATCAGCTCGACGTTCGAGAGACGGCGCACTCAGTCCAACGTACTCGTTACATTGCACGCGCGATGACCGACCTCACGACCGACGACATCGACGCACTCGTCGGCCCCGCGACCCCGCACTTCGCCTTCCAGCTGCGAGCTCGCGTGCGCGAAGCGATCGAGGGGCTCCCCGCCGCTGATCCCGTCCGGGCCTACGCCGAGCTGCGGATCGAGCTGCTCGACCGGCTCGGGTTCGCCTCCACGCGTGCGGAGGACTCGGCGTTGGAGTCGCGCGAGCGGATCGGGTGGGAGACCATTCCGTCGGCGGCGCCGGCATCCCGCCCGCTGCCGCGCAACTAGGTGCTCCCCGTGACCCGCGACACCGTCCTCGTCACGGGCGGCTCGCGTGGAATCGGCAAGGCGATCGCGCTTCGCCTCGCCCGCGAAGGCGCGAGACGCGTCGCGATCGGCTACTTCCGCTCCGACGCCGCCGCGGAGGAGACCGCCGGGGAGCTGCGCGAGCTCGGCGCCGAGCCCGTGCTCCTGCGCGGCAACGTCGCCTCGGATCGGCTGGTGGAGCAGGTTTCGCAGCTCGGCCCGCTCGACGTGCTCGTACACAATGCCGCGACGGGCGTGATCCGCCCCGCGCTCGAGACCGAGGACAAGCACTGGGACTGGACGCTCGGGGCCAATGCTCGCGCGCTGCTCTCCCTCACGCGAGCCGTGGCGCCCTCGATGCGGCCGGGTGCGTCGATCGTCGCGATCTCGAGCCTCGGCTCGACGCGTGTGCTCGAGAACTACACGCTCGTCGGAACGTCGAAAGCGGCGCTCGAGGCGCTCGTCCGCTACCTCGCGATCGAGCTCGGCCCGCGCGGGATCCGCGTCAACGCGGTCTCGGCCGGCGTCGTCGACACGGGGGCGCTCGATCATTTCCCGAACCGCGAGGCAATGCTGGAGATGGGCGCTCGAAACGCCGCCGGCCGGATCGTGACGCCGGAGGACGTCGCGGGCGTCGTCTCGTTCCTCTGCTCTCCGGCTGCCGAGATGATCCGCGGTCAGATCGTCGTGATCGACGGCGGCTGGAGCCTCGTGGCGTAGTACGGGGAGAGGTTGTGCCCGCCGGGGTCAGGCACTCGTGCCCGACCCCGGTCTCTTTGCGATCCGCCGGCGGAGGAAGATCGTCGCTCCTACCCGAACGTAAACGCATACGCAGCGAGCCCGGGCGTGAAGCGGAGCTCCAGGTGGTGCGACGCGACGCTCGGACGTTCGACGAGGGTGTAGAGCCGATCGCCCGCGATCCGCGTGACCGCTTCGCGCTTCCCGTCGACGAGCGACTCGATCCGGCCCTTGCCGGTGACCACGAGGTAGACATCGCGCGCCGTGTAGCGCATGAGAATGCGTGCGCCCGGCCCCGCCGTCGCGTGCTCGCCCTCCACGGTCCAGCTTCCGCCGTACGCGAGCTCGTCGTCGGCCAAGACGACCGGCGGGAGGTAGCGCTGGACGCGGCCTGGCCTGATCTTGCTGCCCGCATAGCGCGCCAAGCGCTCGTAGCCCAGATACGACTCGGGCGTGAGCTTGCCGGTCGGGCTCAGGTCCGGCTCGCCGGCGCCGGGGGACGGGGGACGGGCACCGCGATCTGCGAGCAGCGAGCGGATCGCCTCCTCGGTCACGTCGTACTCGCCCTCGCCGAAGTGGGCATACCGGACACGGCCTTCGGCGTCGATCAGGAACTTCGCCGGCCAGTAGCGGTTGCCCCAGGCGTTCCACGTACCGTAGTCGGGGTCGAGCGCGACGGGATAGGCGACACCGAGCCGCCGCGCGTTGGAGCGAACGTTCTCCGGCACCCGTTCGAACGCGAACTCCGGCGTGTGCACGCCGACGATCACGAGGCCACTCGAGCGATAGCGCTCGTCCCAGCTTCTGACGTGCGGCAGCGTCCGCAGGCAGTTGACGCACGAGTACGTCCAGAAGTCGATCAGGACGACCTTCCCACGTAACGCGGCGAGGGTCAGCGGGTCGCTGTTGAGCCAGCCTCGAATGCCAACGAACTCGGGTGCGTCGCCGTAGACCGGGAGTGTCGACGTGCCCGCTTCCGGAGCGGGCGCCGTCTGCTCGATCGCGCGTGCACCGGTGAGCTCGCGCAGCTCGCTTCGAGCGACGGCCGAATCCTCGAAGCGGTTCTGGACCGCGCTCGTGTAGCCGGGCACCCTGGTCTGGAGATCGCGGTCGACACCGAGCGTCATCGCGACCGCAGCTCCGGCGACCGCGATGCCCGAGACGCGGCGGACCGTCGTCGCGTGCGCCCTCAACCGGCTGGCCGCACCCTGGCCCAGGAGCGCGATCACGAGCAGCGGCACCGCAGCGCCGGCCGCGTAGGCCAACGTCAGCAGCACTGCGCGGAGGCCGACCTCACCGTTCGCCGTGAGCACCGTGATCGCTGCGAGCACTGGCCCTGCGCAGGGCACGAACACGAGTCCGAGGCTCGCGCCGAGCAGGACGCCGCCTCCGAGGTCTCCGGAAGGCCGCCGCCCGAGGCGGGTGAAGGGCCGCGTGACGAGATCGCCCACCGCCGGCACGAGCAAGGTCGCCGCCACGACGAAGAGCAGCACGATCGCGACCGTGCGGAGAAGGTCGTCGGGCAGCCCGACCGTGCTCAGCAGCCAGCCGGCGCCGAGGGTGAACACCGTGAAGCTGCCGATCAGGCCGGCGATGATCGCAAGAGGACGGCGACCGGTCGCGCCCCCCGCCAGCACGATCGGAAGCACCGGGAGCACGCAGGGCGAGAGCGCGGTGACGACACCGGCGACGAATCCGATCCCGAGCAAGACCAGCATCTCGAGGCGAACGGTAGACCGCCGATTCTTACGCGCGCATTAGATCCTCAGGCTCGGGCCTGACGACCGAGCACCACGAGGGTCTAGGCGACATCGCCATCGCTACTTCTGCGAGAGGCCGGGGACGACACGTCCGAGCACGTCGCGGGCGACATAACCGGCGACCTTGGGATTCTCCTGCAGACGCCGCAACGAGTACTCGTACCAGTGCTGCCCGTACGGGACGTAGATCCGGACGCGATGGCCGCCGGCCACGAGCGCTGTCGCGCGAGCCTCGCGGACGCCGAGCAGCATCTGGAACTCGTAGGTGAGCGGGTCGAGCCCCTCCGTGCGAGCGAGGCTCTGGACGACGAGCCACTCGTCGTGGGTCGCGATCCCGACGTAGGACCCGCAGCGGAGCAGCGCCTCGAGACAGGCGACGAAGCTCCTGCGGATCACGTCGAACTCGCGGAAGGCGATCGCCGTGGGCTCGACGTAGATTCCCTTGCAGAGACGCACGTTCGGGCGAAGCTCGGCCAGCGCGTCGATATCGGCGAGTGTTCGGCGCAACACGGCCTGCAGGACGAGCCCCACGTTCTCGTGGCCGTCCTCGCGCAGCAATCGGTAGATCGCGATGGTCTCGTCCGTCGTGCTGGAGTCCTCCATGTCGATCCGCACGAACGTCCCCCGCGCCGCGGCAGCGCGCACGAGGTCGGCGAGGAGCGTACGACACAGCTCGGGATCGAGCTTCAGGCCGAGCCCCGTGAGCTTGACCGAGATATTGGCGTCGAGCCCGTCGGCAGCGATGGCGGCCAGCACCGCGTGGTAGGCGCGTGCGATGGCTTCCGCCTCGGCGGGCGAATGCAGCTCCTCGCCCAGCACGTCGACCGTGGCGAGCTTGCCCCGGGTGTTGAGCGCCCGGACCGTGGCGCGGGCGTCGGCGAGCGACGGGCCGGCGATGTAGGGCGAAGCGACGCGTCTGACGACGGAACGGGGGACGGCGGGCAGGATGCGGACGACGGCGCTGTCGAAGAGCTTCATTGCAGCGAGATCGTATTGCGGCGTGTCGCCGATCGTGGGGTCAGACCGGTGGGTCTGACCAGCCAACAGACCGCCGTTACTCGCGCATGAAGCCCTGGCGCGCGGCGGAGACGAGCGCGACGGCTTCCGGGAAGATCACGCGCATCGCATCCCGCAACGCAATCGCCTGCTCGTCGACGCCGCCGTCGGCTCTGACCTGCTGCAGCGCCGCCGCCGCGAGCGCGACCGCGGTGTTCAGCGTCAGGGTCGCAAGCTGCTCGTGCTGGGCCTCCTTGACTCCCTCCGCCTGTGTCTCGGCGAACTCGCGCAGCCCCTTGAGGATTTCCTCCGGATCGCCGCCGAACGGAAAGAAGCCGCCGCCTTCCATGCCGCAAGCGTAGTGGACGGCGTCGGGGCGGGACTCGTCCCGCCCGTGCTAGCAGGCAAGCCCGCCGCGGTACGTCCGCTCGACGTCGGCCCAGAGTTCGTCGACCACCGCCTGCGCGAAGCGCATCACGGCGGAGAACGGCGAAGGCACAGACGGATCGAGCGCACGCTCGAGCCGCTGCGCGGCGCTGCCGATCGCGTCGAGGCGCGCCGGGGTCGCGAGCTGCGGCGGCGAGGCCAGCACGCGCTGCAAGGCGAGGGCCGCGGCCTCGGCCTCCTCGATTCCCTCGGGCGCCTCGGCGATCCGGAGCGCGACGAGCTGCGCGCGAAGCTCGTCGAGCTCCCCCGGGAACGCAGCCTCCTCGGCGAGCTCGCAGAGCGCGGCGATCGCGACCGCGTCACGGGCGTCCCGCCGATCGCGCACGGGGCTCCCGGTGGCGTCGAGCACGACCCAGCTCGTGGCCCCGTCCGGCTCGACGAACGCGCAGACGTACGCGCGGAACCCGCTCGCGGCCTCTGCGGCAAGGATCGCTCCCGGGGTCGCCTTGCCCGGCTCTGCGGCGCCTGCGATGCGCTCGAGGTCGTCGACGAGCGCCACGGTCAGGAGAATAGGTGCGACGATGCCTCCGGGATGAGCCGGCGGGGAACCCACGCGAGGCAGTTGTTCGCGCCCCTCGGTCCGACCTACGACCACGTCGGGGCGGTGCTCTCGCTCGGTCAGGATCCACGCTGGCGGCGCTTCCTCGTCTCGCGTCTGCCGGGGGGCGGGGGCCGGGTGCTCGACGTCGCCACGGGAACCGGGCTCGTCGCCCGCGAGCTGCTCGCTCGAGGCTTCACAGTCGTCGGCCTCGACCAGAGCCCGGGGATGCTCTCTCTGGCGCGGGCGCGATTCGGACAGCGGGTGAAGCTCGTGGAGGGATCCGCCGAGCAGCTTCCGTTCCCGGATGCCTCCTTCGATCACCTCACGTTCACGTACCTGCTGCGGTACGTCGACGATCCGGCCGCGACGCTCGCCGAGCTCGCGCGCGTCGTGAAGCCGGGCGGGACGATCGCGATGCTCGAGTTCGGCGTGCCGCGCGGGCTCTGGCGGCCGTTGTGGGAGCTCTACTGCGCTGTCGGCCTTCCCCTCGCGGGCCGCCTGATCTCGCCGGGGTGGCACGAGGTGGGGCGATTCCTCGGCCCGTCGATTCGCGAGTTCCACGCGCGGTATCCGGGAACGTCTCTACTCGCGCTCTGGCGAGCTGCGGGAATCGACGACGTTCGCGGTCGCCGGCTCAGCCTCGGTGGTGGGGTGGTGGTCTGGGGCCGGCGCCGGTGAGCTCCGGTGAGCGACGCCCGACGTACTACGCGCTCGCGCGAGGCGGATGGCGTGACTATGCGACGCTGCTCCACCTTCCGTACACCGGTTGGCACCTCTCGTATGTCGTCGTGGGCGCCTGCCTCGCCGACACCGTGGCGTGGGGCCGCCTCGGGCTCACGGTTCTTGCGTTCTTCCTCGCCATGGGGATCGGCGCGCACGCTCTCGACGAGCTGCAGGGACATCCGCTCGGGACGCACATCTCGAGCCGGACGCTCGTGTCGCTCGCCGCCGGAAGCGTCGCGGTCGCGGCGGCGATCGGTATCGGCGTCGCGGTCGAGACGACCCTTTGGATCCTGCCGCTCGTTGCATTCGGCGCATTCCTCGTCCCCGCGTACAACCTCGAGTGGCTCGGCGGGGCGATCCACACCGATCTCGGGTTCGCCCTGGCCTGGGGTGGGTTTCCGGTGCTGACCGCGTACGTCGCGCAGACGGGGACGCTCCGCCTCGAGATGCTCGCCGCCGCTGCGTGGGCGACGCTCCTCTCGCTCGCGCAACGGGCTCTGTCCACGCCTGCCCGCCGTGTTCGCCGGCACGTCGTCGAGGTACGTGGCGTTCTCGAGCTCGTCGACGGGCGGAGTGCACCGCTCGATCGTGACGCGCTGCTCGCCGCGCCCGAGAAAGCTCTCCGGCTCCTCGGAGCGGCGACGATGCTGATCGCCGCCTCGCTCGTCGCGCTACGCCTGACCCACTAGCCTTACGGAATGCTCGTCTGGATCGTCGTCGGGTGCCTTGTCGCCGTGCTCGGCGTGGCCGCCGGTCTGTTCCTGGCCCTGCGCCGGGCACGTTCGCGAGCCACCGAGACGGACGCGCTCGTGCTCCAGGCGCGAACCGCAGTGCGTGAAGCGGTCGGCGCGGAGACGCTCACCCACACCGAGGAGATCCGAAGGACACTCGCTCGCGAGCGAGCCGAGACGGCGACGCTCCTCGCCGCGGACGAGCGACGCCACGCCGAGGAGCGTCGCGTTGTCCTCGCGCAGCACGAGCAACTCTCGAGCGAGCGGGTCGCCGAGCAGCTCGCCCGGACGGAGCGCGTGCTCGACGAGCGGTTACGTGACGTCGCGGCCGACCTGGATCGCGCACAGCTCCACCTCGAGGGGCAGCTGCGCCGGCTCGAGCAACGCCAGCGCGAGGCGCTCGCGGCTGTCGAGTCGCGCGTCGAAGCCGAGGCGACCGAGCTCGGGTCGACCGCGGACGAGCAGCGGAAGGTCGTGCTGCGACTACGGGAGGAGCTCGAGCGGGTTGCGAGCCAGGCCGTCAGCGAAGCCTTGGACGAGCTCGAGTCGCAGACGATCGAGCGACGGCGGGCGATCGAGGAGATCACCGAGCGCCTCCGTGCGCGCGAGTCGGCGATCGCCGACCCGATCGAGCGAGCTGAGACGGATGTCCGCGGTCGGCTCGACGTTCTGCTCGTGGACTGGGAGCGCCGGCAGGCAGAGCGCCTCGCCCGCGTCTCCGAGCGCGAGATCGAGCGCCACACACAGCTTGCGATGACGGCTTTCGACGAGCGGATGCGGGAGGTGCGCGAGGACGCATCGACGCATCTTCGGCGTGAGCTCGATCGTGCCGTCGAGCTGCTCGTGCGGGAGGAACTGGCGAGCCGTCTCAACTCGTAGGAGTGGCTCGACTGTGTGCGATCCGCACGGCTCGCGCCGCAAGCTCGGGCGGATGGATCCGGTCCCTACAACAGGATCTCCGCTGCGGTCACCGGGTCGCAGCCCCTGCCGACGAGCTGGGTGCAGGTATGCAGGTCGGCGCCGCTCGCGGCGAGCTTCTCCGCGAGCGGCAGGGGGAATCCCGCTTCGATCAGGATGTGCAGGCGCCAGCTCTCCACCTTGGACTGCTCGTCCTCGCGCCAAACGGGTGTCTCGGTTGCCTCTGCCATTTTCAGTGCCGGGAAGCTTCGTGCTGGCTTCGACGATCCCTCCCGCCATCGGTTAGCGGACGTACCCTCTCGACTATGTCGTTGCAGGCGGATCCCCACGCCGATCGCAGGATCTACTCGGTCGCCGAGTTCAACGCCCGGCTCGGCACGTACGTCCGTCGGGTACGGAACGTCTGGGTGGAGGGCGAGCTGTCGGAGTTGCGGCGCAACGAGGCGTGGAAGACCGTGTTCCTGACGCTGAAGGACCGTGAGACCGGCCATTGCCTCTCGGCGCAGATGATGCGATCACGCTACGACGCGCTCGCCTTCCAACCCGTGGAGGGAGAGGTCGTGCACGTGCAGGGGCGCCTCGATCTGTGGGAGGCCCGCGGCGAGCTCGTGTTTCGCGCGATCGCGATCGAGCGGCTCGGCGCCGGCGACCACCTCGTCGCACTCGAGCGGCTCAAGCGGGCGCTCGCGGCCGAGGGGCTCTTCGCCGACGAACGGAAGCGCGCGCTGCCGCGCTTTCCGCGTGCGGTGGGACTGCTCACCGGTGTGGACGCTGCCGCGCGAGGCGACGTCATCGCCGCGATCGGCGGGCGGTTTCCGTCTGTACGGCTCGTCGTCGGCGAGACTCGTGTGCAAGGCCCGGCCGCGCCGGCAGCGATCGTGCGGACGCTCGCGGAGCTCTGCGCTCGGGACGAGGTCGACGTCGTGATCGTGGCGCGTGGGGGAGGCAGCATCGAAGACCTACTGCCGTTCAGTGACGAGCGCGTCGTCCGTGCGATCGCCTCGGCGCCCGTGCCTGTCGTCTCGGCTGTCGGCCACGAGCAGGACACGCCGCTTTGCGACCTCGCCGCGGACGTTCGCGCAGCGACGCCCACTGCCGCCGCCCGCCTCGTCGTTCCGGACGCGGCCGAGCTGCGCGGTGGTCTGCTCGTCACCAGGAAGAGGCTGGCGGGGGCCGTGCGACGCCGGCTCGAGCGTGACCGCGAGGTGCTCGAGCAACGGCGCGCGAGGCTGCACGTGAGTGTCCGCCGGCTGCTCGTCCGTGACCGCGAGCGGCTCGACCGAGTGTCCCAGCGGCTCGCGCTCTCGCCGCAGGCCCTACTCGAGCGTCGTCGCACCGCAATCGACCACGCCGCGGCACGCTTGCAGACGCTCTCACCGCGGAGAACACTGCAGCGCGGTTACGCGATCGTCCGCTCCGACGGCGCCACACTCCGCGCGGCCTCGGAGACGACACCCGGAGCACTGCTCGAGATCGAGCTCGCCGCAGGCTCGCTCACCGGTAGCGTCGTGGGGATCCGATCGTGAGCGAGGCTCGTCCAGCAGGCGGCGAGCGGCCGTTCGAGGAGCTCCAGCGTGAGCTCGAGGAGATCGTCGCCCGCCTCGAGCGTGGCGAGGTGCCGGTGGACGAGGCGATCGCGCTCTGGCAGCGGGGTGAGGCGCTCTACCGTCTCTGCGCCGGCAGGCTCGATTCGGCCGAGCTGCGGATCGAGGAGCTGACCTCGACTACGCCCGCTCGAGAAGTCCCACCCGACTAGCTGGCGAGCCCGTTCGGCCGACGTGACAATCGGGCGCGGGATCGGTAAGGTCGCCGCGTGGCCGGTCCCGACATCGAGATCCTCCGAGGCGTCTCGCTCTTCAGAGAGCTGGACGATTCGACGCTTCGCCAGCTGGCGTCCGACTTCGTCGCGCGCGATTTCCGCGAGGGCGCCGAAGTGGCGACAGAGGGTGTTGGCGGCCTCAACTTCTTCATCGTCGAGAGCGGAGAGGCGTCCGTGTCGGTGGGCGGCTCGAACGTCGGCTCGCTCGGCCCGGGCGCGTCCTTCGGAGAGGTTGCGCTCGTCGACAAGTCGGCACGCTCGGCGACGATCACCGCGACCACGCCGGTCAAGGCTTGGGCCTTGCCCGTGTGGAGCTTCCGCAGCTTCGTCGAGACGCGACCCGCTGTTTCCTGGAAACTGCTCGAGATCCTGGCGGCCCGGCTCCGCACCGCCGAGGCGCGTTAGCGACCTCGCCCGTGGGCCTCCCGGTGCCCGACGCGGAGCTCGTCGCCCGTTGTCGCTCCGGGGACGGCCAGGCATGGAACGAGCTCGTCGACCGCTTCGGGCGCTATGTGCACGCGATCGCGTCGCAAGGCTACGGTCAGCGCGGCGCGGATGCCGAGGACGTGTTCCAGGAAGTCTTCGCACGGATCTACGAGCGCCTCCCGACGCTCCGCGAGCCAGAGGCACTGCGCGCGTGGATCGGGCAGACGACGAGACGCTGTTGCATCGACCGCATCCGTGCGCGCTCGGGCGAGCTGCTGATGGCCGAGCCCGAAGAGACACCCGTCGAGACACTGGGTCGTCTCGACGACGCGCTCGACGTTCGGGAGGCCCTCGCCCGCATGAGTCCCGAGTGTGCAGAGATCCTCGACCGCTTCTTCTGTCGCGACGAGAGCTACCGCGCGATCGGCGAGGAGCTGAGCCTGCCCGCCGGCACGATCGCGAGCCGGATCTCGCGCTGTCTGCGCAAGTTGCGCGAGATCCTCGGGGCAGATGTGCCCGCAGGGAAGAAACAGGTCACCACGACCGTCTCGTAGAGGATGAGCAGGCGAACCGACCACGACGAGGAGCGCATCGCAGAGCTTCTGCGGCTGCTACCCCCGGCGCCAGAGAGTTGGGTGGCGGCGGCGAAGCAGCTGCCCGCGGCTCGTGCGGCGATGGATGCGCTCGTCGCGCGCGCGGAGGCCGATGCGGAGCTCAGGAGCCGTGTCGTCGCCGAGCTCGATGCCGCCTTACGGGCCGAGGGCATCGAGCCGCAGCAGCGCATCGTCGAGGCGCTTCGCCGCCGGCTCGACGCGTGACCGACCCTGCGACCGTTCGCACGCTCGACCTGGACGCGCTGCTCGAGACGCTCGGTGCGCCTGCCCCGTCCCCCGCGGGTGGCACGGCTGCAGCGCTCGCGGCGGCGATGGCCGCCGCGCTCGTCGGGCTCGTCGCGCGAGCCCCGAGCCGTTGGCCCGACGGTCCCGGGGTCGCCGCTCAGGCAAGCTGGCTGCAGGAGCGACTCGTTCGCCTCGCGGACACGGACGCCGAGGCCTTTGCTACGGCGCTCACCGAGATGCGCGCGGTCACGGCGACCGGCGCCGAGCGCGACCGGGCGCTCGGGGAGGCGCTCGCGCGTGCGGCGGACGTACCGCTCGAGATCGCCGAGGCGGCCGCCGACGTCGCTGCGCTCGCCGCAGTCGCGGCGTTCGAGGGGCGCGACGAGCTTCGGCCCGATGCCGAGGTGGCTCGGGACCTCGCCGCCGCTGCGGCCCAGGCGGCGGCCCGGCTCGTCGATGCGAACCTCGCGACGCGTCCAGGGGACGAACGCTCGGCTCGCGCAGCCGCAGCGGTCAGGGCGGCGGCGGACGGGTGAGCCAGCGCTTGATTCCGGCATGGAGCCTGCCCGCAAGCGCGGCCGAGACGATTGCGCTCGCGTCGTCGTGGCCCGAGCGCGTCACGCGTGACTGGGCGATCGGCGGGGCGACCGGTCAGGGGATCGACGTGTGCGTGCTCGACAGTGGGATCGAGCCGTCGCATCCGCTCGTCGGTGAGCTCGCGAGCGCCGTGGCTGTCACCTTCGACGATCGTGGCCAGGCGCGGATCGTCCCCGACGAGACCGGCGACGTGTGCGGCCACGGCACCGCGTGCGCCGGGATCGTCCGCGCGCTGGCCCCCGCGTGCCGGATCCATTCCGTGCGCGTCCTCGGATCCGGCGCGACCGGGACGGGAGATCTCATTCTCGCAGGGTTGCGGCACGCGATCGACGCGGGACATCGAGTCGTCAACCTGAGCCTCTCGACGACCAAACGGCGCTTCGCCGAGCTGTTGCACGACCTCGCCGACGCCGCGTACTTTCGGCGCACGGTGCTCGTCGCGTCGGCGCACAACATGCCGGTCGAGAGCTATCCGTGGCGCTTCTCGTCCGTCGTCTCCGTCGGCAGCCACGAGCAGGACGACCCGTTCGCCTGGTACGTGAATCCCGAGCCGCCCGTCGAGTTCTTCGCTCGTGGCGTCGACCTCGAGGTGGCCTGGATCGGAGGGGGGACGATGCGCTGCACCGGCAACAGCTTCGCCGCGCCCCACATCGCTGCGGTCTCGGCGCTCGTGCTCAGCAAGCACCCGGAGCTGACGCCGTTCCAGTTGAAGAGCGTTCTCTCGCTGACGGCAACGAACACCGGGGGTGTGGGATGAGCGAGCCGGATCGCGGTCATGACCAGGAGGAGCTCCACCGCGCGCTCCTGCAATCCGTCGTCGAGGTCGCGCGCGCGATCTTCGGCTCACACGGGGCATCTGTCTTTCTCCTCGACGAGGAGACCTACGAGCTCTTCTTCGAGGCGGTCGCCGGCGCGGACGAGCAGAATCTCGTCGGGTCACGCTTTCCGTCGTCGACCGGGATCGCCGGCTGGGTGCTCGTCACCCGCCAGCCACTCGTAATCGACGACCTCGCCTCCGATCCGAGGTTCGCTCGCCAGGCGGCGGAGGCGACGGGCTACGTGCCGAACGCGCTCGTCGTGGTGCCGTTGCTCGCCGACGAGCGCGCGCTCGGCGTGCTCGAGGTGCTCGACCGCCCTACCGGGCGGCCGTTCTCGCTCGACGACATGAACCTCTTGACGCTCTTCGCGCACCAGGCTGCGATCGGCCTGGATCTGCTGCGCTCGGCGCGCCGTCAGCGTGCGGGAGCCGCCGGTGAAGGCGAGGGCGCGGTGATCACACGCCTCGGCGCGCTGCTCGAGCGCGCCGACGACGGCGGTGAGACGTTACGCCTGCTGACGGACCCGCGCCCATCGTCTACGGACTCGCCGTCGTCGCGACGCTCGTCGGAGTTCCGTTCCGACCCGCTCACGCCGCGCTCACCCCGAGGCTGGCGCGCGATCCGGCGGAGCTGAGCGCCGCAAATGTCGCGTCGAGCACGATCGAGAGTGTCGCGACGTTCGCGGGACCGGCGCTCGGGGGGCTGCTGCTCGCCGTCAGCTCGGTCCAGGTCGTCTTCGCCTTCAACGCGGCGACGTTCGTCTGGTCGGCGCTGCTCGTGCTTGGCATCCACCTCGCCGACGAGACCGGCGAGACGCGCAAGCGCAACGGCTTTGTCTCCGAGCTGACGGCCGGGATCGGCATCATCGCCCGTGACCCGGACGTCCGGGCGGTTTCGTTGCTCTATACAGCGCAGACGCTCGTCGCGGGTTCGCTCAACGTCCTCGTCGTACTCGTCGCGATCGAGCTGCTCGAGACGGGAGAAGCAGGCGTCGGCTATTTGAACGCGTCACTCGGAGTGGGTGGAATCGTCGGCGGCTTCGTCGCGCTGCTGCTCGCCGCGCGCGCGCGACTTGCAAGCGACTTCGGAATCGGACTCGTCCTCTTCGGGCTGCCGCTGGTCGCGCTCGCGGCTCTGACCAGTATCCCGGTTGCGCTCGCCGCGCTCGCGCTCGTCGGGCTCGCCAACTCGATCGTCGACGTTTCTGCGATCACGTTGCTCCAACGGCTCGTCGGGGACGAGGTGCTCGTACGGGTGCTCGGCACGATGCACGGCATGTTGATCGGCGCGCTCGGTCTGGGAGCGGTGCTCGCGCCTGTGCTCGCCGGCGCACTCGGGATCGAGGGTGCGATGCTCGTGACCGGGCTGCTGCTGCCGATCGTCACGCTCGCCGCGATCGGGCGGCTGCGCGTGGCCGACAGCCGCTCGGCGGCCCCTCCCCACGTGCCGCTTCTCCGCGGCGTCGCCTTCCTCGCCGTTCTGCCCGAGGCCGTGCTGGAGCGACTGGCCGCCTCTGCGACCGAGGCCGCCTATCCGGCCGGCGCCGAGATCGTCCGAGCGGGCGACGCGGGCGACCGGTTCTACGTGGTCGTCGAGGGGGAAGTCGAGGTCGTCGGCCGGACGCTCGGCCGTGGGGGCTCGTTCGGCGAGATCGCGCTGCTCCGCGACGTCCCGCGCACAGCGTCGGTCGTCGCCGTCACCCCGGTGCGCGTGTGCGCGATCGACGGGGCGGTCTTCGTCGCCGCGGTGACGGGCCATGCGCCGAGCGTGGCCGCGGCCGACCAGGTCGTCGCTGCGCGTCTCGGATCGCTCGCGACCCGTCGCGATGCCGTCTGATCAACGTGTCGCCCCGACCTCCTCGCGCTCGCGCACGGCCGCTGCTTCGATCGCCTCCTCCGCGGCCTCCTGCTCGTCCTCGTCCATGCGCTTGAGCGAGGCGAAGGAGAGACCTTCACGCGCGAGCGACGCGACCCCGACCCCGACGCCGACCGACATCTCGAGCGCCTGGAGCACGAGCCCGAAGGCGAAACCGGTGCCGTAGGCGACCCCGTACTGGATCAGCGGGAAGGCCACCGCCGCTTGGAGCAGGCCGACGTTTCCCGGCCAGAGCGGAAAGACGGTGGCGATGTTCATCAGGAGCAGCACGAGCGCCGCGGCGGGAAGCCCGACGTCCATCGAGAAGGCTTCGGTGGCGCACCACACTGCGAGCAGCTGGAGCACCCAGCCTGCTGTCTGGAAGACCAGCGCCCCAATCGCGGCCCATGGAGTCCGCAACACGGCGAGACCTTGGCGCGACATCGCGACCAGCCGGCGTACGGTGCCGCTGCCGTCGATCGGCCGGTTCTGGGTACGCGCTGCGATGAACGCGAGCGTGACGAGCCCGACGCCGACGAGCGCGACGGCGTAGAGCCCCGTCAGCGCCCAGCCCGGGATCTTTGCCGTCGCAAGCACGTAAAGCACGAGCAGCGCGATCGGGAAGAGGTCGAACAGCCGGTGGGTGAACACCGTTCCGAGCAACGTCGCGCTCGTTCCCGGGCCGTGCTTGACGTGTCCCCGCAGCACCGCCACCCGCGCAAGCTCGCCTGCACGGGCGGGCAGCACGGCGTTGCCGAGCAACCCGACGCCGAAGGAGGTGAACACCTGCGCGAAGGGCGGATGCGGCTCGGGGAGCGCCTGTCGGATCGTGAGCATCCAAGAGAACGAGCGTGCGAGCACGGACACGAGATTGAGCAGCACGGCGAGGACGATCCAGCGCCACTGCACGAAGTCGAACGCGTGGTAGACGATGTCCCAGTCGGGTCCTCGCCACCAGAGCGCGAGGACGGCCGCCCCGAGGGAGACGAGGACGACTCCGACTCGCAGCCATGGGTTTCGTGCGAGGCCGGCGAGCGAGCTCATCCGGCAACTTCCACTTCTCTGTCGATGTCGGCAAACGCCGTGCCCGGAGGCCGATTCACTCGGTCGGGAGGGCTGGTCACAGCCGAGCCCGAGAATCGTGAAGAAGGGGGCTCGTGGGGAAACATGGGTTTCCCCCACGCGTTCGCTCATAGATCAGCTCGAGCCGGGCGGCGATGTCGGACCAGGCGTACCGCTCCTCGGCGAGCGCCCGAGCGGCGGCGCCCATTCTCTCGCGGCGCGGCTCGTCCGCGAGCAACCGCTCGACCGCGGTCGCCAGCGTGCCCGGGTCGTCGGGCGGCACCGCGTCGGCGACCGCCGGCGTGAGGACTTCGCGGTACCCCTCGATATCGGACGCGACCGCCGGCGTCGCGCATGCGAACGCGCGAGTGAGCACCATGCCGAAGCTCTCCCCGCCGAGCGACGGTGCGATCAAGGCCTTCGTCGAGCCGAGGAGGCGGGTCAGGTCGTCCTGTGAGAGGAACCCGAGCACGTCGATCCCGTCGGGCGGCACACGCAAACGCGTCTGCAGGAGCCCGACGGCGAGCGGATCGGCGCCTGCGACCTCGAGCCTCGCCCCGGTGCGCCGATGGATCTCGGGCCACGCCCGCAGCAGCACCTGGAGTCCCTTGCGCGGCTCGTGGCGGCCCGCGAAGACGACGGTGTGCCGACGACCCGCCGGATCGACCTCGTCGGGCATGAGGACCCCGTTCGGCACGACCTCCCACGGCCCGCCGAGCCAGCGATCGGCCGACGCGCGCGCCCTCTCCGACACGGCGATCTTCTGGTCGACGCGATCCATCAGAAAACCCCAGGCCGGCAGGCCGAGCTTCATCCAGCCGAGGTCGCCCGAGGCGTGGTGGGTTGCGACGATGGGCTCGCGGGCGATCGAGAGCACGGAGACGCAGATCGCCGGAGTCATCGGCTCGTGGAGGTGCAGCACGTCGAAACGCTCTCTCGCGAGCACCGCGCGAATGCGGAGAAATGCGCGGGGGCTGAGACAGATGTTCGGCAACGATCCGTTCGCCGGCACGATCACGGAGCGGCCGACCGGGATCACGTGGGCCGGGGGGCTCCCGTGACGGCCGACACGCGGGTGCAGTACGCGCGTGAACTGTCCCGGAGGGTCGTTCGCCATCACGAGGCGGACGTCGTGCCCGCGCGCAATGAGCGCTTCCGCCTGGAGCTCCGCATGCTCGACCACCGCCCCCCAGAACGACCACGAGAACGGCACGACGATGCCGATCTTCACCCTTCTCTCCGCCCTACCGGAATCCGCAGGAGCGGATCCCGGTCGCGGTTGATCCCCGCCTGCGGCGGGGCAGACCCCTGAAGCGGCTCGCTTCGCGGCCGGGAGGCTGCCGTGTTAGGAGCGATCGTTGCCCGAAGCTGCCTGCTTCGCGGCCGGGCGAGCAGCGTAACCGTCACGTTGCTTGGAGCCTACGCGCTACGGAACGCGCGAAGAATGGCAACATCGACGGCCACAGCGGTCCACCGCGACGCCGAGAAACGGAGATTGAGCATGCGCTTCGAAGGGATCCACCACGTGACGTGCATCACGGGCGATGCTCCCGGCAACCTCGACTTCTATGCCCGTGTGCTCGGTCTGCGGCTCGTCAAGAAGACCGTGAACCAGGACGATCCGACCGTCTACCACCTGTTCTACGCCGACGAGGAGGGCAGCCCGGGCGCCGACATCACCTTCTTCGAGTATCCGGGTGCGCGTCGCGGGAGCGCCGGCGCCGGGATGATCCATACGACGACGTTCCGGGTCGGCTCCGAGGCAGCGCTCGACTTCTGGGAGCCCCGCCTGGCAGCTGAGGGAGTCTCGACGAGCCGCGCCGACGGACGGTTGCGGTTCGACGACCCGGAGGGGCTCGGCCTCGAGCTGGCCGTCGTCGAGACAGCGGACGAGCCTCTCGTCGCGGTCAGCCCCGACGTTCCCCCGGAGTCTGCGATTCAGGGATTCGACGGTGTCCGCGCGTATGCGAGCGAGCCCGAGCGAAGCCGATCGCTGCTCGAGGAGACGCTGGGGTTCATGCCGACCGGTGAGTCGGCCTGGGAGGTGCGTGGCGCGACCAGGGGTGGTGAATACACCTATGACCCGCCTCCGGCCGAAAGAGGCGTGCCCGGCGCAGGCACCGTGCACCACGTCGCCTGGGCCTCGACGATGGAGGAGCACGAGGCGTGGCGGCAAGCGGTGCTCGAGGCGGGGATGCATCCGACCCCGGTGATCGATCGCTTCTGGTTCCGGTCGGTGTACTTCCGCGAGCCCAGCGGCGTGCTCTTCGAGCTGGCCACGCTCGGGCCTGGCTTCGGCATCGACGAGAACCCGGAGCAGCTCGGCGAGTCGCTGATCCTCCCACCGGCGTTCGAGCACATGCGCGACCAGGTCGAGCGGGTGCTGACTCCGATCGAGAATCCCCGCGCGCGATGAGTGGGCTGGTCTCGCTCGTACGCGCACCCGACGGCACGAAGACCGGGGGACGAGACCCCGGAGCAGACGTGGCCGCTGCAGGCGCACTGGTGCTGCTCCACGGCCGGGGCGCCGACGAGCACGACCTCTGGCCGTTGCTCGATCTGCTCGACCCCGAGCGTCGCCTGCTCGGGATCGCCGTCGGCGGACCGCTCCGGCTTCCACCCGGAGGCAGGCACTGGTACGCGCTCGGCGGGATCCCGACACCCGACCCGACGACGTTCCACGAGACGGCGCCGAGGCTGGCGGCCTTCCTCGACGAGCTCCCCGTGCCGCTCGAGGACGTCGTGCTCGGCGGCTTCTCCCAGGGAGCCGTGATGAGCTGGGCGCTCGGCCTCGGACCCGGCCGGCCGCGCCCCGCTGCGATCGTGGCGCTGTCGGGATTCCTCCCGCAGGTCGAGGGCTGGCCGCTCTCGTTCGACAACGTCGACGGCTACCCGGTCGCCGTGGCCCACGGCAGCGCCGATCCCGTGATCCCCGCCTCGTTCGGGCGAGCGGCTGCCGACACGCTCGCCGCCGCCGGCGCGGACGTACTGCGCCTCGAGACCCCTGTGTCGCACACGATCGATCCCGCGTGGATCGAGCCCTTGCGCGGGTTCGTCGCGGGTGCGATACAGTCGCGGTGATGCCCGCCGCGCTCGTCTTTCTCGCAGACGCCGCCGAGGAGGGCCGCAGTGTCGTGCTCTCGATGCTCGTCGTCGGCTTGATCTTCATCGGCGTGATCGCGCTCGGCGAGCTCACCCACACCGCCGCTCTCCGCCGCAAGCGCCGCAAGCTCGACCGCCCGCTCTGATTCCGCAACGTCG
>JBPCLB010000156.1:0-13433 GCA_051003695.1 Gaiella sp. | reverse complement strand
TTCGCGAGCGACCCGCTGATCGGGCCCTCCGCCCGCGCGCTCGTCGGGTACCGGCCGTTTCGCACCGCGACGGTTGCCCACGCAACCCTGCGCGCGGTCTGTGGCCAGTTGATCGAGTCGCGGCGTGCGCGTACGATCGAGCGCGCTGTGACGCGCGCATGCGGCGCACGAGGCGTCGTCACGCAGGCCGAGCTGGCGCGACTCGCACCGGTCGAGCTCCGTCGCCTCGGTCTGGCGCAGGCGCGTGCGAGCACCCTCGTCCGGCTCGTCGCCTCCCTCGAGCTCGAGCGGCTGCGCGATCACGCGACGGACACCGTCCTCCGGCGGCTGACGCGCGAGCGGGGGATTGGGGCCTGGTCGGTCGGCGTGATCGCACTGGAAGGTCTCGGTCGCTACGACCACGGTCTCGTCGGCGACCTGGGACTCGTCAAGCTCGCTGCTGCGCTGTGGGGCCGTTGGCCCGACGGGCACGAGACGGCGGCGCTGCTCGAGCCGTACGAGGAATGGGCGGGCCTCGCCGGGGAGATCCTGATGCTCGGGTGGTCGAAGGGGCTCGTTCCCGGCGCGGATCGCGACGTCCCGCGCAGGATCAGGCAGCGGACAGCCGCGTAGACTCTGCACCGTGGCGGTCGACGAACGGCGAATCGCGGTGCTCGGCGCCGGGAAGATCGGCGAAGCGCTGATCTCGGGGCTGCTCTCCTCCGGTTGGAGGTCGCCCGCCGACCTCCGCGCATCGAGTCGGCGGCCCGAGCGCGCCGCGGAGCTGGCAGAACGCCATGGGATCGCAGCGTCGACCTCCAACCGCGAGGCGGCTGACGGCGCGGCGCTCGTCGTCCTCGCGGTGAAGCCACAGGACATCAGGCCGCTGCTCGAGGACATCGCGTCGGTGATCTCGGTCGAGCAAACAATCCTGTCCGTCGCGGCGGCGATTCCCACCAGGCTGATCGAAGGCGTGCTCGCCGACGGCGTGCCCGTGGTCCGGGCGATGCCGAACACTCCCTCGGTCGTGCACGAGGGGATCGCGGGATTGTGCGCCGGGTCACATGCAGGCGACGCGCACGTGACGCTTGCAGAGGAGGCGCTTGCACACCTCGGCGCGGTCGTCAGGGTGCCCGAGCGGGCTATGGACGCGGTCACCGCCGTCTCTGGTTCCGGCCCTGCGTACTTCGCGCTGCTCGCCGAGGCGATGATCGAGGCCGGCCTCCTCCTCGGTCTCTCGAGAGAGATCTCGACGCAGCTCGTCGTCCAGACGATGCTCGGTACGGCCAAGCAGCTGCGCGACGAGGGACTCCACCCCGTCGAGCTGAGGGAGATGGTGACCTCACCGGGCGGGACGACGATCGCCGCGATCCGCGAGCTGGAGATGGCCGGCGTGCGTGCGGCGTTCCTGAACGCGATCCAGGCAGCCATGAACCGCTCCAAGGAGCTCGCCGCCGGCGACGACTCGACCATCTAGCCTGCATCCGGATGGCGCGCGAGCTGCAGGAGGTCGTCTTCGTCGACGGTGTGAGGACGGCGTTCGGTCGTGCGGGCGAGCGGGGCCTCTTCTGGAAGACCCGCGCCGACGACATGGCGGCGAAGACCGTGAGAGAGTTGCTGCGCCGCAACCCCTCCGCGCCCCCCGAGCTGATCGGCGATGTCGCATTCGCTGCGACTGCGCAGACCGGCGACCAGGGTCTCACGCTCGGTCGCGACGTTGCGCTTCTCGCCGGACTTCCGCACACGGTGCCCGGCTTCGCGGTCGACCGGATGTGTGCCGGCTCGCTGACTGCGACGACCGCCGTCGCCGGCGAGATCGCGATGGGTGCCTGCGAACTCGCGATCGCGGGTGGCGTCGAGCACATGGGGCACCACCCGATGGGGGACGAGGTCGACTTCAACCCGCGCTTCGTCGCCGAGCAGCTGATCGACCAGAGCGCCGCGGTGATGGGTCAGACAGCCGAGAACCTCCACGACGCGTTTCCCCGGCTGACGCGTGAGCATGCGGATCGATTCGCGCTCACCTCGCAGCAGAAGGCCACAGCCGCCTTGGAGGAGGGCCTCGAAGGCGTCTTCGGGCGAACCGTCGTGCCGATGAGCGTGTTCGGCGACCAGGGCTGGCGCGTCGCCGACCGGGACGAGTTCCTCCGCCCCGAAACGACCCTCGAGGGACTGGCCGCGCTGCGACCGGCCTTCCGCGCCGGCGGCCGTGTGACGGCCGGCAACTCCGCCGGTCTCACCGACGGCGCGACGGCCTGCCTGCTCGCCTCCGAGACCGCCGCCGCGGAGCTCGGGCTCGAGGCGCGAATGCGGCTCGCCGCGTTCGCGTACGCCGGTGTCGAGCCGCACCTGATGGGAATCGGCCCCGTCCCGGCGACCCAACGGACGCTGGAGCGCGCAGGCCTGACGATCGACGAGATCGGCCTGTTCGAGCTCAACGAGCCGTTCGCGGTGCAGGTGCTGACCTGGTGCGACGGTGTCGGCGTCGCACCCGACGATCCCAGGCTGAACCCGTACGGTGGCGCCATCGCGTGCGGTCATCCACTGGCGGCGACAGGCGTTCGGCTGATGGCGCAGCTTGCGTACGGCTTCGACAGGCGGCCCGACGTCCGTTACGGCCTCACGGCGCTCTGCATCGGGCTCGGCATGGGTGCCGCGCTGCTCTGGGAGAACGTCCGGCATGGCTGAGCCGCTCGACTCGGATGCACCGGCTCCGACGACGCGTTTCGAGCTCCAACGCTACGACTCTCGCGTCGGCCCGATCGCGATCGTGACGATCGACAACGGGGCCGACTGGAGCAAGCCGAACACGTTCGGGCCTGAGGCACTCGCCTCGCTGGGCGGTGTGCTGGCTCGCCTGCGCACGCGTGACTGGCGCGGGCTCGTGGTGACCGGTAAGCCGCTCGGATTCGCCGCCGGCGCCGACATCGATCAGTTCCCCGGGATCTCTCGCGAGCGCGCACGCGAGGGCGGACGCACGGGGCACGAGCTCTTCGGCAGGCTGCGCGAGCTGCCGTTCGTCACGGTCGCGGCGGTGAACGGGGCTGCGTTGGGCGGCGGTCTCGAGCTGGCTTTGCACTGCGACTACCGCACCATCGCCTCCTCCGTGCGACACGTCGGCTTCCCGGAGGTGGCGCTCGGGCTCGTCCCCGCCTGGGGTGGCACCCAGCTCGCCCCGCGACTGATCGGAGCCGAAGGCGCCGTCAAGCTGATCGTCGACAACCCGCTCGAGCAGAACCGTCTGATCGGTGCAGCCGAAGCCCACGCGCTCGGTCTCGTCGATGCCTTGCTCGAGCCTGTCGAGTTCCTCGACGAATCGCTCGCGTTCCTCGTCGGCAAGATCGAGGAGGGCGCAGGCAAGCGTGTTCCCGCCGTCGACCTGGCGAACGCCGCCGAGGTGTGCAGGAAGGCCCGGCAGCGTGTCGACGACGCCGTGCACCGCGCGGCGCCGGCCCCGTACCGGGCGCTCGAGCTGATCCAGGGCGCTGCGACCTGGTCGGTCGAAGAGGGCTACCGCGCCGAGGAGGACGCGCTCGCGGAGCTCCTGCCAGGCCCCCAAGGCCAGGCCTCGATCTACGCCTTCGACGTCGTCGAACGCAGGCTCGGGCGGGGGGTTGGAATTCCCGATGCCAAGCCACGCCGGGTGCAACGGGTCGGGGTCGTCGGCGCCGGTCTGATGGCAACCCAGCTCGCCACGCTCTTCCTGCGCCGCCTCGAGGTTCCGGTGGTGCTCACGGACGTGGACTCATCCCGTGTCGAGCAGGCCGTCGACGCGATCAGGGCCGAGCTCTCGGGCCGCGTCGCGAAGGGCCGGCTGAGCGAGGAGAAAGCGCGATTTCTCGGCAGCCTCGTCACCGGTGGCGCTGGCGCCGCGGCGTACACCGGCTGCGAGCTCGTACTCGAGGCCGTCTTCGAGGAGCTCGACGTGAAACGGGCCGTGTTCGCCGCGGTCGAGCCGGTCGTGTCGGACGAGTGCGTGCTCGTCACGAACACGTCGTCGCTCTCGGTGACGGCGATGGGCGAGCGGCTGACGCATCCCGAGCGACTCGTCGGGATGCACTTCTTCAACCCCGTCGCGGTGCTGCCGCTCGTGGAGATCGTGCGCACGCCTGTGACCGACGACGTCACGCTGGCGACCGCGTGGGACGTGACGCGGAAGCTCGGCAAGCGAGGAGTGCTCGTCGCCGACGCTCCCGCATTCGTCGTCAACCGGCTGCTCACACGCCAGTCGTCGGTCGCGATGCAGGCGCTCGAGTCAGGCTCGACGATCGAGGAAACCGACGAGGCCGCGCTCCGAATCGGTCTGCCGATGCCGCCCTCGACGTTGCTCGCGCTTGTCGGCCCCAAGGTCGCAAACCACGTCCTGCACACGCTCCACGACGCCTATCCCGATCGGTTCCCGCTCTCGTCGGCGCTGCAGGGACTTGCCGACGGCAGCATGGAGATCGTCGTGACCGGTGGAACGCCGAAGACCGTGGACGAGATCCACACCGCGATCCTCGAGGCGCTCGCGGACGAGTCGCGCCGCCTGCTCGACGAGGGGGTCGTCGGATCGGCAGCCGAGCTCGACGGCTGTCTGATCCTGGGTGCCGGCTTTCCCTTCTTCCGCGGTGGGATCACGAGATACCTCGACGACGAAGGCATCTCCGAACGAGTCTCGGGGAGGCGGCTCGCCTCGGGGGCGGCCGGCGAGCCCGCCGCGTAGAAAGCCAGGACGGGTAACACCGAGCGCCGAGCTTGCGCTACAGTTCGGGACGTCGGACAACGCCCTCCGGTTCGGAACCAGGGCATCCCGACTCCTTAGAAGGAGAGCAGCAGGGTCGAGCCCTCGCTGCGCAGATGCAGGAATCCATCATCATCCCGACATCGTCGGAGCAGGCCGAGAATCTGCAGGCGGCCGTGCTCCGTGCCGAAGGCTGGTTCGGCGAGCCATTCCTCCACCCAGGCGAGGATCCAGCAGTCGCGCTTGCCCCGGGAACAGCTCGGCGTGCCGCGCTCGACGATGCCCTCCTCGAGATCGGGACCGGCCGCCGGATCCCTTCGACGCGTTGGCAGGTCGAGTACGGCTTGATGCTCGGCCTCGAGCGTGTCCTCGCCGCGGAAACGCCAGCGACCGCGGCGGGAACCGTGCTTCGCCGGCATCAGATCGACGCGCTCACCGGGATGCTCACCGAGCTGATCGCGGCGGAGCAGCGAAGTGCTGACGAGACCAACGGCAACGGCGGCGCCAATGGTCACATCGGCGAGCTCGAGGACGTGAGTGAGGTCGACGACGACGACGACCTCGACGCGGGGTTGATCGACGAGGACGTCGACGCCGATGCGGCGACGTTTGCCGACGCCGACCCCGGCGCTTCCCGTCGCTATCGCTTTCGTCACCCGACCGCGTCCGGCAAGACGATCGCGGCCGCGGGATTCGTCGAGGCGGCCCGCAGGCTCGGCGTGTTGATCCTCACCCACCGACGACTGCTGATCGACCAGTTCCGTCGCGACCTCACGGCCGAGGGCTACGGCGATCGCCTCACCGAGGCGATTCTCGAGGGCGGGAAACCGCTCCAGCCCCATCCGATCACGATTCAGACCTACGCCTGGTTTGCCCGCCACGGGACGGAGCT
Source organism: Gaiella sp. (assembly GCA_051003695.1). GTDB lineage: Bacteria > Actinomycetota > Thermoleophilia > Gaiellales > Gaiellaceae > Gaiella. Next base: position 7,839 of record JBPCLB010000156.1, on the reverse strand, counting down.
CTCGCGCGAGGCATATGCGCTCGTGATCTGCGACGAGGCGCACACCGCGCTCGGCGAGAAGACCTCCGCGGCGATCCGTCAGTTCCACGAGCCTCTCTACATCGGGATGACGGCCACGGAGCAGTTGCTCGCGAAGCAGGTGTCAGATGTGTTCCCGGCCTCGGTGGACGATCTCCCGCTGAACGACGCTGCTCGGCGCGGTCTGATCGCGCCGCTGCGCTGCCTGCGTGTGCCCCCGGTCGCCGCGATCAACTCGGTGCCGATCGTCGGAGGAGACTTCGAGGAGCGCGCGCTCGCCAACGCGCTCGACCACGTCGCGCTCAACCAGGCCGCGGCAAGTCTCTACCGTGACCGTTTCGGGCCAACCCCCGGGATCGTGTATGCCGCGGGCGTGAACCACGCCTACAACCTCGCCCAGGAGTTTCGCGCCGCAGGTCTCAAGGCAACCGCGGTCTCCGGGCGGACGCCGCCGCGCGAGCTCGCCGAGACGCTCGCCGCCTACGAGCGCGGAGAGATCAACGTGCTGATCAACGCACAGCTTCTGGCCGAGGGCTGGAACTCGCCCCGGGCGACCGTCTGCATGCACCTGGCGCCGACCGCGTCGAAACGCGTCTACCAGCAGCGCATCGGCCGGATCATGCGCATGCATCCGCGGAAGGAAGCCGGCGTCGTCATCGACTTCGTCACGAAGGGATCGACCCATTCCGAGCGGGTCGTGTCGCTGCATTCGCTGCTCGACGCGGACTTCTACCGTGAGGGCGCTCGTGTGACCCCCGCGCCGCGGCGACGCTCCGCGCGGCGCGCGAGACGCAAGCTGTCGCCCGCGCCCTGGCTCGTCCCGGTCACCCAGGACGTCCGGCGTCGGCTACTGGTGATTCAACGCGAGTGGCAGCGCGTCGACCCCAAGTTTCTCGACGACGACGAGCAGCGTTTCTGGGCAACGATCGCGGGACGGCAGATCAGGTTCGACCAGCGCGCCGAGTTCGCACGGAAGTTCGCGGAGGGTCGTGCGGGCAAGGGAGCGCTCGAGACGTTCCTCGCGGTCTGCGCCGCCGAGAACCCGAACCGGCGGTTGCGCATGACCGCCCTCGCAGACCGTGTCGCGACGCCGGTCGAACGCGCGGACTTCGACGATCTCGTGACGCTCGTCACGCAGGCGCCTCCCTGGGAGAAGGATCGCGCGACGGGGGTGAGGATCCTCCTGCGTGCGGTCGGCGAGGGCAAGGCGACCGCACCGGATCAGATTCTCGGCCGCTGGACCTGGCGGCTAGCACGGGCGGTGCGGAAGACGCTCGACCGCAAGGCGAGCCAGGAGTTTCCGGAAGCGAAACGGTTGCTCGGCGCCGTTGCGAACTCCCGCGGCCATCGCCACGAGGAGAACGTCGGCCAGCTCTTCAGGATCGCCCAGGCGCTGCCGCTGCCGGTCGGCGTCGCGCTCCTCGCCTCTGCCGAGGGCTACACCCCCCGCGCAAACGGCATCCTCGACACTGCGCGCGAGGAGCTCGGTGCGATCGGAGACCTCGCCGCGGCGCTCGCGGAGAGCCTGCCTGCACCGAAGACCCCGGCGCGCAAGCCTCGCAGGCGCCGCAAGAAGCGGAGAGGCCCGTCCGAGCAGGCGCAGGCAGGAGCCGCGCAGCAGGGCGATGCCGAGCCGGTCGTCCCGACCTCAGGGGCCACCGAACTCGAACCGGGCGTCGCCGTCGAGCATGCCGCGGACGACCGCGGAACGGCCACGTCCGAGGCCCCCGAGGCGCCACCCGCCTGACGCGGCGCGGCCCTGGGGGTCGGGCCGCTACGCGGGCGGCGAAGGTTTCTCGTCGTCGCGGTCGCGGAGAAACCGCGTTAGCTCGTCCGCGAGGCTTTCGCCGGTCGGCAGCTCACCACCGTCCGCGAAGAGCTCGATCGTATCGGCCCGGCGCTCGAGCTCCTCGACGTAGGCCTGCGTGTCCGGATCCGACGCAACCGCCTCGCTCACCTGCCGGGCGTAGGATTCCTCGGCGTCGGCGAGCTCGGTCGTATCGATCGGAACCCCGATCAGGTCGGAGAGCCGGACGCAGAGCGCTCGCGCCGCCCGTGGGCTCGGGGCGAGCGAGACGTAGTGCGGTACGGCCGACCAGAGGCTCACCGAGCGCAGATCCGCGCGGCGGCAGGCGTCGTGGAGAACACCGACGATGCCTGTGGGGCCTTCGTACCGGGAGAGCTGGAGGCCTAGTTCCTCGACGAGCTGCGGGTCTGTCGCAGCACCGGTCACGGGTGCGGGTCGCGTGTGCGGGACGTCGGCGAGCAGTGCGCCGAGTGTGACGACGAGCTCGACCTCGAGCTCGCGTGCCAGGTTCACCACGTGCTCGGTGAAGGAGCGCCACCGGTAGTTGGGCTCCACGCCCTGGAGGATCACGGCGTCCCGCTCGGCCCCCGTGATGCTCGCGTGGAAGAACACGTTCTCGGGCCATTCGATGTTCCTGGTCATCCCCTCGCCGAGCGAGACGGTCGGTCGCACCGCCTGGAAGTCCATGAATCCTTCGGGATCCAGCTCGGCGAAGCGCTCGGCGCCCCAGAGCCGCGCCAGGTAGTCGGCGGCGACGGTCGCTGCCTGCCCACCGTCGTTCCAGCCCTTGAAGGCGGAGATCAGGATCGGCCGGCGCAACGAGGGTCGCTCGGAGATCCGGAGCTCGTCCTGCATCTCGCAAGCCTACTCGGGCGCGGCCAGCACTCCGCGGTTCGCTTCCCGCGTCGCGGCAGGGACCGCGCCGGCAACCAGTGGGGCCGGCGGACGCCAGAGCGCATGTGCGACGGCGACCGTCAAACCCCAGATCGTCGCTCCGAGCGTGACGTGGACGAGCACGAGTCCCCACGGCAGCGCCGTCCTGTACTGGAGCTCACCGATCGCCATCTGCAGGAACAGCACGCCGAGCAGCACACCTGCGAGTCGCACGAGGCCGGGAAGCATCGTCCGTGCTCGTACGAGCTGCCAACCGACGAGGAGGAACCCCAGCCCGTAGACGGCCGTCGCGCGCACGTGCACCCACACTGTGTCGACAATTCCGAGTCCCAGGCGCTGCACGTCTTGATCCGCTCCTGGATGCGGTCCCGACGCGGTCGCGACCGCGCCTGTCACGATCATCGTGGCGCACGCCACGACGCCGGCGAGCCCGGCCCAGCGCACCCACCTCGGCAGGTTGGACTCGGCGAGCCCGCGACTCGCAGCCCAGGCCTCGAGCGCGACGACGACGGCGAGTCCGACCACGACGAGCGCGAGCAAGAAATGGCTCATCACCGCGAGCGGGTGGAGCTCGAGGATCACCGTCAGCCCACCGAGCGGGATCTGCGCGATGGTCCCGGCAAACGCCGCGAGCGCGGCCCGCCTCACCCAGCGTGCGAGCACGTGGGTGCGCCGCGCGGCGAGCCAGGTGAGCAGAGAGAGCAGAATTCCGACGAGCGCGACGAGCCGGTTCCCGAACTCGACGAGCGAATGGAAGTCCTGCGCGGGATACGGCCGGTCGCCGCAGCGCGGCCAGTTGTCGCCGCAGCCCAGGCCCGACCCCGTCAATCGCACGAACGCCCCCGACGTGACGACGACCCCGAGGCTCACGACGGAGGCGACGGCGATCGAGAGAAAGCGCCGTGGTGAGACCTCCTTACGCACGACCCGAGTGTAGGGGCCGGGCCTGCCCGGCCCTTGCCTGCGGTTCTCTCTGCCCGCGAGGCACGCTCGGCCCTCTACACGAGTGCGACGCCGGTTCCCGCGACGACGCGGCCGACCTGCCAGAGGCCGAGACCCGCCGCGGCGAACGTCGCCTTCAGCACCGGGACGCGGGCGGCGGGAAGCGAGATCAGGAGACCTCCTGCCGTCTGCGGGTCGTACGCGAGCGTCTCGTGGGCGCCATCAGCGGTGCTCTCCACGTGGGCCGCCGCGAACTCTCGGTTTCGTCGGTCTCCACCCGTTCTGACTCCGGCCGCGGCTAGCTCGAGTGCCCCGGGCAGCGCGGGCAGCTCGGCAGCCTCGAGCTCGATCCGCACACCGGAGCGCGCCGCTGTCTCGTGGGCGTGGCCGAGCAGTCCGAATCCGGTGACGTCGGTGGCCGCGCTCGGCTCGAAGGGGCGCAGGGTCTCTGCCGCCGCACGGTTGAGGGTGCACATGGCAGCGACAGCGGCGTCGTGTGCTCCCTCGGGATCGCGGCCGTCGCGGCGGGCCTGGAGGACGAGCCCGGTACCAAGCGGTTTCGTCAGCAGGACGGAGTCGCCGGGTCGCGCGGTGCTCTTCAGCCAGACACCGCTCGGATGCACGAGACCGATCACGGCAAGGCCGTACTTCGGCTCGACGTCGCGGATCGTGTGCCCGCCGGCGAGGATTGCCCCGGCCTCGCGGGCGGCGTCTGCAGCACCCGCGAGTACCTCTCCGAGCATCTCGGTCGGAAGCTCCTCCGGGAACGCCGCGATCGACAGGGCGAGTAGCGGCGCGCCGCCCATCGCGAAGACGTCGTTGAGGGCATTCGTCGCGGCGATCCGCCCGTAGAGGCGTGGGTCGTCGACGACGGGAGGGAAGAAATCGACGGTGAACACGAGCGCTCGCTCGTCGTCGAGGCGGTAGACCGCTGCGTCGTCGGCCGGATCGAGGCCGACGATCAATTCGGCCACGTCGGGGGTGACGAGCCCGCCGAGCAGGCTCTCGAGGCGCGCTGCCGAGTACTTCGCCGCGCAACCGCCCGCTTTCGCGAGCGAGGTAAGGGTCGGCGGCGCGGCGGCGAGATCCATGGAACGAGTGTACGAGCACGAGCCAGCGCGAGCTTCCGAAGAGCCGTCCCGCACCGAGGTCGACCAAGGTTCCAGCCGGCTGTGAGAGACTCGGCGGGTGCCGTCGGCGCTCGTCACCGGGGGATCGTCCGGAATCGGGCTCGCGATCGCGCGCGCGCTCGGCGAGGACGGATACTCGCTCACCCTCGCAGCACGCAATGCCGACCGCCTCGACTCGGCCGCGGAGGAGCTCGGCGCGGTCGCGATCGCCACGGACGTCTCGAAGGAGGAGGACTGCGTGGCGCTCGTCGCTGCGCACGCCGAGGCGCACGATGGCGGGCTCGACGTGCTCGTCTGTAGCGCCGGGGTCGGGATCGCCGGCACGGTCGGCTCGACGACGACGAAGCAGTTCGACGTCCAGCAAGCGGTCAACCTCCGGGGAGCGTTTCTCGTCACTCGCGAGGCGCTCCCCATGCTCCGCGCGTCGCGCGGCTACGTCGTCAATCTCGCGTCGATCGCCGGCACGATCCCGACGCCGGGGCTCTCGAGCTACGGCGCGGCGAAGGCCGCGCTGATCGCCCTGACCCGCTCGCTCGCTCGCGAGGAGGCAGAGCATGGCGTGCGCGCCACCGCGCTCTGTCCCGGGTTCGTCGATACGCCGATGGCCGAGTGGACGGGCCTCGAGGGTGACCAGCTGATCCAGCCGGAGGACTGCGCCGAGCTAGTCCGTGCGTTGCTCCGGCTGAGCCCGAGCGCCCGAGTCCCGGTCGTCGTGATCGAGCGGTCGGGGGAGGCTGTGTGACGCGGGGTCGATCCCGGGGACAGCGCCCACCGAATCACCGAGCTCCGGCAGCCCGTCAGCCTTCGTCAGTCCGAGCCGGCCGTACAGCTCGAGCTTGCCACGTGTGTCCTCGATGTCGAGCAGCCGCATCGTCAGCTGGCCGATCCGGTCGAGCGGGCCGAACGCCGCGTCCTCCACGCGCTCCATCGAGAGACGCTCCGGGCGGTAGGTCGCATTCTCGCTCGCGGTGTCGAGGATCGTGTAATCGTCGCCGCGGCGCAGCTCGAGCGTCACCTCGCCGGTCACGGCCGACCCCACCCAGCTCTGCAGGCTCTGGCGGAGCATCAGCGCTTGCGGGTCGAACCAGCGGCCTTCGTAGAGCAGCCGTCCGAGCCGCCGGCCCATCGTCCGGTAGTTCTCGAGCGTCGCCTCGTTGTGGATCGCGTTGACGAGCCGTTCGTAGGCGACGAAGAGGAGCGCCATCCCGGGCGCCTCGTAGATCCCGCGGCTCTTCGCCTCGATGATCCGATTCTCGATCTGGTCGGACATCCCGAGCCCGTGCCGGCCGCCGATCCGGTTTGCCTCGACGACGAGCGCAACAGGGTCGCCGTCGCTGATTCCGTTGAGAGCGACGGGCCAGCCTGCCTCGAAGCGAACGGTCACGACCTCGACCTCGACCGGAACGGACAGGTCCCAGGGTCTCACCCCCATGATCGGCTCGACGACGTGCATCGAGCGATCGAGGAGCTCGAGCTCCTTCGCCTCGTGGGTCGCGCCCCAGATGTTCGCGTCCGTCGAGTAGGCCTGCTCGACAGTCGCGCGATAGGGGAGCCCACGCTCGAGTAGCCACTCGCTCAGCTCGCGGCGACCGCCGAGCTCCTCGACGAACAGGGGATCGAGCCAGGGCTTGTAGATCCGAAGCCCCGGATGTGCAAGCAGTCCGTAGCGGAAGAAGCGCTCGATGTCGTTTCCCTTGTACGTCGACCCGTCGCCCCAGATGTCGACCCCCTGCCGGCGCATCGCCTCGACGAGCATCGTTCCGGTTACCGCACGCCCGAGCGGCGTCGTGTTGAAATACGTCTTGCCGCCGGTAGAGACGTGAAATGCACCGCATTGGAGCGCAACGAGCCCTTCGCGAACGAGTTGCGGCTTGCAGTCGACGAGGATCGCGTTCTCCGCCCCGATCGCCTTCGCCCGCGCGGGGATTCCCGCGATGTCCTCCTCGTCGTACTGGCCGAGGTCTGCGGTCAGCGCGTGGGGGATCGCTCCGCGCTCTCGGATCCACGCGACCGCGACGGTTGTGTCGAGCCCGCCGGAGAAGGCGATCCCGACGCGCTCCCCGAGCGGCACCGAAGTGAGCAGCCGCGACATAGCGCCGAGCCTACCGCCCGGATCGAGGAGTACCTATCGAGACGAGCGGAAGAGAACGCCGGTGGACGGTGTGGAGCCGCAGCCCCGTGGGACTGCGGCCCTGAAACGTCTTAGTCGCCGTCCGACCAGGTCCCGAACCACGATGCGATCAGCGCAAGGTTCAGCAACAGCAGGTACAGCCGTCCTTTGTTCACCGGGATCCTCCTCTCAGAAGCGGTTGTCCTGGAGCGCCTCTGCGGCGTTCCGGTACAAGCGCGCTGCCTCGCGTGCGTCTCCACGACGCTCCGCGAGATCACCCAGCGCGACCCACGCCCCCGCCCGGTAGCTCACCGACGCCATCTGCTCGAACGCAGCGTCGGCGGCCCTGAAGCACTGCTCCGCCTCTTCGAGGCGGCCCCGTTCCATCAACGAGCGACCAAGCACGACGTTCGATTGGCCGACCTCGAAGATGAAGTCCTCTCGCCCCCCGAGCAGGGCGAGTGCTTTGCGTGCGTGCTCGTCGGCGGCCTCGTGGTCGCCGAGCGCTTCGTGCACGGCCGCCAGGCTTCCCAGGGCCTGAGCGGCATCGGGCTGTGAGCCCGACTCGACTGCGAGCGCAAACGACGCGTTGAGATGCTCGATCGCCTCGCCCGGCTTCCCGAGCTGGAGCTGCAAGCCGCCGAGGTTGAGCATCATCCGACCCGTGTTGCGCGCGTCGTTCAGCTGCTGATAGAGCGTCTTTGCCTGCTGGGCGTACTGACGCGAGAGGATCCAGTGACCCATCTTCTCGGCGACGAGCGAAGCCTGGAAGTACGTGCCTGCGACGACCCGTGGATCGTCCATCGCGCGCGCCAGCTCGAGCGCGCGTTCGACGTCCTCGCGGGCCGCTTCGTAGTCCCGGGGGCGGGGGAGGGAAAGCGAACCAAAAAAAAGAAAATCTGCCCTTCGCCAAACGCAAGAAAAGCCGAAGACATCGG
>JBPCLB010000155.1:0-35963 GCA_051003695.1 Gaiella sp. | reverse complement strand
GGGTCCACTGCATCGTCAACGTCGACGGCGAGGACCTCCCGCTGCCGGCAGGGCACGTCCTGCTCGCGAGCGACCCGCAGGTGGACACCGTCCTCCCGCGCGACGCCGCTGTCTGGCTCCGCGAGGGATAGTAGGACTTTGTTACTCACGGCGTGAGAAGAGGGGGAGCTGGTCGAGGTCGATGGTCTGGTGGCAGGTGCGGCAGCGGCCGGCCCAGCAGCGCAGGAGGGGCTGCAGGAGCAGCACCGCCTGCGGCAGTGTCAGGCCGGCCGCGGGGCTTTTGGGTCGAGCCGTTCGTGGGTGAGGAAGGCGTGCGCGCAGGTGACCAAGGCGGTGTGGTGGTGGAAGCCGAGGTAGCTTCGGCCTTCGTAGTGGTCGAGCCCGAGCTCGCCTTTCAGTTGCCGGTAGTCGAGCTCGATCGTCCAGCGCAGCCGGGCGAGTCGGGCAAGCCGCTCGCGAGGTTCGTTCTCGGACAGGTTCGAGAGCCAGTAGTCGCTCGGCGTCTTCTCGCCCTCGCGCCATTCGACGATCAGCCACTCCTTCCGCGGCGGCAGGTTGTTGTTGCGGACGGGATGGGTGGCGACGACGCGGACGAAGGCGAAGCGGCCGGAGATCTCCTCGCCCGCCGGGGTTGTCCGGCAGGGCAGCGTCTTCCACGCCTTCGCCGGGAGGCGCTCGGCGAGGGAGCGCACCGACTCGGGCTTGCGGTCGGGGCGGGCGACCGTCCGGGGCCGCCCAGTGGTGCCGTTGCGCGGCGGTACGGCAAAGGTCGTCTCTGGCCCGTAGACGCTCGTCTCCGCCCGCACCGCGACGAGGTACTCGAGCCCGAGCGCATGCAGATCGCTGCGAAACGCGGTGTCGTCGCCGTAGGCCGAGTCGGCGAGCACGGGAGCCGTCGCGACCTCCCATCCGGCCGCCTGCTCGCAGAGGTCGGCGGCCAGCTGCGGCTTTGTCTGGAAGCAGACCGCCGCGGGGATCTTCGCCTTCTGCCGTCGCTCGCTGTCGGCGCACCACTCCTCGGGCAGATAGAGCGACCAGCCGAGCGGCAGCGTGCCCCGCTCACCGACCGCGTGCACGCTGACTGTGATCTGGCAGTTGCCGATCTTGCCCAGCGTGCCCGAGTACTGGCGCTTCACCCCCGGCGAGTGCTTGCCGTCCTTGACGATCCCGGTGTCATCGACCACCCAGGCGCTGACGCCGAGCTCGGGCGTCACCCGCTCCGCGCAGGCCCTCAGCAGCAGCCACGGATCCCAAGGCGAGTCGGCCAGAAACTGCTGCATCGACTCGTACCGGGCCGGCGCCTCCTCAAGCCGAAACAGCGTCGGCTGCAGACTCTTGCGGCCCCCGTGCTCGACCAGCCCACGCACGTACAGAAGCGCGTTCTCCCGCTGCCGCCGAAGCGGCAGCCGCTCCGCCACCTCCTCGACAAACCCGGCCAGCCGCTCGCGAACCTCCGCCGCCGGCACCTCAAATGCGAGTGCAGCCTCCATCCTCTCCTCCCTCAAACGATGACCGCTGACACGGACACCGTTCGACGCGAAGTGAGAGGACCCTTCAACCAGCTAACAAAGTCCTATTAGGTGCGGCGGCGCGGCCGCAGCACCGTCGACAGCTGTGCGCTACAATCAGTGGCGGACGAAATCCGCTGCAACCATGCCGGTTGCGGCGGAGCCGACGCGTCCGCTATTCTTCAAGGTTCCGCTCAGTCGAGCCGGCTCTGTCTCTGCCCGTCCTCATCACTCATCGCCGTTAAGGGAGGCTGTTGCATTTGAGCAGCACTGCTGTCGCGCCGCGCGCGCGCAAGACGTTTTCGCGCCTGAAGCACGTTCTCGACCTCCCCAATCTGATCGACATCCAGAAGTCCTCGTTCGAGTGGTTTCTGAGCGGGGGATTGCGCGAGACGATCGATGACATCTCGCCGATCGAGGACTACACCGGCACGCTCGCCGTCGAGTTCGGCGAGTACGAGTTCGGGCCGCCCCCCGTCTCGATTCAGGAGTGCCGCGAAAAGGATCTGACCTACCAGGCGCCGCTCTCGATGACGGTTCGCTTCGTCAACACGGAGACGGGCGAGATTCGCGAGCAGCGGGTCTTCATGGGCGACTTCCCGATGATGACCGAGAACGGGACGTTCATCATCAACGGCACGGAGCGTGTGATCGTCACGCAGCTCGTTCGCTCTCCCGGCGCGTATCTGATGGAGCCGAAGGACGCGACGAAGCAGGTCTTCACCGCTAACCTGATGCCGTCGCGCGGCTCGTGGCTCGAGCTCGAGATCGACAAGAAGGGCATCGTCTACGCAAGGATCGACCGGAAGCGCAAGCTGCCGATCACGACCCTGCTGCGCGCGTTGCCCGCGGAGGATCCGACCACCGGGTATGCGCTCGACACCTCCTCGAACGAGGCAATTCTCGCTCTCTTCGACGAGCCGTCGCGCGTCTACATCCAGAACACCCTCGACAAGGATCCCTCCACTCGCGAGGAGGAAGCGCTGATCGAGGTGTTCAAGAAGCAGCGGCCCGGTGAGCCGCCGACACTCGACAACGCGCGGAACCTCCTGCGAGCGCTCTTCTTCGATCCGAAGCGCTACGACCTGACGAAGGTCGGGCGGTACAAGCTCAACCAGCGGCTCAGCGTCGACGTTCCCGAGGACACCCGTGTCCTCACGACCCTGGACATCATCGCGCTCGTGCGACGGCTCGTCGACCTCCCGGCAAAGCTCCAGGTGCCCGAGGACTCGAAGGACTACGCCGCCGACGCGGCCGCGCTCCCGCGGGAGCCGATCAGAGCCGAGCTCGACGAGTACGAGCACTTCGGCAATCGCCGGCTGCGCACGACCGGCGAGCTGATCCAGGAGGCGTTCAGAGTCGGGCTGTACCGGATGGAACGTGTCGTGCGAGAGCGGATGACGACCGAGGACGTCGACACGATCACGCCCCAGACGATCATCAACATCCGGCCAGTGGTCGCGGCGTTGAAGGAGTTCTTCGGCTCCTCGCAGCTCTCGCAGTTCATGGACCAGACGAACTCGCTCGCGGGTCTCACCCATCGCCGGCGGCTCTCCGCGCTCGGCGCGGGTGGGCTGACGCGGGAACGGGCGCCGATCGAGGTGCGCGACGTGCACCCGACCCATTACGGGCGAATGTGCCCGATCGAGACCCCCGAGGGCCCGAACATCGGTCTGATCGGCTCGCTCGCGTCGTTCGCCACGGTCTCCGAGTTCGGCTTCATCCAGACGCCGTACCGGGTCGTGAAGGGCGGCAAGGTGAGCGACGAGATCATCTATCTCGACGCCTCCGAGGAAGCGCAGTTCACGATTGCCCAGGCGTCCGAACCGCTCGACGACAAGACCGGCAAGTTCCTGCACGAGCAGGTGCTCTGCCGGTCGGCGCTCGGCGAGGCCGTCATCGCACGGGCCTCCGAAGTCGAGTACATGGACGTCTCGCCCGCTCAGATCGTGTCCGTCGCCACGGCCCTGATCCCGTTCCTCGAGCACAACGATGCGAACCGGGCGCTGATGGGCGCGAACATGCAGCGACAGGCAGTGCCGCTGATGATCCCGCAGGCGCCTCTCGTCGGCACGGGCCTCGAGTTCCGGGCAGCGGTCGACACCGGCGACGTCGTGCTCTCGCGGAGCGACGGCACCGTGATCGACCTCGACGCAGAGAAGATCGTGGTCGAGGGTCGTGGGTCACGCGAGGAGTACCCGCTGACGAAGTTCATGCGCTCGAACCAAGGCACGCTGATCCACCAGAAGCCCATTGTGAAACTCGGCGACAAGGTCGGCAAGGGCATGGTGCTGGCGGACGGCTCGTCGACCGACGGCGGCGAGCTCGCGCTGGGGGCGAACCTGCTCGTCGCCTTCATGCCCTTCGAGGGATACAACTTCGAGGACGCGATCGTGCTCTCGGAGCGGCTCGTCAAGGACGACGTGCTCAGCTCGATCCACATCCACGAGTACGAGATCGACGCCCGCTCGACCAAGCTCGGCGACGAGGAGATCACGCGTGACATTCCGAATCGGTCGGAGGAGTCGCTCGCGAACCTCGACGAGCGCGGTGTCGTCCGCATCGGCGCGGAAGTTGGCTCGGGAGATCTCCTCGTCGGGAAGGTCACGCCGAAGGGCGAGACCGAGCTGACCGCGGAGGAGAAGCTGATCCGAGCGATCTTCAAGGAGAAGGCCCGCGAGGTGCGCGACACCTCGCTCAAGGTTCCGCACGGTGAGGGTGGCAAGGTCATCGGCGTCAAGACCTTCGCGCGCGACGCGGGCGACGATTTGTCGCCGGGCGTGAACGAGCTCGTGCGGGTGTTCGTCGCCAAGAAGCGAAAGATCGCCGAGGGGGACAAGCTCGCCGGGCGGCACGGCAACAAGGGCGTGATCTCGAAGATCGTCCCCGAGGAGGACATGCCGTTCCTCGAGGACGGGCGGCCGGTCGACGTCGTCCTCAATCCGCTCGGGGTCCCGAGCCGCATGAACATCGGGCAGATCCTCGAGACGCACCTGGGCTGGGCAGCCGCGCACGGCGTCTTCGCCGACGGTGAGCCGGTCAACGTTCGCGCCCCGATCAATGCGCCCGACCCGCGGGCGGTCGCGACCCCCGTGTTCGACGGGGCGACGGAGGCGGACGTGGACGAAGCGCTCGCGAGCTGGGCCGACGAGAGCGAGACGATCTCGATGAACGTCGATCGCTCGCGCCCGGAAGGTCGGCGGTGCTCCGGCAAGGTGCCGCTCTACGACGGCAAGACGGGTGAGCCGTTCGAGCAGAAGGTGACCGTCGGGTACATGTACATCCTCAAGCTGCTGCACCTCGTCGACGACGAGATCCACGCTCGTTCGACAGGCCCGTACTCGCTCGTGACCCAGCAGCCCCTGGGCGGCAAGGCGCAGTTCGGTGGTCAGCGGTTCGGGGAGATGGAGGTCTGGGCGCTCGAGGCGTACGGCGCGGCCTACACGCTGCAGGAGATGCTGACGATCAAGTCCGACGACACGATCGGTCGGGTCAAGGCGTACGAGGCGATCGTCAAGGGGGAGAACATCGCGGAGCCCTCGATCCCCGAGTCGTTCAAGGTGCTCCTCAAGGAGATGCAGGCGCTCTCGCTCGACGTCCACGTGCTCTCGGACGAGGGTCGCGAGGTCGAGGTGCGGGAAGAGGACGACGAGCTGCTGCGCGCCGCGGAGGAGCTCGGCATCGACCTCTCGCCCGCCGCCGTCCGCGCCGCGGCCGGAGATCAGACGGTTCAGGAGGTCGAGGAGGGAGCGCCCCAGGAGGGCGGCGACCTGCTCGTCGCAGCCGACGAGGATCTCGAGGCGAGCGGGCCTGACGAGCTCGCCGAGTCCGTCCTGCCGGTCGACGCCGAAATCGAGGATTGAAGAACATCGCTTCGCAGGGGGAAATCGCTTCGCGCTTTCCCTAGAAGAGCAACTGCACAGATCTGAGTACATAAGAAACCGCAGAGCTACTGGAGAAAGCCTTTCTAGGTTTCTCCGAAGGAGAAAACCTTGGCGCAGATCGACATCAACGACTTCGACGCGATCAAGATCGGACTCGCTTCGCCGAAGCAGATCCGCGACTGGTCGATGGGCGAGGTGACCAAGCCCGAGACGATCAACTACCGCACGCTCAAGCCCGAGCGCGACGGACTGTTCTGCGAGCGCATCTTCGGCCCGACGAAGGACTGGGAGTGCTACTGCGGCAAGTACAAGCGTGTGCGCTACAAGGGCATCATCTGCGAGCGCTGCGGCGTCGAGGTCACGCGCCAGAAGGTGCGCCGGGAGCGCATGGGGCACATCGACCTCGCCGCGCCGGTGTCGCACATCTGGTTCTTCAAGGGCGTTCCGAGCCGGATCGGGTATCTGCTCGACATCGCGCCGCGCGAGCTCGAGAAGGTGCTCTACTTCGCCGCCTCGATCGTTACGGCCGTCGACAAGGAAAAGCGTGCCGGCGATCTGGTCGACCTCGAGGACAAGGTCAAGGCCGAGTCGGAGCAGATCTACGTCGACCGGGACGAGCAGCTCGTCGCCCTCGACGAGCGGCAGCAGCGCAGACGCGACTACCTAGGCGCCGGGAAAGACAAGAACTTCGACGAGGACGACGAGTTCTGGACACGTGGGCTCTCGAACTGGGCGGAGGATCAGGCGCTTCCCCCGCTGGACGAGGCGCGTAGCCTCGCCGGCTCGATCTTCCCGCCGCTCGCCAAGTCGATTGCGAGCGAGGATGCGAAGAAGATCCGGGAGCTCGTCCGTCAGACGGCGACGCGCGATGACCGTCGGCTCGCGCCGCGCGAGATCGAATCGGTCGCGAGCGCCGCGCAGGAGATCCACACCGCGCTCGATCCGCTGCGGGCAGAGCTCGAGGAGTCCTCTGGCTCGAAGAAGGGCGCGATCACGAAGCACCTGCACAGACTCACGGACCAGCTGCTCGCCGGTGGCGAGCTGTCGGAGCCCGACGCAGCTCTCGTCGCGTCCGTCGACGCCAAGAACCTCGACCGCGCCCGGTCGATCGGGAACGGCCTGCTCGCCGACGTGCTCGCTCGAGCGGCGCCCGACCTGTCGGTCGACGAGGCGCGCGAGCTCGCCTACGACCTCTGCCTCGTGGAGGGTGCGCGGAAGGACGATCTCGACGTCGTCACGCAATGGGCGATGAAGGTGCGCGAGATGGTGCAGGACATGGATTCGCGCCGCGAGGACGCCCGCGAGGCCGCCGTCGACGGCGTGCGCCGGCTCGAGGAGACCTGGAAGCTCTTCCGGGAGCTCGACGTCAAGCTCGTCGTCAACGACGAGCAGATTTTCCGCGAGCTGAAGGACAGGTTCGGCTCCCCGTACGGATTCGGCGTGTACTTCCGCGGCGGCATGGGCGCGGAGTCGATTCGCGAGCTGCTCCGGGATCTCGACCTCGCCCAGGAGTCGATCACGCTGCGTGAGACGATCAAGACCTCGAAGGGGCAGAAGCAACAGCGGGGGATCAAGCGGCTCAAGGTCGTGCAGGCGTTCATCACCTCGGAGAACAAGCCCGAGTGGATGGTGCTCGAGGCGATTCCGGTGATCCCGCCGGAGCTGCGCCCGATGGTGCAGCTCGACGGTGGCCGGTTCGCGACAAGCGACCTCAACGATCTGTACCGACGCGTGATCAACCGAAACAACCGCCTCAAGCGTCTGCTCGATCTCGGGGCGCCGGAGATCATCGTCAACAACGAGAAGCGCATGCTGCAGGAGGCCGTCGACGCGCTCTTCGACAACGGCCGGCGCGGCCGTGCGGTGACAGGCCCGGGCAACCGGCCGCTCAAGTCGCTCTCCGACATGCTCAAGGGAAAGCAGGGTCGCTTCCGGCAGAACCTGCTCGGGAAGCGCGTCGATTATTCCGGCCGATCGGTGATCGTCGCCGGTCCCAACCTGAAGCTGCACCAATGCGGCCTGCCGAAGCTGATGGCACTCGAGCTCTTCAAGCCGTTCATCATGAGCCGGCTGGTCGAGCGCAAGTCGGTGCAGAACATCAAGGCGGCCAAGAAGCACGTCGAGTCGATGGTTCCCGAGGTCTGGGACGTGCTCGAGGAGGTGATCGCGGAGCATCCAGTGCTTCTCAACCGGGCACCGACGCTCCACCGGCTCGGAATCCAGGCATTCGAGCCGGTCCTCGTCGAGGGCAAGGCGATCCAGGTGCATCCGCTCGTGTGTCACGCCTTCAACGCCGACTTCGACGGCGACCAGATGGCCGTGCACCTGCCGCTCAGCGCGGAGGCACAGGCCGAGGCACGAATCCTGATGCTCTCGTCCAACAACATCCTCTCGCCGGCCCACGGACGTCCGCTCGCGACCCCGACCCAGGACATGGTCCTCGGTGCGTACTACCTGACCTACTGCGAACGGGACCTCGCCGCCACGACAGCAGCCGAGCTCGCAGTCACGCTCGGCGTAAAGGGCTTGCCGCGGTTCAGCTCGGAGGAAGCCGTCGAGTTCGCGCTCGACGCCGATCAGGTCGATCTCCAGCAGCCGATCGAGTATCGCTTTGCCGACGAGACGCGGCTCACGACGCCGGGTCGCGTGATCTTCGAGTGCGAGATCCACAGGGCGCTCGCGGCCTCCGTCCGCGGAGAGCTCAAGGCTCCACTGGTCGTCGACACCGCGCTGACGAAGCGCGAGCTCGACGCGGCGATCGACAGGCTCGTCGGGGACTACGGCGCGTACGCCGTTGCGACCGTGCTCGACACGATCAAGAGCCTCGCTTTCACGTACGCGACGCGGGCAGGGATCACCGTGTCGAAGAACGACATCGTGATTCCCCCGCGCAAGGAGGAGATCCTCGCCGGGTACGAGATCGAGGTCGCAAAGGTCGAGCGCGAGTACGAGCGCGGCTTGATGACCGAGGAGGAGCGCAAGGAACGCGTGGTCGCGGTCTGGACCGAGGCGACCGACGAGGTCGCCGAGGCGATGAAGGACAACCTCCACCAGACGAACTCGATCTTCATGATGGCCAACTCGGGCGCCCGTGGCTCGTTCAACCAGATCCGCCAGCTCGCCGGGATGCGCGGGTTGATGGCGAACCCGAAGGGCGAGATCATCGAGCGTCCGATCAAGGCGAACTTCATGGAGGGGCTCTCCGTGCTCGAGTACTTCATCTCGACGCACGGCGCGCGCAAGGGTCTCGCCGACACCGCGCTGCGAACCGCGGACTCCGGGTATCTGACTCGGCGCCTCGTCGACGTGTCCCAGGACGTGATCATCCGTGAGGAGGATTGCGGCACGGGCGAGCACATCGACCTGCCCGCTGTGCTCGACGGTCAACTCAACCGCAGCGCCGCCGGCCGCGTGCTCGCAGATGACGTGCACAAGCCGCTGAAGGATGGCAAGCCCGGCAAGACCGTGCTTGCCGAGCGCGGGCAGGAGTTGACGATCCGCATGCTGCGCGGCGTCATCGACCAACTCGACGACTCGACCCAGGAGCTGCTGCTGCCGGTTCGCACGTTCCTCAATTGCCGGAGTACCGTCGGTGTCTGTCGCGCGTGCTACGGCACGTTTCTCGCGACGGGTGACATGTGCGAGATCGGCGACGCCGTCGGGATCGTGGCGGCGCAGTCGATCGGCGAGCCGGGCACGCAGCTGACGATGCGGACGTTCCACACCGGAGGCGTCAACATCGCCGGCGGTGACATCACGCACGGTCTCCCGCGGGTCGTCGAGATCTTCGAGGCCCGCAACCCGAAGGGCGCGGCGCAGCTCGCCGACGTCGCCGGTCGGGTCGACGTGGCCGAGCAGGAGCGAACGGTGCTCGTCAGCGTCAGCCCGACTGCGCTCGACGAGAGCGGGGAGCCGCTGCCCGTCAAGGAGTACACGTTCCCGCGCCGGACGAGACTGATCGTCTCGTCGGGCGACACGGTCGAAGCGGGGGAGCCGCTCAACGAGGGCTCGCTCAACCCGACCGACCTGCTGGCCCTTCATGCCGCCAGCGGCAAGGGCTCGACGCTGACCGAGCTGTACCTCGTCGGCGAGGTACAGAAGGTCTACAAGTCACAGGGTGTCGACATCCACGACAAGCACATCGAGCTCATCGTGCGTCAGATGATGAAGAAGGTGCGCGTCGAGACGCCCGGCGACACGGAGCTGCTTCCCGGGCAGCTCGCCGACAAGGTCGTGCTCGAGCGGGCGAACCTCGCTGCGACCTCGACGCGCGGCGGAGAGGCGGCGACCTTCGAGCCGCTCATCCTCGGGATCACGAAGGCCTCGCTGGCGACCGAATCCTTCCTCTCGGCCGCATCCTTCCAGGAGACGACGAAGGTGCTCACGGACGCCGCGATCGAGGGCAAGATCGATCGGCTCAACGGGCTCAAGGAAAACGTCATCATCGGGAAGCTGATCCCTGCCGCGACCGGCCTGAAGAAGTACCGCGGGATCGACATCGAGCCTTCCGAGCCGCTCCCGTCCAGTCTCTTCGGAGGTGGGGCCGAAGCGGAGCTCCTCGCGGCGCTCGAGGAGATCGGCGACGGCGAGCTCGACCTCAGCTCGCTCGGGCTCGGCTTCGATGACGAGCTGCCGGAGCTGCCGGAAGACGTCGCCGGCTCCGAAGACTCGGGGGCGTAGACAGGGAACGAGCGATCCAATTGAGAAGGGGGCGCCGCAGGCGCCCCCTTCTCATTCTCGTGCCGCGGTGCTCCCGAGCTCGACTCCGTGTGTCTCGTGCAAGGCCTGGTGGGCGCTCGTCAGCATCGCGAGCGCGTCTTCGCACCGGGGGCGCCCGAGCTCGGCCAGACCTGCCGAGACGGTCACGCGTTCGAGTCCCGCCGGTGCGATTCGAGCGACGGACGCGCCGAGCCGGGCGAGCAGAGACTCCCCGTCGATCCGCGTCGCGCCGGGCATCACGACCGCGAGACCCGCGACCGCGTACCTGCAGGTGAGTCCCTCGCCTCCCGCTATGTCCCGGAGACGTCCGACGATCTCCCGGACGATGTCCTCGAGCGCCGGCGGACCGATTGCGGACTCCAGCGCGGCGCACCCGGCCACCTCGAAGAGCACCAGGGTGAGCGGCCGTGATTGGTGGTGCGCGCGCTCGACCTCGGTCACGAGCGTCTCGTACAGAACCGTGCGGCTCCCGAGGCCCGGCCCCCGCACGGGCGCGCCGGTCTCCCTCGGGCCGGGGTCGGCGAACCTCGCGACGACCTCGATCCGGGCCGTGTGCGCCTCGACCCCGTCCGGGGCGGCGCTTCGCGGCGATCCCGGTGGCGCCTTCCGCCCGAGGTGCCAGAGCGCGGTCTCCACCTCGAGAGTCGCAGCGTCCAGCCGTCGCGCGAGCGCGCCGGCCGCGGCGTGGATAGCGTCACGACGAGCGCGCCACCGCCTTCTGGCAAAGAGTACCCAGCCTGCTGCGACTCCGAGGCATGCGACGATCGCAAGACCGAGAAGGATCGCCGACACGAGCCGTCAGACCACTATCCCTCGATCGATCTCTCTCCGGGCGAGGCGGCGGTGCGCTCCACGACGTGCGACCGGCCGTCGTCCCAGCTGGCGTTGACGATCGAGCCTCGCTGAACCCGCTTCGCCTGCACGAGTGCGGCGTCTGCCCGGGACGCGAATGCTGCCCCGTCCTCACCCGGCAGGAGCTCGGCCACCCCGCCCGAGACCGAGACGACCCCTGCGTCGCCGATCGGGTGCTCGGCGAGCTCACCGCGCAACTCGTCGAAGAGCTCCCGTGCATCCGCGAGCTCGGACCCCGGCCGCACGACGGCGAAGCGCCCACCACCGAGCCGGAAGGTGTAGTCGAGGCGGTGCACGACTCCCCGCAGGCGCTTTGCAACCTCCAGCAACACGCCGTCGGCGGCAAGGCGCCCCAACCGTGCGTTGAGCGTCGTCAGGCGGTCGACGTCGACGAGCAACAAGGTCAGCGGCCGGCTCGCTCCTCGGGCACGGACGAGCTCCCGGTCGAGCACGGCGTGGAACGACTGCCGGTCGTAGAGGCTGGTGAGGATGTCGAGCTCGGGCACGACATCGTGCTCGCGCAGGTTGAGCGCACGCGTGATCGCCGGTTGGGCGACCTGCACGAGCTCGTCGAGCGCGTCGACCTCGGCCTCGCTGAACCGTCGGCCGGGCTCCCGGGTGATCACGCTGAGCAGGCTCTGGGGCTGATCGTCGGCGAGCAGCGACATCACGAGTCCTGCGCGAATCGGCCCCAGACCGTCGGGCGCGGCGAGCTCGCCCGAGAAGGCGACCTCGATCGCACGAGCACCGCGATAGTCCGGAAAGCCCATCCGAGCCATGTGGTTGGTCTCCGCCTCCGACAGCCCGACCGTCGCGACGATCGGGGTGCCGCTGCCACCGGTGACGAGCGCGATCGCGCAGTCCGCGGAGGTCCGGTCACGGGCGAGCTCGAGCGCCCGCATCATCGGCTCGGGATCGTCGCCGAGGTCGATCGCCGCCCTCGACGTGCTGCTAGGAAGCGCTGTAAGTGCATCGTTCAACGTCTGCGCGAACGTTCCGAGCCGATCGTCGTAGCGGCGCAGCATCGTCACGACGACCTCGGCCTGGCGCGTGAGCAACCGGCGGATCGCGAGCACGAAGAGCACGAAGGAGACGACGCCGAGACCGATTGCCGCAATCGCGAGCTTCGTCGTCATGACCCGTCCTCGAGCTGGAGGGCCGCAGGCCGCGCGTCCATCATCAGAACCCTACAGGCGCCTGTGGCCGGCACCGGATCGCGCGCAGCCGGGCATCGTCGGGTGTCCCCGGTATGGTCGTGGCAATGAACCCGCGACCAGGTAGAGGGCTGTCGGTGGTGACTGCGGTCGACGTGACCGAACCGCACGCGAGCGGTACCGCGAGCCTGCCGGCGTTCGAGCTCCCGCGTGACCGGCGACCGAGTTGGGCGACCCTTGCAGCGCTCGCGGCGGTCGCCGGCGCGGCCGCTCTCGGGATCGGATCGTGGGCCCTCGTGGAGGGCGCACGATCGACGTCAACCAAGCCACAGCCCGATCCGGCCCTCGCACAGGCGATCGGGATCCTCGCCGATCCCTCGGCCGCCCGGGTTCCGTTGCGCGGCTCGCTGGAACGAATCGTGCTCGTCTTCACGAGCCGCGGGCAGGCCGTGCTCGCTCTCCGCGGGCTCGGTCCCGCGCCTGCGGGGCGCTCGTATCAGGTGTGGGTCGTACCCCCGACGTCGACGACCCCGGTCCCCGACGCCGTCTTCGACGGCACCGCCCAGGTCATTCCTCTGAGGCGGACGGTGTATCCCGGTGCCCGCGTCGCCGTCACGCTCGAGGCCGGGGGCGGCGCGGCGAAACCCACCCGGACGCTCCGGCTGATCGCGTTCCGACCGTAGGCGTCGCGCCGAAGGCGCGACACCTCACTCGTGGGCGACGTCGACGCGATCCTTGCCGAGATCCTTGGCCCGGTACAGGGCCGCGTCCGCGCGTTCGAAGAGCCCCGCGGCAGTCTCACCATGTTGCAGCTCCGCAGTCCCGGCAGAGATCCGGACGCGATGGCCGGCAGGTGCCGGCATCCCACCGACACCGAGCTTCATTCGCTCGAAGAGCTGAGCCGCGTCGTCGCTCGTCGACTCGGGCATGATCACGGCGAACTCGTCCCCCCCGACCCTGCAGCCGATATCGACCGAGCGGATCTCGTCGCGCAACCGCTCGGCGACCTGGGCGAGCACCGCGTCCCCTGCGAGATGGCCGATCCTGTCGTTGACGGACTTGAAATCGTCGAGGTCGAGAATGAGGAGTGCCAGCCGGCGACCGTATCTCTGAGCGCGAAGCGACTCCCGCCGTAGCGTCTCGTGGAAGTAGCGTTGGTTGAAGAACCCGGTCAGGGCATCCGTCTCGGCGAGCTGTCGGGCCTCGCGGTAGCGACGCGCGTTCTCGATCGCAGGAATGCAGGTGTCCGCGATCTGCTCGATCGCAGCGATCCGCTCCGCGGACGGCTCGTACCCGGGAGTTCGCCAGAAGAGTGCGAGGCTTCCGAGCGCGTGTCCCTCTCGGCCGACGAGGGAGAGGAACAAGCCGCCACGGATCAGGTGCGTGTCGGCGGCGTCCGCGGCGCCGTAGCGGTAGCTCACCGTGATCGGTCCGGTCGGGAGCACGCCGGCCGCGCCCGAGGCCGGCGGGTGTGCAGCCTCCTCGGGGCTCATTCCCCGGGTGGACATCGTCGCTGCCCCCGCGGCCTCGTCGAGCGCGACCATTGCCGCGTCGAACCCGGGTACCTCGAGCGCGGCGTCGAGCACGCGATCGAGCAGTTCCTCGAACTCGATCGAGCTACCGAGCTCGCTCAGGAACCGGTTGCGCTTGCTCTCGTGCTCGGCTCGCTCGAGGGCGTCCGAGAGATTGCGGCCGAGATCGTCCATCCTCGTCCGCATGTCGTCCACGGCCCGCACCAGTCGGTCGTCGCGTTCCGACTCGGGGCGCGTGCGCAGAACGACGAACGCCACGGCCAGACCCAGAAGAGCCGTCGCCGTGATGATCGTGCCGATGATGAATTCACTCGAGATCTGCTGCCACACCCTTCCCCGATCCGCACTGTAATGAGGGAATCGCGACTCGGCCAGACCCCCGAGACGGCGTCCGTGTCGAAAGCCCCGGGGAGGTCGCAGGCACGCTCGGGACCGCTCCCGCCTGGCTCCCGCTGCGTGGCTGGAAAGCCCGACTTCTGCTAGTCTCCGCAGTCGCGGTCGGCGCGCCAAGGCGCTGCCGGCCCTTCTTGCGAGTCGTCGACCGAACCATCAGGAGCAGCGTGCCCACTGTCAATCAGCTCGTCCGGAAGGGTCGCAAGGACCCGAAGACGAAGATGAAGACCCCCGCACTTCGCGGCGCGCCGCAGAAGCGCGGCGTCTGCACGCGCGTCTACACGACGACCCCGAAGAAGCCGAACTCCGCATTGCGCAAGGTCGCACGTGTGCGACTCACCAATCAGATGGAGGTCGGCGCGTACATCCCCGGCGAGGGCCACAACCTTCAGGAGCACTCCGTCGTGCTGATCCGTGGTGGCCGGGTGAAGGATCTGCCAGGGTTCCGCTACAAGGTGATCCGGGGTGGGCTCGACACGTCAGGCGTAGCCTCTCGGCGTCAGGGCCGCTCGAAGTACGGGGCGAAGCGAGGCACCTGAGCCGATGCCCCGCCGAGCAGAGATCCAGCCGCGCATCGTCGATGCCGACCCGGTGTACGGGTCGGTGCTCGTGGCGCAGCTCATCAACGGAGTGATGCTCGACGGCAAGAAGTCGATCGCCGAGCAGATCGTCTACGACGCGCTTGCGCAGGTTTCCGAGAAGACGGGCAAGTCGGCCCTCGAGGGGCTCGAAGCCGCCGTCAAATCGGTCACGCCGGTGCTCGAGGTCCGGTCTCGCCGCGTCGGCGGGGCGAACTACCAGGTGCCGGTCGAGGTGCCGCCGCGCCGTGCCCGCACGCTCGCGCTCCGCTGGCTCGTCCAGCACGCGCGCGACCGGCGCGAGAAGGGCATGCCGGGCAAGCTCGCCGGCGAGCTGATGGACGCCGCGAATCAGCAGGGGGGCGCGTTCAAGCGCAAGGACGACATGTACCGGATGGCGCAGGCCAACAAGGCCTTCGCGCACTACCGCTGGTAATCGGAGCACCTCGATGAGCACTCTCGCCACTCAGACCGCGCTCGACCGTGTCCGGAACATCGGGATCATGGCGCACATCGACGCCGGCAAGACCACGACGACGGAGCGAATCCTCTACTACACCGGGCGCACGCACAAGCTCGGTGAGGTGCACGAGGGTGCCGCGACGATGGACTGGATGGCTCAGGAGCAGGAGCGTGGGATCACGATCACGTCGGCGGCGACGACCGCGATGTGGCGCGACCATCGCATCAACATTATCGATACTCCCGGGCACGTGGACTTTACGGTGGAGGTCGAGCGATCTTTGCGCGTGCTCGACGGTGCGGTTGCGGTGTTCGACTCGGTTGCCGGGGTGCAGCCCCAGTCCGAGACGGTCTGGCGGCAGGCCGACCGGTACGGCGTACCGCGCATCGCCTTCATCAACAAGATGGATCGAACGGGCGCGAGCTTCGCCAACGCTGTGCAGTCGATGCGCGACCGGCTCGGCGCGAACGTCGTCCCGGTGCAGATCCCGATCGGCGAGGAGGACGCCCACGTCGGTGTCGTCGACCTGGTCGAGCAGAAGGCGATCGTCTACGAGGACGATCTCGGCGAGACCTTCAGCGTGGGAGAGATTCCGGCGACCCTCGTGGCGGCGGCCGAAGCAGCGCATCACGCCCTGATCGACGCGATCGCCGAGCACGACGACGAGCTGATGGAGACCTATCTCGAAGACGAGAGCGCCGTCACGCCGGAGATGATCCGCCGCGCACTTCGTGCGGGAACGCTCGCCGACGCGATCACGCCCGTCCTGCTCGGCTCCGCGTTCAAGAACAAGGGCGTCCAGCCGCTGCTCGACGCGGTCGTCGACTACCTGCCGAGCCCGCTCGACGTTCCCGCGGTGCAGGGCATCGACCCGAAGACCGACGACGAGATCACGCGGGCCGCGTCCGAGGACGCGCCGTTCTCCGCGCTCGTGTTCAAGGTCATGTCGGATCCCTACGTCGGCAAGCTCACGTATTTCCGGGTCTATTCGGGCCGGGTCAAGGCCGGCGACCGTGTTCTCAACACGACCAACGGGAAGACCGAGCGGATCGGACGGATTCTCCAGATGCACGCGAACCACCGGGAGGAGCGTGAGGAGATCGGTGCCGGGGACATCGCCGCCGCCGTCGGTCTCAAGCAGTCGACGACCGGCGACACGCTCGCAGTGGAGAAGGCGCCGATCGTGCTCGAGTCGATGACGTTTCCCGATCCGGTGATCTCGGTTGCGATCGAGCCGAAGACGAAGGGCGACCAGGACAAGCTCTCACAGGGGCTACAGCGGCTCGCCGAGGAAGATCCCACGTTCCGTGTCTCCTCCGACGAGGAGACGGGTCAGACGTTGATCGCGGGGATGGGGGAGTTGCACCTCGAGATCATCGTCGACAGGCTCCTGCGCGAGTTCAAGGTCGACGCGAACGTCGGTCGTCCGCAGGTCGCCTACCGCGAGACGGCAGGTCAGCCCGCCGAGAAGATCCAGGGCAAGTTCGTGCGGCAGACCGGAGGCTCGGGACAGTACGGCGACGTCACGATCAACCTTCTCCCGCAAACGCCCGGGACCGGCTACGAGTTCCTCCACAAGATCGTTGGCGGCAAGATCCCCAAGGAGTACATCAAGCCCGTCGACGAGGGTATCCAAGAGGCGCTCGGCGCGGGTGTGCTCGCGGGCTATCCGGTGGTGGACATCAAGGTCGAGCTGATCGAGGGGTCGTATCACGATGTCGACTCGAGCGAGCGCGCGTTCAAGATCGCCGGCTCGATGGCCGTCAAGGAGGCTCTCAGGCGGTCGAAGCCGAAACTGCTCGAGCCGATGATGGCCGTCGAAGTCGTCACTCCCGAGGACTATCTCGGTGACGTGATGGGCAACCTCTCGAGCCGACGCGGCCGGGTCGAGCACCTCGAGCCGCTCGGCAACTCGCAGTCGATCAAGGCCAGCGTGCCGCTGTCTGAGATGTTCGGCTACGCGACCGATCTACGGTCGATGACCCAGGGTCGAGCGACGTTCACCATGCAGTTCGACCGGTACGACACTGTCCCCGTGACAATTGCGGAAGCAATTGTCACTAGTCAAACCGGGTAGTCTCAGTCCAACAGTCCCGTAATTCTAGTTTTTTTCCGGAGGAAAAAAACATGGCAAAGCAGAAGTTCGAGCGTTCCAAGCCGCACGTGAACATCGGCACGATCGGTCATATCGACCATGGCAAGACGACGCTTACCGCGGCGATCACGAAGGTGCTCTCGGAGACCGGTACGGGTACGGCCGCGCGCGATTTCGCGTCGATCGACTCGGCCCCCGAGGAGCGCCAGCGCGGCATCACGATCAACACCGCGCACGTCGAGTACGAAACCGCCAATCGCCACTATGCGCACGTCGACTGCCCCGGCCACGCCGACTACATCAAGAACATGATCACCGGCGCCGCACAGATGGACGGCGCGATCCTCGTCGTCTCGGCGGCCGACGGCCCGATGCCGCAGACGCGCGAGCACATCCTCCTCGCCCGTCAGGTCGAGGTGCCCGCCATGGTCGTCGCCCTCAACAAGGCCGACATGGTCGACGACGAGGAGCTGCTCGAGCTCGTCGAGATGGAAGTGCGCGAGCTGCTCTCGAAGTACGACTTCCCGGGTGACGACATCCCGATCGTGCGTGTCTCGGCGCTCAAGGCGCTCGAGGGCGATCCCGAGTGGACGGAGAAAATCGTCGAGTTGATGGAGGCTGTCGACTCGTACATCCCCGAGCCGACCCGCGACGTCGACAAGCCGTTCCTGATGCCGATCGAGGACGTGTTCACGATCACCGGTCGTGGCACAGTCGTTACGGGCAGGATCGAGCAGGGCAAGATCGAGGTCGGTAACGAGGTCGAGATCGTCGGCATCCACGAGAAAGTCGAGAAGACGACGGTCACCGGGCTCGAGATGTTCCAGAAGATCCTCGACTTCGCCCAGGCCGGCGACAATGCAGGCGCCTTGCTTCGCGGTATCAAGCGCGAAGAGGTCGAGCGCGGCCAGGTGCTCTCCAAGCCCGGCGCGATCACACCGCACACCCAGTTCAAGGCGGAGGTCTACGTGCTGTCGAAGGAGGAGGGCGGGCGTCACACGCCGTTCTTCAACGGCTACCGGCCGCAGTTCTACTTCCGCACGACCGACGTGACCGGCGCGATCAAGCTCCCCGAGGGCCAGGAGATGGTGATGCCGGGCGACAACACGAACATGGAGATCGACATGCACCAACCGATCGCCATGGATCAGGGTCTCCGCTTCGCGATTCGCGAGGGTGGCCGCACCGTCGGCGCCGGCGTGGTCACGGAGATCATCAAATAACGCGAGCGGGACGCACGGGCGAGGCAGCCTTGCCCGCGTCCCTCGCGAACCCGAGGAAGAAGCGAATGGCGCAACAGAAGATCCGGATCCGGCTCAAGGGCTACGACCACCAGCAGGTGGACCGGTCGGCGTCCCAGATCGTCGAGACCGCGCAGCGTACGGGTGCAACGATCACCGGCCCGGTGCCGCTGCCCACGGAGAAGAACGTGTATTGCGTGATCAGGTCGCCCTTCAAGGACAAGGATTCACGCGAGCACTTCGAGGTCCGGACGCACAAGCGCCTGATCGACATCCACAGCCCGACGCCGAAGACGGTCGACTCGCTGATGCGGCTCGACTTGCCCGCCGGTGTCGACATCGAGATAAAATTGTGAACATTTTTACCTCGATAGGAAACGGAATGAATGTCTTCCTTATCTCTTTCAGTTTCGCGGAGTGAAATGAAGGGGATTCTGGGCAGAAAAGTTGGGATGACGCAGATCTTCGATCCGGAAACCGGAGTGGTCGAGGCTGTCACCGTGATCGAGGCCGGACCGTGTCCGGTCACGTTGGTGCGCACCGAGGGCGCCGACGGCTACGAGGCCGTACAGCTCGCCTTCGACGCGGTCGCCGACCGCAAGCTCACGAAGGGCGAGCTCGGCCATTTGCGGAAGGCAGGGGTCGGCGCGCACCGGCATCTCGTCGAATTCCGGGGTCCGAGCGAGCTGCAGGTGGGTGAGTCGGTCACGGTTGCGTCCTTCGAGCCGGGTGATCGCGTGAAGGTTGCCGGCGTGTCGATCGGCAAGGGCTTCCAGGGAACGATCAAGCGTCACAACTTCTCGCGTGGCCCGATGAGCCACGGCTCGCACAATGTCCGCAAGCCAGGTTCGATCGGCGCCTCCGCGACGCCCTCGCGCGTCTTCAAGGGCAAGAAGATGGCGGGGCAGATGGGCGCCCGCCGAGTCACGCAGCTCGGTCTCGTCGTCCACGACGTCGATGCCGAGCGGAACCTCCTGCTCGTTCGCGGTGCGGTTCCCGGCCCGAAGAGCGGTGTCGTCGAGATCCGCGAGGTCGAGCGCTGATGGCGGTGAAGGCGAGAGTGCTGGGAGGCGACGCGGCGAGAGACGTCAAGCTCGACGCGACGATCTTCGAGGCGGAGACGAAGCCTCACCTGCTGCACGAGTTCGTGCGCGCCGAGCGGAACGCGGCGCACCGCGGCACGCGCGGCGCGAAGACTCGCGGACTCGTCTCCGGCGGACGAGCGAAGCCGTGGCGTCAGAAGGGAACGGGCCGAGCGCGCCAGGGGACGACGCGTGCGCCGCAGTTCACCGGTGGTGGCGTCGTGTTCGCTCCGGGAATGCGCAGCTTCGACGTCAAGGTGAATCGCAAGGCTCGCCGCTCCGCGCTTCGCGGTGCCCTCTCCCACCATGCGGGCAACGGCACGCTGGCGCTCCTCGATGTGTCCGCGTTCGAGGTTCCGTCGACACGTGAGGCAGGGAAGCTCGTCTCGGAGTGGGGTGCGAGAACGCCCTTGGTCGTCGTCGCACACGAGGAAGACGAGAGTGTCGTCAAGTCGTTCCGCAACCTCGAGCGGGTGCTCGTCACGGTTCCCGCCGAGCTCGAGGTCTCGACCCTCGTCTGGGCGCGGGCGGTCCTCGTCACCGAGACGGCGTTGCCGCTCGTCGAGGCGCGTGCCGGCAAGGCTGCAGCCGAGTCGGAGAGCGAGGGGACGGCGTGAGCCTCGACGCGAGCCAGATCCTGATCGCGCCCGTCGTCTCGGAGAAGAGCTATGCCGGGCTTGCCGACCGGACGTACACCTTCAAGGTGCACCAGGACGCACACAAGACGCAGGTGCGGCAAGCCGTCGAGGAGTTGTTCGGCGTCAAGGTGGAGCGCGTCAACATCGTCAAGGTGCAGGCGAAGCCGAAGCGTCGCGGTGTCTTCAAGGGTATGCGGCCCGGCTGGAAGAAGGCGATCGTGAAGCTCGACGAGGGCCAGACGATTCCGATCTTCGAAGGGGCACAGGTCTAGTTCGAGATGGCAGTGAAGAAGTACAAGCCGACGAGCGCAGGCCGTCGTGGGATGGCAACCTCGTCCTTCGAGGAGGTGACGCGCTCGCAGCCCGAGCGCTCGCTCCTCGAGCCGCTGAAGAAATCCGGCGGTCGCAACGTGAACGGGCGCATCACGACCCGGCACCAGGGCGGCGGGCACAAGCGCCGCTACCGTCGCATCGACTTCAAGCGCGTAAAGGACGGGGTGCCTGCGACCGTGGCGTCGGTCGAGTACGACCCCAACCGGTCCGCGCGGATTGCGCTCCTCCACTACGCCGACGGGGCGAAGGCGTACATTCTCGCGCCGGCCGGTCTGAGGGTCGGCGCGACGGTGCAGTCCGGAACCGGCTCGGACATCAAGGCAGGGAACGCCCTGCCGCTCGGCGACATGCCGACGGGCACCGTGGTGCACGCGGTCGAGCTCCGGCCCGGTCAGGGTGCAAAGCTGGCGCGTTCCGCGGGCTCGGGTGTCCAGCTCGTCGCGAAAGATGCACCGTACGGCGTCTTGCGGCTTCCGTCGGGCGAGATGCGACGGGTGCTGCTCACCTGCCGTGCGACCGTCGGTCAGGTGGGCAACGCCGATCACGCGAACGAGTCGAGCGGCAAGGCAGGGCGTAGTCGCTGGCTCGGCAAGCGCCCGTCGGTGCGCGGCACGGCGATGAATCCCGTCGACCATCCGCACGGCGGGGGAGAGGGCAAGTCCAAAGGCCATCACCCCGTGACCCCGTGGGGCGTGCCGACTCTCGGCAAGCGCACCCGGCGGAAGCACAAGGACTCCGACAAGCTGATCGTCCGCGGCCGGCGTCGCGGCAAGGAAAGGCGCTGATCTCCCATGTCAAGGTCGTCAAAGAAGGGACCCTTCGTCGAGGAGAGGCTGATCGGGCGCATCGAGGCGATGAACGCCGCCGGACAGAAGCGGCTCATCCGTACATGGTCGCGTGCCTCCACGGTCTTTCCCGAGATGGTCGGTCACACGATCGCCGTGCACGACGGTCGCAAGCACGTTCCGGTCTTCGTGAGCGAGCAGATGGTCGGACACAAGCTCGGCGAGTTCGCGCCGACCCGCACTTTCCGCGGGCATGCGGGCGACCGGACGGCGCAGGTCAAGAAGAGATGAGCACGCTCCCGACGAACGACCGGGTACAGATTCGCGCGCAGGCGAAGTGGGTGCGCATGTCCGCGCGCAAAGCGCGCCTCGTGCTCGACAACGTGCGCGGGCGCACCGTGCCCGAGGCACGAACCGTGCTCGCGTTCACCCCTCGCGCCGCAGCGAGGGAGATCGATCGTGTACTGGCCTCGGCGGTCGCGAATGCGGAATCCGCGCACGCGCTCGACGGAGACGAGCTCGTCATCGTGGCCGCCTATGCCGACGAAGGCCCGACGATCAAGCGCTGGCGCGCACGGGCCCGAGGTCGTGTCAACCGGATCCGCAAGCGCACCTGCCACATCACCGTCGTGGTTGCTCCTGCCGAGCAACCCAGGAAGCCACGCAGCCTACGGCGCGATCAGCAGACGTCCACCGAATCCGAGCCCCTAGGTGCGACGCCGAAGGCGGCGCTCCCGAAGCGGAAACGCAGAGAAGGAGCGGCTGTCTAAATGGGTCAGAAAGTTCATCCCGGTGGCCTTCGGGTCGGCGTCATCCACGATTGGAAGTCGAACTGGTGGACCGGCAAGAAAGAAGTCGCCGATTACATCATCGAGGACATCCGGATCCGCGATCACATCAACGGCAAGCTCTCCCACGCGGGCCTGTCCGACATTCTGATCCGCAAGGACAAACAGCGGATCACCGTCGATATCTACACGGCTCGTCCGGGGATCGTGATCGGCAAGTCTGGGGTGGAGGTCGATGCGCTGCGCAAGGAGCTGCACGCGATCACCGGTAAGAGCGTGCACATCAACATCAACGAGATCAAGCGGCCCGAGCTCGACGCTCAGCTCGTCGCGCAGTCGATCGCCGAGCAGCTCCAGAACCGCGTCGCCTTCAGGCGCGCGATGAAGCGGTCACTCGCTTCGGCGATGCGCTCGGGGGCGCAGGGAATCAAGATCCAGTGTGGCGGACGGCTCGGTGGTGGAGAGATGAGCCGGAGCGAGCGCTACACCGAGGGTCGCGTGCCCCTCCACACGATTCGAGCTGACATCGACTACGGGTTCGCCGAGGCGAAGACGACGTTCGGCCGCATCGGGGTCAAGGTCTGGGTCAACAAGGGCGAGATCATGCCCGAGGGCTACGAGGGCAGTCTCGGTCGCGAGCGGATCTCGGAGGCGGACGGTACGAGACGACGGCTCGGCTCGAATTCCGAGGGGCTCGGAGCCTCCCGTGAGGCCGGGCGCGGTCGTAGTCAGGATCGGGAGGGTCTCGGGTTGGTGCAGCGCCGGCGTCGGCCCGGCGGACCGGGCCGCCCCGGTGGGCGCGGCGGTCAGGGCGGACGTCCGCGCAGCGGCGCGGGCGGGCGAGGTCAGCAGCCCGCCCCCGAGACGCAGGCGCCTGCTGCAGAGCAGCCTATCGGGGAGACCCCTGTCGCAGAGCGGCCCCGCGGAGAGCAGCCGGGTAACGGGAGCGCAGCCTGATGTTGATGCCGCGGAAGTTCAAGCATCGCCGCGAGTTTCGCGGCCGTCGCAGAGGGACGGCGAAGGGGCAGAGCACCGTGCAGTTCGGCGACTACGGGATCAAGGCGCTCGAGGCCGGTTGGGTGACCAACCGTCAGATCGAGGCAGCCCGGATCGCGATGACACGGAAGATCCGCCGCGGCGGCAAGGTCTGGATCAACCTCTTTCCGGACAAGCCCTTCACGAAGAAGCCTGCCGAGACGCGGATGGGTTCCGGCAAAGGCTCTCCCGAGGGCTGGGTCTCGGTGGTCAAGCCGGGCCGGGTGCTCTTCGAGCTCTCGGGCGTCGACGAGCCGCTTGCGAAGGAAGCGCTGCGGCTCGCCGGCCAGAAACTGCCGATCAGGGTGAAGTTCGTGCGGAGAGAGGTGGATCTCTTTGAGAGCTAGACAACTGCGAGAGCGGAGCGACGAGGAGCTCGACAAGCACCTCGGCGAGACGCGACGGCAACTGTTCAACCTCCGTTTCCAGTCTGCGACCGGTGCTCTGGAGTCGAGCGCGCAGCTGAACGGGGCGCGGCGCGAGATCTCGCGCATCCTCACGATCAAGAACGAGCGATTCCGCTCCGCGGAATCGCTGGAAAAGAGCCGGACTTGAGCAAGGAGACGAATGAGACGCCACTTGAGGTCGACGCGGTGAGCGCGGCGCCTGGGAGCGGCTCCGCTGACGCGGAGGCGCCCGAGTCGGCTGAGGTTCCGGAAACGGACGCCGGCGATGTCGTCGCCCGTACTGCCGAGGAGGAGCCGACGGTAGAGCCTGAGCCTGCTGCGGAGGAGACCATGCCGGAGCCTGCCGCCGCGCCGGTTGCCGAAGAGCCCGCAGTCGAGCAAGCAGCAGCCGTCGTGGAGCCTGCGGCCGGTCAACCCAGCGACCAGACGGACAAGTCGACAGCGACGCCGCCTGCGACGGAGGAGAGTTCTACTAGCGTCTCCGCAAAGCGGAAACGGAAGCGTCTGCCTCGGGCACTCCGTCGAACGCGCTCGACGTCCAAGCGCGAGGCGCCGACCTCCCGTCGGCCGATCGTTCGGCTCGAGAAGCCCGAGCACGAGCGGGGGCGCCGGCAGGAACGGCAGGGCAAGGTCGTCTCGGATGCAATGGACAAGACGATCGTCGTCAAGGTGGAGATCGCGAAAGTGCACCCGCGTTACAAGAAGGTCGTCCGTCGCACCGTGAAGTTCCACGCGCACGACGAGCGGGGCGAGGCGAAGCTCGGCGACGTCGTGCGGATCGTCGAGACGCGGCCCCTCTCGAAGACCAAGCGCTGGCGGCTCGTCGAGATCGTCGAGGCCGCCAGGTGATCCTGGGCGCCTGCACAGCTCGCATCTGCTGGCTCGCCGCAACGCGGCGCCATGCGTTTTCGGCCATGAACTCCGTGCACGGCCGAGGCCTGCGTTCCCGCCTGGCTTGCGGTTCGCGGTCATCAGGCACGATCTGCGCTCCCGGAGAGGACTCATGATCCAGCAGGAGTCACGCCTGAAGGTGGCCGACAACACGGGTGCGCGAGAGATCCTCTGCATCCGCGTGATGGGCGGCTCGCACCGGCGGTATGCCCGGGTCGGCGACGTGATCGTCGCTACAGTGAAGACCGCAACCCCACAGGGCACGGTCAAGAAGGGCGAGGTCGTGAAAGCGGTCGTCGTCCGGACGAAGAAGCCCTACGGTCGTGGTGACGGCACGTTGATCGGCTTCGACGAGAACGCCGCCGTGATCATCGACAACCAGCTGAATCCGCGCGGAACGCGCATCTTCGGGCCCGTCGCCCGCGAGTTGCGCGAGAAGAACTTCATGAAGATCGTGAGCCTTGCCCCAGAGGTGCTCTAGATGACGACGACGATGCGAATCAAGAAAGGCGACCTCGTTCAGGTTCTCGCGGGAAAAGATCGCGGGAAGCAAGGGCGTGTGCTCGAGTCTCGCCCACGCGACCGTCGCGTGATCGTCGAGAACCTCAATCTCGCGAAGCGTCACACGAAGCCCCGGCCGATGCGTGACTCGTCGCGGATGGGGGGCGCGGGGATCATCCCGGGGGGAATCGTCGAGAAAGCCACCCCGCTCGACGTGTCGAACGTGATGATCGTGTGCCCGACCTGCAATCAGCCGACCCGGGTCGGGGTCGTGGTCAAGGAGATCAAGGGCGAGACCGTGCGCGTGCGCGTGTGCAAGCGTGACGGCTGCCGGCAGGAGATCGATCGCTGATGGCCGTCACGGAGACGATCGTGCCGCGCCTTCGTCAACGCTACGACGAGGAGATCGCCCCGGCCCTGCTCGACGAGCTTGCGCTCGACTCGGCGATGCGCGTCCCCAGGGTGACGAAGATCACGTTGAACATGGGTGTCGGCGACGCAAAGACCGACGCGAAGGCGCTCGACGCAGCGATCGATGAGCTGAGCACGATCGCCGGCCAGCGCGCCCAGGTACGCAAGGCCCGCAAGTCCATCGCCAGCTTCAAGCTACGCGAGGGCATGGCGGTCGGGGCGCGCGTGACCCTGCGCGGCGCCAAGATGTACGAGTTCCTGGATCGTCTGGTCTCGATCGCCTTGCCTCGCATCCGCGATTTCCGCGGCCTCAACCCCGACTCGTTCGACGGTCGCGGCAACTACTCGCTCGGAATCAAGGAGCAGATCATTTTTCCCGAGATCGATTACGACTCCGTCCAGGCGATCCGAGGTCTCGACGTTGCGATCACGACGTCGGCAGAGACCGATGAGCAGGGCCGTGCGCTGCTGCGTGCGCTCGGCCTACCGTTCGCCACCGAGGGAAGGGACGTCTAATGGCGAAGACATCGTTGCGCGTGAAGCAGAAACGCACCCCGAAGCATCCGGTGCAGGCGTACACCCGCTGCAACAAGTGCGGACGTCCACGCGCCGTGTTTCGCAAGTACCTGCTCTGCCGGATCTGTCTCCGCACCCTCGCCCACGAGGGCGCGATCCCGGGCATGACCAAGAGTTCCTGGTAGGGACAGCCGCTTTCGCCTCTGTCCTAGAAAAGAGAAGAGAACATTGAGCAATCACGAATACAGCAAACCCAACCAGGCAGTTGCTTTTCCTATGCACTTTTCGCGGAGCGAAAAGTGCTGACGGATCCGATTGCGGATATGTTGACCCGCGTTCGAAACGCCAACCGGGCGATGCACGACTCGGCCTCGATGCCGACCTCTCGCATGAAGGAGGAGATCGCGCGGCTGCTGCGCGACGAGGGTTACATCAAGGGATACAAGATCGTCGAGGCCTCGCCCGTGGATCTCCTGGTGATCGAGCTGAAATTCGGGCGTAACCGCGAGCGTGTGATCACAAACCTGAAGCGCGTCTCCAAGCCAGGGCGTCGCGTATACGCGAAGAAGGACAGGCTTCCGCGGGTGCTCGGCGGACTGGGCACCGCGATCCTGTCCACGTCGACCGGCGTGATCACCACCCGGCAGGCCGCAGAGCGCGGCGTCGGGGGAGAAGTCTTGGCGTTTGTCTGGTAGCACTTTCGCTGGCGCGAAAGTGCTTAGCAAGGCAGAAGAACGGTCTGATTGGAATCGAGATGAATGAGCACAACAACATGACGAGCCGTGCCAATGCCCAACTACCGTTTTCGCCGCCGGAGGTGGCGAAATCGTGAGCAGAATCGGGAGAAGCCCAATCGAGATTCCCAGCGGCGTGACCGTCGAGGTCTCGCCCGGTGGGCACGTGAAGGTGACGGGGCCGCTCGGCATGCTCGAGCAGCAGGTGCCCGCTCGCATGTCGCTCGTGCAGGAGGCCGGGACCCTGACAGTGAGCCGACCGACGGATCGTGGGCCAGACCGTGCCCTTCACGGTCTCAACAGGACTCTCGTCGCGAACATGGTCGAAGGTGTGACGAAGGGATACGCGAAACAGTTGGAGATCCAGGGGGTCGGCTATCGTGCCCAACTCAAGGGCACGGTGCTCGAGCTTGCGGTCGGGTATTCGCATCCGGTCACGATCACGCCGCGCGAAGGGATCACGTTCGACGTCCCCGCGCCGACCCAGGTGATCGTCAAGGGAAACGACAAGCAGGCCGTCGGCCAGACAGCGGCCGAGATCAGGAAGGTGCGCCCGCCGGAGCCCTACAAGGGCAAGGGCATCAGGTACCAGGGCGAGCTCGTTCGGAGAAAGGTCGGTAAGAGAGCATGAGCACGCAATCGACCCGCGAAGCCCGCCTCCGGCGGCACCGCCGGGTACGGGGAAAGATCGCCGGTACCGCCGAGCGACCCCGCCTGGTCGTCCACCGCTCGAACCGGGGTGTGTTTGCGCAGCTCGTGGACGACCGGTCCGGACGGACGCTCGCCTCGGCGAGTTGGCTCCAGCAGCGGTCGGCCAAGGGCACGAAGACCGAGCAAGCCAACGCGGTCGGGCGTGCGCTTGCGACGAAAGCGTCGCAGGCCGGGATCAGGACATGTGTGTTCGACCGGGCCGGGTATCTGTACCACGGACGCGTGAAAGCCCTCGCTGAGGGCGCGCGCGAAGGAGGTCTGAAGTTTTGAGCAGTGCACCCGAGATCGCCGAGAGCCGCGAGCTCAAGGAGCGCGTGATCGAGATCAACCGCGTCGCGAAGGTCGTCAAGGGCGGCCGGCGCTTCTCGTTCACCGCGCTCGTCGTGATCGGGGACGAGGTAGATCGCGTCGGCGTCGGCTATGGGAAGGCGCGCGAGGTTCCGCTCGCGATCTCGAAAGCTGTCGACGACGCCAAGAAGAACCTGTTTTCGGTCCCGAAGCACAGGACCACGATCACCCACGAGATCACGGGCGTCTTCGGCGCGGCTCGCGTCGTGCTGCGACCGGCCAGCGAGGGAACCGGTGTGATCGCGGGTGGTGGTGTGCGGGCCGTGCTCGAGCTCGCGGGGATCCGAGACGTGCTCGCCAAGAGCCTCGGCACGACCAACCCGATCAACATGGCGAAGGCGACGGTCGACGGCCTCAAACATCTCCGGCGTCCCGAGGACGTCGCAAGGGCGCGCGGTAAGACGATCGCCGAGGTGCTGCCTGTTCCCCGCCGGGTAGTTGCTGCCGCAACTACCTCTGAAGCGCCGGCGTTGCCGGCTGCCGAGGATCTGGATGATCCGAGTGCGAGTGGCCCAGCAGATGCGAGCGTCAGCGAGGACCCGCAAGAGCCTGAAACCCTAGGCGAGTCTGCCGAGCAGACTCGGCCCGGCAAGAGTGAATCGGTATGACACAGTTGAAGATCACACAAGTTCGTAGCGGAATCACCCAGACGAAGAAGCACCGCGGCACGTTACGCTCGCTCGGCCTCGGTCGCATCGGCAAGTCGGCGGAGCACACGGTGACTCCGGAGCTCGAGGGCAAGCTGCGCCACGTTGCGCACCTCGTGCGTGTGGAAGGGAGCGACGAGTGAGCGAGGAGCTGAGCCTGTCGTCACTCACGCCGGCGCAGCCGAGGAAGGAGCGCAAGCGGGTCGGTCGCGGCCTCGGTTCCGGGAAGGGCCGGTACAGCGGCCGCGGGATCAAGGGCCAGAAATCCCGGTCGGGCTCGCACAAGCTACCGGCGGGCTTCGAAGGCGGTCAGATGCCGATCGACATGCGTCTCGGCAAGCTTCGGGGCAACACCTCGGCGGATGCGATGCCGATCGGGCCGTTCAGGACCTACAGCCAGCCGGTCAACCTCCGCGACCTCGAGCAACGGTTTGCAGCCGGGGACGAGGTCACCCCGGAGACGCTCAAGGCGAAGGGTTTGATCCGCAAGCTGACCGTCGACGTCAAGGTGCTCGGCGTCGGCGAGCTGAGCAAGGAGCTGTCGGTCTCTGCACACGGGTTCTCGATGACCGCGAAGAAGAAGATCGAGCGCGCAGGTGGAACGGTGACGTGGCTTCGAGGCGCACCCGAAGCCCCGCGCCCGCGGAAGCGCCGCGGTCCAGGGAGCGCGGCCCCGGCGAGTCGCGGCGACGGCGAGGACAACGATTCGGATGGGAACGGAGCTGATTCATAGCTCCTCAGCTGCGGGCCAGGCGTGCCTTCCTCCTTCGGAGCCGAACGTGGAGCCGAAGGCGTAGGCGATGTTCTCCTGGCTTGCCAATGCTTGGCGCGTCCCTGAGATCCGCCGCCGCCTGCTCTTCACGGCGCTCGTTCTCGCTCTCTACCGACTTGGCTCGTGGCTGCCTGCTCCGGGCGTCGATGCCGCCGCGATCGATCAGTACCTCTCCCGGGCGGGAGGTGTGTTCAGCCTCCTGAACCTGTTCTCCGGGGGCGCGCTCTCTCAGTTCTCGGTCTTCGCGCTCGGGATCATGCCGTACGTCACGGCATCGATCATCATCCAGTTGCTGACCGTCGTGATCCCCCAGCTCTCCGAGTTGCAGAAGGAGGGCGAGTCCGGCTACGCGAGGATCAACCAGTACACGCGCTATCTGACCGTCGTTCTCGCCGCGGCGCAGGCGCTCGGGTATGCATTTCTCTTCCGCAGCCAGGGTGTGCTGCAGGCAAACGCCGGCCGCATGGTGCTGATCATCGTCACCCTCACCGTCGGCACCGTCCTCTTGATGTGGATGGGTGAGCAGATCACGAAGCGTGGGATCGGCAACGGCATCTCGATCCTGATCTTCGCCTCGATCCTCACGGGTCTTCCGCTCGGGATCTCCGCTTGGTGGAACGGCGGGCCGATGGAGCGCATCTTCTTCCCGCTGATCGCACTCGCGATCGTGGCAGCCGTCGTCTTTGTCCAGGAAGGGCAGCGCCGGATACCGATCCAGTATGCGAAGCGCATGGTAGGCCGGCGGATGACCTCGGGCGGGTCGACCTACCTTCCGCTCCGCGTGAACATGGCAGGCGTGATCCCGGTGATCTTCGCGGCGGCGCTCCTCGCCTTTCCGGCAACGGTCGCGACCTACATCCCGAGCACGCAGGTCTTCATCAACGACTACTTCCAGCCGAGCGACTGGCTCTACCTGGGCGTCGAGGCCGGCCTGATCGTTCTCTTCTGTTACTTCTACACCGCGGTGCAGTTCAACCCGGTCGAGCAGGCCGACAACCTGCGCAAGCACGGTGGTTACATCCCCGGGATCCGCCCCGGCCCTCCGACCGCCCAGTACCTCGACCGCGTGCTCACGCGGCTCACGTTGCCCGGGTCGCTCTTCCTCGCGACCGTGGCGATCCTGCCGAGCCTCTTCATCCGCTACGGGGGCTTCTCCCAGGCGAGCGCGGGCGCACTCGGTGGGACGTCAGTGCTGATCGCGGTCGGTGTCGCGCTCGACACCATGCGCCAGATGGAATCGCAGATGATGATGCGCAACTACGAAGGCTTCCTTCGGTGATGCGCTGCCACGCCTCAACGTCGGTCGGGGCGGGAGGTACCCCGCCCCTCCACGTTGTCCACGCCTGCGAGACCGCTCGGTCGACGCCGTGAACTTGCTCGTGCTCGGGCCCCAAGGCTCCGGTAAGGGGACGCAGGCAAAGCGGATCTCGGACGGCCACGGAATTCCGCACATCTCCACCGGCGAGATGTTCCGCAGCGCGATCGCCGCGTGCACGGAGCTCGGGCGCCGGGTCGAGCCGATCCTCGCGAGCGGAGGGCTCGTGCCGGACGCGCTGACGATCGCGTTGATCCGCGACAGGCTCAGCCGAGACGACACGTCGAGGGGCTTCATCCTCGACGGCTTCCCGCGCAACATCGAGCAGGCAGAAGCCCTCGACGTGATGCTCGCCGAGATCGGCCGCGGTCTCGATGCAGTGCTCTTCCTCGACCTCGACGACGAGCGCGCGACCGAGCGGATCCTCGGGCGCGCACGTGAGGAAGGTCGGGACGACGACACCCCCGAGGTAATCGCGCGCCGCCTCGCGATCTACCACGAGCACACCGCACCCGTCGTCGAGCGCTACAGGCTGACGGGCAAGCTCGTGCCGGTGCACGCCGGCAGGACGATCGCCGACGTCGCCGCGGAGATCGCCGCCGCTCTCGAGCTCCTCGACGAAGAGGCGGTCGCATGATCATCCGCAAGGGCCCGGTCGAGATCGAGCGCATCGCCCTCGCAGGCGCACTCGTCGCCCAGACGATCTCCCACGTCGGCGAGCGCCTCGAGCCGGGAATCACGACTCTCGAACTCGATCGGATCGCCGAGGACTTCATCCTCGCCAACGGCGGCGTACCGACCTCTCAGGGGTATCGGGGCTACCCGCGTGCGATTTGCATCTCGGTGAACGAGGTCGTCGTTCACGGGATTCCCGACGGCCGGATCGTGGACGAGGGCGATCTGGTCACGATCGACATCGGCGTGACGCTGGCCGGTGCGATTGCCGACAGCGCGTACACCTTCGGCGTCGGCTCGATCGGCTCGGAGTCGCAACGGTTGCTCGACGTCTGCCAGGAGGCACTGTCGGCCGGCATCGGCGAAGCGCGGCTCGGCAACAGGGTGGGCGACATCTCGAGCGCCGTGCAAGCAGTGGTCGAGGGAGCCGGGTTCTCGGTCGTCCGCAGCCTCGTCGGGCACGGGGTGGGACGTCACTATCACGAGGATCCACACGTCCCGAACTTCGGCGAGCCGGGCCGCGGCCCAAAGCTCTCCGAGGGAATGACGATTGCGATCGAGCCGATGATCACGGTCGGGGATCCGGTCGTCATGCTGCACGACGACGACTGGACGATCTCGACGAAAGACCGGTCGCTTGCCGCTCATTTCGAGCACACGGTGGCGATCACCGCCGGCGACCCACGCATCCTCACGACGCGTGTGGGGGTGCCGGCCGACAATGCCCGTCTGCTACAGTGAGCCGCCCACGGCGTGGCCGCGCAGCGGTGCCGTGGCCCTCGCATGTCCCGTGCGGAGCATCGGTGACATGCAGCTGCAGACTGCCCACCATCGAGGAGAGCGTTTCGTGAAAGTCCGTCCGTCCGTCAAGGCCATGTGCGAGCGCTGCCGCGTGATCAAGCGCCACGGGCGAACCATGGTGATCTGCACGAACCCCCGTCACAAGCAGCGGCAGGGCTAGGGAGCTCGACGAATGGCACGGATCGCTGGCGTCAACCTTCCGAACGGCAAGCGGCTGGAGATCGGCCTGACCTACATCTACGGCATCGGCCAGTCGACCGCGCAGACGGTCTGCAAGGAACTGGAGCTCGACCCCGATCAGAAGGTGAAGGATCTGACCGACGACGAGGTCACGAAGCTACGGACGTACATCGACGCCAACCTCGAGGTCGAAGGTGACCTGCGAAGGGAGCGTTCGCAGGCGATCAAGCGTCTCTCGGAGATCGGCTGCTATCGCGGAGTGCGACATCGTCGGAACCTGCCGGTGCACGGTCAGCGCACGAAGACGAACGCGCGCACGCGCAAAGGCCCGAAGAAGACCGTCGGTCGCGGGAAGAAGGCGAAGTAGATGGCGCCTCCGAGGAAGAGCGCGGCCAGGGGCCGCCAGCGTCGCCGCGTCCGCAAGAATGTCGCGATCGGGCAGGCGCACATCAAGACGTCGTTCAACAACACGATCGTCTCCCTGACCGACAAGGAAGGGAACGTGATCGCGTGGGAGTCTGCCGGCTCCGCCGGGTTCAAAGGATCTCGCAAGTCGACGCCGTTTGCCGCACAGGTGACCGCGGACAACGCCGCACGGAAGGGCATGGAGCACGGACTGCAGAAGGTCGAGGTGTTCGTCAAGGGGCCGGGCTCCGGGCGCGAGACGGCGATTCGGTCGCTTCAGGCCGCGGGGCTCGAGATCCTGGGCGTCAAGGACGTCTCGCCACAGGCTCACAATGGCGTGCGACAGAAGAAGCGGAGGCGGGTCTAGTGGCGAGGGATCTGGGGCCCAAATGCCGCCAGTGCAGGCGCGAAGGCTTGAAGCTGTTCCTCAAAGGCGAGCGCTGCCTGACCGAGAAGTGCGCGATCGAGCGTCGTTCCTATCCGCCGGGCGAGCATGGCCGCGGCAGGATCAAGCAGAGCGAGTACCTGCTCCAGCTGCGCGAGAAGCAGAAGGCCCGCCGCTACTACGGGCTACTCGAGAAGCAGTTTCGGAACACGTACGAGAAGGCGAACCAGCGCACCGGGCCGACCGGTGAGAACCTTCTGCGCATGCTCGAGACGCGTCTCGACAACGTCGTCTACCGGCTCGGGTTTGCGGGCTCGCGCGCGCAGGCCCGGCAACTCGTGCGGCACGGGCACTTCCTCGTCAACGGCCGGCGGGTCAACATCCCGAGCTTCGGCGTGCGGCCGAACGACGTGATCTCCCTCAAGCAAGGAAGCCCGGCCGAGACGATCGTCCGCGATGCGACCGACCTGACCGCAGCGGTGACACCGTGGCTCCAGGCCGATCACGATGGTCTCACCGGCAAGATGCTGAAGTGGCCCGAGCGCGCGGAGATCGACACTCCCGTGCAGGAGTCGCTGATCGTAGAGCTCTACAACAAGTAGGGGCGAGGCGGGCCTCGCCCTCTGTCGGGCGAGGCGGTCGCGCTCCCGACAACCGATTCGCTCGAACCGAAGACTCGAAAGGATTACATTGGCCACGCGTACCAGCCTGATGGATTTCCAGATCCCCAAGATCGTCTCGGAGGACGGAGACGACGATCGCGGTGTCTTCGCGATCGAGCCGCTCGACCGTGGCTTCGGATACACGTTCGGTAACTCGCTCCGACGGGTCCTGCTGTCGTCGCTCGAGGGCGCTGCTGTCACGGCAGTGAAGATCGAAGGCGTCGCGCACGAGTTCACGACTCTCCCCGGCGTCCGCGAGGACGTCACCGATCTGATCCTCAATCTCAAGAATCTGATCTGCCGGCTCCATGGCGAGTCGCCGGAGATCGAGGTTCACGTCTCGAAGAAGGGCGCCGGAATCGTGACCGCCTCGGACATCGAGGCACCCGCCGATCTCGAGATCCTCAATCCCGGCCTCGAGATCGCGCATCTCGCCGACAAGGGCAAGCTCGAGATGACCCTGACGATCGGCCGTGGCCGAGGGTACGTCCCGGCCGAGCAGAATCGCGGGCCCGAGACCTCGATCGGAATGATTCCGATCGACTCGATCTTCTCACCTGTGCGGCGGGTCTCCTACGAGGTCGAGGCTGCACGCGTCGGTCAGCGCACGGACTACGACAAGCTCGTCCTCGACGTGAAGACCGACGGCTCGGTAGCGCCCAAGGACGCGGTCGCGGAGGCGGCTGAGATCCTGATTCGGCAGCTCGCGATCTTCACGGACCTCGACAAGCTCGAGGGGTTCGGCGAGGCCGCCGCAGCGGAGGCCGACGTCCAGTCGTCCGCCCACGGGATGGAGAACTTCCCGATCGAGGAGCTCGAGCTCGGCGTTCGTTCCTACAACTGCCTCAAGCGCGTCGGAATCGAGACGATCGGAGACCTCACGTCGAAGTCCGAGGGTGAGCTCGCCGCGATCCCGAACTTCGGCCGCAAGTCGATCGAGGAAGTGCGCGAGACGCTCGCCGCTCACGGCCTGACGCTCAAGGGCGAGGAGCTGCCTCAATAGATGCGCCACGCACGCTCAGGCAAGAAGCTCGGTCGCAGCCCCTCGCACCGTAGGGCTCTCTACTCGAACCTGACGGGGGCGTTGATCACGCACGGACGGATCGAGACGACCGAGGCCAAGGCCAAGGCAGTGAGGCCGCTGGCGGAGAAGCTGGTCACGCTCGGGAAGCGCGGCGACCTGCACGCTCGTCGTCAGGCTTTCTCGGAGCTTCGCTCGAACGAGGTCGTACACAAGCTCTTCAGCGACGTCGCGCCGCGCTTCGCCGACCGGCCGGGTGGGTACACGAGGATCGTCAAGCTCGGCCCGAGGCA
Source organism: Gaiella sp. (assembly GCA_051003695.1). Taxonomy (GTDB): domain Bacteria; phylum Actinomycetota; class Thermoleophilia; order Gaiellales; family Gaiellaceae; genus Gaiella. Next base: position 1,208 of record JBPCLB010000155.1, on the reverse strand, counting down.
GGGAGACGCGGCCGACATGGCGCTCATCGAGTTCGTCGACCACGACCCTTCCTGACGCCACCGGCCGTCTGGCGCCACCGGCCGCGGTTCGCTCCCGGCCGGCGGAGCCGGCCTCCGCGACCCGCTGACGCCGCTGCGGGCACTCGCCTCTCCGGGGCCGTATTGCCATACTGTCCCCTCCGGTCGCGCACCCGCAGCGACGCCCCGGAGGCATCAGGCTTCTCAGCACCGGCCGCTGGAAGCTCCCGGCCGGCAGAGCCGGGCTCGAGCGCGTATCTACGCTTCGGTCGTGCTGACCGTCGTCGCCATCCTGCTCGCCGTCTTCGTCCTGCCGGCCCCGTGGAACGTGATCGCGGTCGTCGCCGGGGTCAGCGTCGATGTGCTCGAGACGGCGGCGCTTTGGTGGTGGTCGAAGCGGCGCAAGGCGGCCGTCGGGATCGAGACGCTCGTCGGGCGGCGCGGTGTCGTCGTCAGCACGGTCTCGCCATCGTCGGGGCAGGTGAAGCTCGACGGTGAGCTCTGGGAGGCGCGTGCCTCGATCGAGCTCCCGGTGGGCGCCGACGTCGTCGTTCGCTCGGTCGACCGGTTGCTGCTCGACGTCGCGCCCGCAGAACATTCGTAACGGTCTGTTACAAGGGACGTCGTGGCGACGTTGAAGCTGACGCTCGAATACGACGGAACCGATTTCCGCGGTTGGGCCCGGCAACCGGGCGAGCGGACGGTCGAAGATACTCTCCGCGACTGCCTCAGCGCGACGTTCGGGCATTGTGACGGGCTGGCGGTCGCGGGACGCACCGACACGGGTGTCCACGCACAGGGTCAGGTCGTGAGCGTCGTTGCGGAAGGGGGTCCGCCCACCGAGCGCCTAGCCGAGGCGCTGAACAGTGTCCTGCCCGTAGATATCGCGGTGCTCGCGGTCGAGCTCGTGCCCAGCGGCTTCCACGCGCGCTACTCCGCGACAGCGCGCTCGTACCGGTACGTGCTGTTGAACCGGCAGCTGAGGTCGCCGCTGAGCGCCCGACGTACCCTGTGGTGGCCTCGTCCGGTCGAATTCGCTGCCCTCGAGGAGAGCGCGCAGCTGCTCGCCGGCGTCCACGATTTCAGGGCTTTCACGCCGACGGAGACCCAGCACGACGTGTTCAACCGAGAGATCCGGTCAGCCGGATGGGAGCGCCGAGGCGACGAGCTGCATTTCACCGTCACGGCGA
>JBPCLB010000154.1:0-3661 GCA_051003695.1 Gaiella sp. | reverse complement strand
GTCGAGGAGAGAAGAGAATCCGTGGAGACGACAATCATCGAAATCCCTGCCCTGGACGCTTTCATCGCTGAAGTCGAGGAGCGCGGCCGGGTCGAGACCCAGGAGCTCGAGGCTCTTGCGCTCGAACACGATCTCGACGAGGAGGCTGTCCGCAACCTCGTCGCAACGCTCGGAGAGCGAGGCGTCGAGCTGCCCGCAGCCGACGAGGACGACGACTTCGAGCTCGACCTGACGCCCGGCAGCGGCCCGGCGACGACCGACTCGCTCGGGCTCTTCCTGTCGGAGATCGGCCGCTACCCGCTGCTCAACGCGGCGGAGGAGATCGCGCTCGCGAAGCGGGTCGAGCGCGGCGACCTGACGGCGAAGGAGCGCATGATCAACTCGAACCTCCGCCTCGTGGTCTCGATCGCGAAGCGGTACCGCGGCCACGGCGTGCCGTTTCTCGATCTGATCCAGGACGGGGTGATCGGTCTCAACCGTGCGGTCGAGAAGTTCGACTGGCGCAAGGGCTACAAGTTCTCGACCTACGCGACCTGGTGGATCCGTCAGGCCTGCCAGCGCTCGGTCGCGAACCAGTCCGCCACGATCCGCGTTCCCGTTCACGTCCAGGAGCGCCAGCAGAAGCTCAACCGCGCGCGACAGCGTCTCGAGGTGAGTCTCGGCCGACAGCCGACAACCGAAGAGCTGGCGACAGCGACCGGCCTGAAGCTGCATCACGTCGAGGAGGCACTCGACGCGGTCGAGGCATCCGTGTCGCTCAACCAGGCTGTCGGCTCGGACGGTGACGGCGAGCTCGGCGACCTGTTCGCCGATCGCACCGCGATCGACCCGGTCGAGGAGGCCGACGAGGTGATGCAGCGTGAGCGCGTCCGTGGGGCCCTCTCGGGCCTGCCGGAGCGAGAGCGCCGCGTACTCGAGCTGCGGTTCGGGTTCGACGGCCAGGAGAGCCTCACGCTCGAGGAGATCGGCCGTCGGCTGGAGCTCACACGCGAGCGAGTTCGCCAATTGGAGAAGTCTGCGCTGACGCGCCTCCAGCATGCGCTCGACAATGACGCGACACCGCTCAAGCGGCGCCGCGATCTCGCCGACGCGGCGTAGGCGACCAGCTCGACGAAATCGTAGAACGGGCCCGATTGTCGGGCCCGTTCTGCTGCTACCGTTCCGACCGTTAGCGAGCGAGTACCGGGTTGCGTCAGTCTGCGCCTCCCTGCCCGTTCACGAACAAGGGCAAGGAGGTGGAAATACATATGGCAACCGGAACCGTGAAGTGGTTCAACGACGCCAAGGGGTACGGCTTCATCACCCCGGACGACGGCGGCAAGGATCTCTTCGTGCATCACAGCGGCATCGTCGGGAACGGCTTCAAGTCGCTCGCCGAGGGCGCGAAGGTGGAGTTCGAGGCCGAGCAGGGCGAGAAGGGCCCGCAGGCCCGGAACGTCGTGGCGCTCTAACGCCCACGCGTACGTGCTTGGGCGCGTCCTCGAGGACGCGCCCAACACATCTCGTTCGGGAACAGGAGCTGGCGTGGCCGAGCAGGAAGCAAAGATCGAGCTGCAAGGCGAGATCATCGAGGCGTTTCGCGGTGGCATGTACCGGGTCGCGCTCGACAACGGCCACGAGACGCTCGGCTACGTGAGCGGCAAGATGCGCCGCTACCGCATCCGGATCAACCCGGGTGACCGGGTGACGGTGGAGCTCTCGCCGTACGATCTGACGCGCGGCCGGATCACGTTCCGACAGCGTTGACGATGGAGCACGTCCGCATCGACAAGTGGCTATGGGCGGCGCGGTTCTTCAAGACGCGTGGAGCGGCCACCGAGGCAGTGCTCGGCGGGCGTGCGCACGTGAACGGATCGCGCGTCAAGCCGTCAAGGGAGATCGCGCTCGGCGACACGGTCGAGCTGCGGATCGGAGTGGCCGAGTGGACTATCGTCGTCACGGGTCTCGCCGACAGACGCGGCCCGGCGAGCGTCGCCACAACGCTGTACTCCGAGACACCGGAGTCGCGCACGACGCGCGAGCAGCGTGCGCTCGAGCGTCGGCTGACACGCCCACTCGGCTCCGACCTGGGTCAGCGCCCGACCAAGCGTGACCGCCGCCGGCTCGAATCGCTGCGCAGGGCGGATCGCCCGGGGAGCTGATCGTCCGTCTTTCAGGACGCCTCTAGAGCACGAGCACGTAGAGGATGTTTCCGGACGGGTCCTTGAACCACGCGATCGTCGGCCCCTCTCCACGGGAGATTCCCTTCTCGTCGGTCTGGAGCTCGCCCTCGTACTGCTCGAACCGCACGCCGGCGTTCGTGAGCTCGTCGACCGCCTTGTCGATATCCGTCACGGGGAAGTTGAGGACGGTGAAGGTCGCAGGGGTGTGATCGGCCTTGGGGTAGACGAACACCTCGCCCCCTCCGCTGAGGTGCAGCGCGAGACCGTCCAGCTCATCGGAGACGTGGAGCCCGAGGGTCTCACCGTAGAACTGCTTCGCGCGCGGCACGTCGCCCACGGAGAAGGTCGAGAACGCCTTGCTGTCCTTGAACATGCGAGTCGCTCCTTTCGCTGATTGGGCAGGGGTCAATGCGACGGCGCGGTGGCGGCCGCCCCACGCTCGTCCTCACCATCGTGCGCGGCTGCGGTGGCGCCTGCACGGAGCAGCACCGCGCCGATCGCTGCGGCCGCCGCGGCGAAGAGGCCACCGATCAGAAACGCGAGGTGGTAGCCGCCGTTGAGGGCCACGAGCGGATCGTCGCTCGCCGCACGCAGCGTGTCCGAGCGGGAGGCGGCAAGGCTCGCGAGAACCGCGAGCCCGAGTGCGCCGCCCATCATGAACGAGGTGTTGACGATGCCCGAGGCAAGACCCGCCTCGCTTTCCTCGACGTCGCTCATCGCCGCGAGCAGCACCGGGTTGAACGCCATGCCGGCACCGAGGCCGAGCAAGATCATCCCGGGGAGCACGTCGATGACGAAGCTCCCGTCGACTGGCGCGCGCGCGAAGAGCACGAGCCCGACGGCGGCGAGCAGTAGTCCGGTCGCGAGCGGCGGCCTGAAGCCGAAGCGCAGCACGAGCTTGGCGGAGAGGCCGACCGAGAGGATGCCCATGATCAGGTTGCCCGGGAGGAAGGCGAGTCCGACCTGCAGCGGGCTGTAGCCGAGCACCAGCTGGAGGTACAGCGCGGCGATGAAGAACCAGGCGAACATCGCCGCGGCCCAGAAGACGCCGACGACATTCGAGACGGCGACGTTGCGGAGCCGGAAGAGGCCGAGTGGCATCAGCGGCGCCTGCACCGTCGACTCGATCCCGAGGAAGGCCGCCAGCAGCAACGCAGCGCCGCCGAGCAGCCCGAGCGTCTGGATGGACGTCCAGCCCTCCTGGTTGCCATTGACGATCGCGTAGACGGCCAGCATCAGCGCGGCGGTCACCGTGACGGCGCCGGCGATGTCGAGCCGTTCTGTGGCAGCCGCGCCCCGGGAAGTCGGCACGAGCTTCAGAGTGAGCACGACGACGAGGATCCCGACCGGCACGTTGACGAGGAAGATCCAATGCCAGTCGAGCACGTCCGTCAGGATCCCGCCGAGCAGCACGCCGATGCTGCCACCACCGGAGGCGACGAAGCCGAAGATGCCCATCGCCTTCGCACGGTCGACCGCTTCCGTGAACAGCGTCATCA
>JBPCLB010000153.1:0-43762 GCA_051003695.1 Gaiella sp. | reverse complement strand
TCTCGGGCTTGCCGCCGGGAAGGCCGAGCTGGCCGCCGTGAAGACCGCCGTCGTCGGCGCGCACGACGAGCACGAGTCGTAGCTCTCCGTCCCCGTCGCGGTAGAGCGGCACGAGTACGGCGGCCGTCCGGAGCTCCTCGGCGCTCACACGGTCTCGGAGCGCAAGAGATCGTCGACGGTCTCGCGACGGCGGATCAGCCGAGCTTCGCCGTCGCCGACGAGCACGGCGGCGGGTCGAGTGATGCCGTTGTAATTCGACGCCATCGCGAGTGTGTACGCGCCGGTCGCGGGCACCGCAAGCAGGTCGCCTCGTCGCGGAGAGGGCAGCGCGACGTCGTCGATCAGTACGTCGCCCGACTCGCAGTGCATCCCCGCGACGCTCACGACCTCGTCGGTCCCCTCGTCCGTGCGAAGAGCAGAGAGTGCCGTGTAGCGGGCGTCGTACAGCTGGGGTCTCGGGTTATCCGACATCCCGCCGTCGATCGCGACCCACGTCCGCTCGGGCAGGCGCTTCACCGCGCCGACGCGATACAGCGTCACCCCTGCCGTCCCCACCAGGCTTCGGCCCGGCTCGAGCCAGAGCTCAGGCTGCGGCAACCCGGCCTCGGCGAATGCCGTCGCGGCCGTGCGCGCCGCGGTTGCGGCGAGCTCAGCGGCATCCGCGACGTCCTCTCCGGGGTGGTGGCGGATCCCGAAGCCACCACCGAGATCGGCGACCGCCGGTGTCCACCCGAGCGCGTCCCGACAAGACGCGCAGAACGACGCGAGCCTCACGATCGTCTCCGCTTGCGCATCGAAGTCGGCGAGCTGCGATCCAACGTGGACATGCACGCCGCGTACGTCGAGACCGAGCTCGAGCGCCTCCGCGACGAGCGGCCTCGCCTGAGGCGGCGGGAGACCGAACTTCGATCCGTGATGACCGGTGCGGATCGCCTCGTGCGTGTCGGCGTCGATGCCGAGCGTGACGCGGACGAGCACGCGCGCGACACGTGCCTCGGCGGCAAGCGACGCCTCGTCGGGCGCATCCAGGACTACGGTCGCACCTTCGTGCCCCGCCTCGGTGAGAAAGGCAGCCTCCTTGTTGTTGCCGTGGACGACGAGCTCCGCCCCCGAGAACCCGGCCGCGCGCGCGAAGGCGAGCTCGCCTACCGACGCGACGTCGGCGCCGATCCCTTCCTCCCGCAGCAGCCTCAGGACGGCGACGTTGGGGAATGCCTTCGTCCCGAAGGCGACGTGGCCGCCCGGGACAGCGGCCCGTAACCGGCGCGCACGCTTCCTGATCGTCGTCTCGCAGTAGACGACGAGCGGCGTGCCGAACCGCTGTGCGAGCTCGTCAGCCGCAACTCCTCCGAGCGAGAGGACACTCTCCTCGACGCGGGCGGTGTCCGGGAAGACGTCGAGCACGAGGGCGGTCAGGCCGCGGTCGCGGAGTGATCGCGCAGCATCCAGACGAGCGGCATCTACTGTCTCTTTCCTCGCGTTCTCGAACTGCTGAGAGGCGAAGCCTACTGAGCTGACGACGCGCTCCCGAGTGGTACGATCGGAGAGATGCAGCTGCTTCTCACCTGACCGGGGAGCACTGACGGCGACAGCCGTCACGTTCTCCCCTGAAGCCTCTCGAGCGAGAGGCTTTTTCATTGCAAGGGACGAATTCCGAGGACGAGATGGAGCGTTACGACCCACAGGCGATCGAGGCGAAGTGGCAGGCGGTCTGGGAGGCCGAGCATACGTTCGTTGGCGCGAACCCCGAGCCCGGCGATTTGGCCGACCAGCGCACGACCTACGTCCTCGAGATGCTGCCGTACCCGTCGGGCGACCTCCATATGGGGCACGTCTTCAACTACACGCTCGGTGACGTGTTCACCCATATCCGCCGCCGGCAGGGGATGAGGGTGCTTCGACCGATGGGATACGACGCTTTCGGCTTGCCCGCGGAGAACGCGGCCATCCGCGAAGGCGGTCATCCGCGCGAGATCGTACGCCGCAATATCGACGCGATCCGCAAGCAGATGCGACGTATGGGCTGGGCGATCGACTGGTCGCGCGAGCTGTCGACAGCAGACCCCGAGTACTACCGCTGGACGCAGTGGTTGTTCCTGCGCTTCTACGAGAAAGGGCTCGCCTATCGGCGTGAGGCTCCGGTCAAGTGGTGCCCCGTCGATCAGACGGTGCTCGCGAACGAGCAGGTGATCGACGGCCACTGCGAGCGCTGTGGCGCTGAGGTCGAGTCGAAGAGCCTCACGCAGTGGTTCTTCAAGATCACCGACTACGCGGACGAGTTGCTCGACGAGATGGCGTTGCTCGAATCGTGGCCCGAGCGCGTGCTGACGATGCAGCGCAACTGGATCGGTCGCTCCGAGGGAGCGCGTGTCGTCTTCACTGTCGTGGGCAGCGGCGAGGAGGTGCCCGTCTTCACGACGCGCCCTGACACGCTCTTCGGCGCCACGTTCTTCGTGGTTGCGCCCGAGCACTCGCTCGTCTCGGAGCTCGTGGCCGGCACGGAGCATCAAGCCGAGGTGGAAGCGTACGTCAGGCGGACGGCCGCGCGGTCCGCGGTCGAGCGCGAGACGAAGGAGAAGGACGGTGTCTTCACCGGCCGTCACGCTGTCAATCCGGTCAACGGCGAGACGATTCCGATCTGGGTCGCCGACTACGTCCTCGTCGAGTACGGCACGGGCGCGATCATGGCCGTCCCGGCGCACGACGAGCGCGACCATGCCTTCGCGGAGCGCTATGGACTCGAGATCAGGCAGGTCGTCGCGCCGGCCGACGGATCAGAGCCGGCCGACGAGGGCGCCTTCGTGGCGCACTCGCCGGACGAGGTGCTCGTCGACTCGGGCGCGTTCAGCGGGCTACCCGCGCCGGACGCCAAGCGGGCGATCACGGCCCGGCTCGCCGAACGGGGCCAGGGAGAGCAGACGATCGGATACCGGCTGCGTGACTGGCTGCTCTCCCGGCAGCGCTACTGGGGCTGCCCGATTCCGATTGTCCATTGCGACCGATGCGGCGTGGTCGCCGTTCCGGATGACGACCTGCCGGTGCTGCTCCCCGAGATCGACGACTACAAGCCGAAGGGACGCGCTCCGCTCGCGACCGCCGATCACTGGGTGCGGACGACGTGCCCTTCCTGCGCCGGCGAGGCTCAGCGCGAAACAGACACGATGGACACCTTCGTCGACTCGTCGTGGTACTTCCTGCGCTACGCCGACGCGAACAACGAGACCGCGCCCTTCGACCCCGGGATCGTCGATTACTGGCTGCCCGTGCGCCAGTACATCGGCGGCATCGAGCATGCGGTGCTTCACCTCCTGTACGCGCGGTTCTTCACGAAGGTCCTGAACGATCTGGGCTTCGTCGGGTTCCGCGAGCCGTTCGCGCGGCTGTTCACGCAGGGGATGATCCACCGCGACGGCGCGAAGATGTCGAAGTCGAAAGGGAATGTCGTCTCTCCGGACGAGGCGGTCGCGCGCTACGGGGCGGATGCCTTGCGCCTCTATGTCCTCTACATGGGGCCAGCGGAGCAGGACAAGGAGTGGCACGACGAAGGGATCGACGGGATCGCACGGCTGCTCGACCGGCTCTGGCGCCTCGTGGATCAGGTCGCGGCCGATCGTGCTGCGGCCGCGCCGGTCGACGGCGAGCTCGTGCGGGCCGCGCACCGGACGATCGCCAAGGTGTCAGACGACATCCTGAGGCGGTTCCAGTTCCACACGCCGATCGCGGCATTGTTCGAGCTCGTGAACGAGATCTATCGCGCCAAGGACGACGCCTCGCGCGCGGGCGAGGTGCGGTTTGCGACGGAAACTGCGGTGTCTCTGATCCAGCCGTATGCGCCCCACATCGCAGAGGAGCTGTGGCAGCAGCTGCGGGACGGTCGGCTGTGGGAGCAGGCCTGGCCCGAGGCCGAATCGTCGCTGCTCGTCGCTGCGGAGGTCGAGATCGTGGTGCAGGTGAACGGCAAGCTACGCGACCGGCTGCGAGTCGCCGCGGGCTCGACGGAGTCCGAGCTCGTCGACCTCGCGCTCGCGTCCGAGCGTGTGCGGGCGCACCTACCGGGCGAGCCGCGGAGGACGATCGTCGTGCTCGACCGGCTCGTCAATCTCGTCGCCTGACCGACCCGTCGGCGCGTCGAGGTACCAGCCGCAACTCATCGCGTCGCGTTTAGGAAGTCGGCACAGAGACGTCCTCCGGTACCTGGCCTCAGCCAGGTACGTCTCGTCTAACCAACCCGTTCGCACTGTCGGCACGAAGTCGGCACAGTGACGTCACACGTCCGTCGCCAACATAGACGACATGATCACTCTGACGCGGGCACAGCTCGCTCTCGTCGCCGTGCCGCTCGTCGCGCTCCTCGCGCTGGCCGGCTCGCGGATCGCGCAGACGGGAACATCGCGCGGCCCTGAGCGCTCATCGGCGCTCGTCGCAGATCGGGCCGCGGAGGATGGGATCCCGGTGCCGCGACTTGTCGTCCATGTCGTCGGTGCGGTGCGTCGTGGCGGTCTCTATCGTCTGCCCGAGGGCTCGCGCGTCGCCGACGCGCTCGCTCGCGCCGGTGGCCCGACACCCAAGGCGTTGCTCTCGGCGGTGAATCTCGCGGCGCCGCTCGCCGACGGTCAGCAGGTGGTCGTTCCGCTCCGAGGAGCGGGCGGCGAGCTCGGAGCAACCGGCGGCAAGGTCAGCCTGGCGGTCGCCGACCTCGACGACCTGGACGAGTTGCCCGGGATCGGCCCGGTTACGGCCCAGAAGATCGTCGATTGGCGCGCTAGTCGCGGGCCGTTCCGCTCGGTGGACGACCTCGATGCGATCCCGGGCATCGGCCCCGCACGCATCGAGCAGCTGCGAGACCTGGTGACGCCGTGAGACGCATGCTCGAGTTCCGGTGGCCAACGCTCCTCATGGGGGCGGCATGCACGGGGCTCGCGCTCGCGAACTGGGTGCGACTGCCGGCTGTCGCTCTCGGCGGCGCAACGCTCGCGTGCGTCCTGCTCGCACTGTGCGCGCGGAACCTCTCGCGCCTCGCTGCGTTTGGCGCGGCACTCGTCGTGGCTGGGCTCTGGTGGGGTGGGCTGCGCGCGGATGCGTTGGAGCGGAGCGTGCTTGCCGGCCGGCTCGGGGAGACAGGATCAGCGCGCGTCGTGCTCACCGGTCCGGCTCGCCGGAGTCGGTACGCCCTCCGGATTCCTGCAGAGGTGCGGCGCTTTGGCGGGCAGGCGATCCGGGAGAGGGTGTTGCTCGAGCTCCCGCCCGAACGGGCTCCTCCGCAGGGGGCAGTTCTCGACGTGCGTGCGCGGCCGGTCGAGCCGCGTGGGCCCGAGACCGGCTTCGACGAGCGCGGCTGGCTCGCGCGTCAGGGCGTTCACGTGGTCCTGAAAGCGCGGGACGCGCGGATCGTCGGCCGGCGGGGTGGGATCGGTGGCGTCGCCGACCGGATGCGCGCGCACGTCGAGCAGTCACTTGCATCGGGCAACCGCGGCGAGCGTCGAGCGGTGCTCACCGGCATCGTGCTGGGTACCGAGGAGGGCCTGTCCGACGAGCTTCGCGACGCGTTCCGCGCCAGCGGACTGACGCATCTGCTCGCCGTCTCGGGCCAGAACGTCGCGATCACGGCGGTGGGCGTTGTCGCCGCTGCCCGGGTGTTCGGAATCGGTCGCCTCGCGGGCGAGGGGGTGGCAATCGTCGCCGTCCTCGTGTACGCGCTGGCAGTCGGATGGGAGCCGTCGGTCGTCCGCGCGACGGTCGCGGGGATCCTCGCGTCTCTGGCCTGGATCGCAGCACGGCCGCGCGATCGCTGGCACTTCATGGCGTTCGGCGCGCTCGTCCTGCTCACCTGGACTCCCTCGTCGCTGCTCGAGCCGGGATTCCAGCTCTCGTTCGCGGCAGTCGCGGCGATGTTCCTCGGCCTACCCCGTGCGACGCGCATCGCGGAGGGTTACCCGGTGCCACAGAAGCTCGCCGAGCTCGCGCTCGTCGCGGGTATCTGCGGTCTCGTCACGGCTCCCATCGTCTGGCTGCATTTTGGCGCCGTCGCTTTGTGGACGGTGCCCGCAAACGTCATTGCGGAGCCGGCGATGCCTCCCCTCATCGGTCTGGCGCTCACGGCGGCCGTGGTGGAGCCGCTCTCACCAGAGGCCGCCGCCGCGCTCGCCTGGCTCGCCGGGCTGTGTGCAGCCTGGATCGCACTTGTCGCGCGGCTGATCTCGGCGCTTCCCGCGGCGGAGCTGCGGTCGAGCGTCGTCATGGTCGCGCTCGCCGCCGCGGTCGCGGCGATCGTTGGCATTCGTCTGTTGCCGCGGTGGCGGCGTTCGGGCGCTGCGGTTGCAGTCGCTGGAGCCGCGCTCGTCGTCGCGGTGGGGTGGTGGTCGTTACGGCCCGCTCCGAACTGGGTTCCGCCGGCCGGGTTGCGAGTCACCTTCCTCGACGTCGGTCAGGGCGACTCCGTACTCGTCGAGGTGGCGCAGGGCGCGGTGCTGGTCGACCAAGGGGTCCCCGAGGCGGACGTCGCGGGTCAGCTGCGCCGGATGGGCGTCCGCTCGTTGACGGCGCTCGTTCTCACGCACCCGCAGCGGGATCACATCGGTGGCGCGGCCGACGTGTTGAGGCGGCTCTACGTAGGCGCCGTGCTCGATCCCGAGCTCGCCATGCGATCCTCGGACCGCGTAGCTGCGCTGCGAGTCGCACGCGAGCGCAAGGTGCCGATCTCCATCGTGCGGGCGGGCGACCGGTATCGCATCGGCCGCCTCCGGCTACGGGTACTCTGGCCCGACGGCGCCGGCCTGCCCGACGAGGATCCCAACAGGCGCGCGACGGTGATCCTCGCAACCTACGGATCGACCGATCTCCTGCTCACCGCCGACGCCGAGAGCGACGTGACCGGCCGGTTGCCGTTGCGAGCGGTCGAGGTGCTGAAGGTCGCCCATCACGGCTCGGAGGATCCGGGCCTTGGAGACCAGTTGCGGGTACTCCGGCCGCGGCTCGCGATCGTCTCGGTCGGTGAAGGGAACGACTACGGGCACCCGCGGGCCGAGACGATCGCGGCTCTGCAGGCTGTGCCGGGCCTGAAGGTGTATCGCACCGATCGGGACGGGCGAGTCGTGCTCGAGTCCGACGGCCGGAGGCTCACCGTGCGGAGCGAGCGGTAGGACGATGCCTCCATCCGACTGCCGGAGGCGGCTGCGACCGGAGCCAAGATCCGACCTGAGTTCCGGGTGAGCCTCGGCCGCACGAGGCACTAGAGTCGAGTCGTGGCCACACCCGAGCTGAAGCCGGTGTACCTGATCACCGGCAGCGATCGGCCGAAGGTCGAGTACGCGGTTCGGCGCCTCCGGCAGCGTTTCGATCAGACCGCGGTCGACATCGTCTCTGCCGTCGACACCGACAGCGAGACGGTGGTCGCGCTCTGCAACGCCGGAACGCTCTTCGGCGACCGACGGCTCGTCATCGTTCGAGAGGTCGACGGTCGACGCGACGCCTCGAATCGTCTGGGGAAGGGCTGGAAGCCAGCCGCCATCGAAGGTGTCGTCACCTACCTCTCGAGCCCGGCTCCGGACACTGTTCTGTGTCTGGTTGCGGAAGAGGTGAAGAAGGACAGCGTGCTCGGGAAGGCGTGTACGCGGGCCGGCACCGTGCTCGACTTCTTCGTCATCAAGCGGCAACTCTCGAGCTGGGTCGCGGAACGCTTCCGCCAGCTCGGGATCGAGGCTGACGGAGAAGCGTGCGGCGCCCTTTTGCACATCGTCGGAGACGATCTGCACGCCCTCCAGACGGAGATCGAGAAGATCGCCACGTGGGCCGACGGCCAACCGGTCGGCGCCCGCGAAGTCGAAGCGCTCGCAGTGCCGAACGCGGACGTCCCGGGCTTCGCCCTGACCGATGCATGGGCCCGCCGCGACGGGGCGAAGGCGCTCGGTGCGATGGAGACACTGTACGAGCGGTCGGATCAGCAACGCCGCTCCGAGTCGGCGCGGATCGCCGGAACCCTCGGTGGTCATCTGGTGCGGTTACGTCAGCTGAAGCGGGCCGGCGCCGAGGGGAAGCGCGCTCGCGAGGTCGCCGGCTCGCTGCGCATGCATCCCTACTACGCGGAGAAGGTATTCACGCAGGCAGAGGGATTCTCGGACGAGGAGCTTGACGAAGCGACAGTCGTCCTGGCGGTGCTCGACCATGCGCTCAAGGGTGGAAGCAGGCTTGCGTCCGACCTCGAGGTGCAGCGGGCAATTGCCTTGCTGACCCGCGCGCCCGGTCGCTGAGCCGGCGAGGGCGGCCGCCATGCGGCGACGCTGGGCTACGAGTCGGAGGCGACCAGACGAGCGGCCTGCGACTTCTTCCGCGCGCCGGTGTTCCTGTGAATTGCCCCGCGAGAGGCGGCACGGTCGATCGTTTTCACGAGCTCGCGATGCTCAGCGGCGACCTTGTCGGCATCTCCGTCGGCAACCGCGCTCGAGAGTCTCCGCTGAAGGGTCTTGATCGTCGAGCGGTAACGGAGATTTTCGCCCCGCTGGCGAATGGCGCTTCGGACGCGCTTTTTCTGCTGCTCGATGTTCGGCATTGCTGCTTTCCGTCCGCGGGCGAGATGCTCACCAGACCTGCGAGCCGCGGAATCCTAGCAAAGCGTTCATCTCGCCAGACCCGCGCGCATGGGCGGGACTTGCTCTGCGGTGTGGCCGGCCCCGACACGGGAACGGCGGCGCTCCACGTGTTTCGATCATGCTTTGCCGGGTCGCGGGGTTGGCCCTCGCCGGCTCGCCGCACCGCTCATGCCCGCTGAGGGGGCCACCACTCCTCCACCCCGCTGTCGATGCTATCGGCGAAACTCGCACAGGTCTGTGCCGACTTCGTGCCGAATGTGTGACGTGTGACCGAGAGCGAGTCCTCCGCGCTCGCCGAGGAGCGTGCCCATCGAAGGCGGCTCGCGCGCTCGACGGCGGTGTTCGGAGCAGCGACCGCCCTGTCGCGCGTGCTCGGCCTCGTACGTGAGATCGTCGCCGCGTACTTCTTCGGCGCGACCGGCAGGATCAACGCCTTCACGATCGCATTCCAGATTCCGAATCTCGTCCGCGCGCTGATCGCAGATGCAGCGCTGTCGGGTGCGTTCGTCCCTGTTTTCGGCGAGCTGCTCGAGAAGGGTGAGCGGCAGCGCGCCTGGCGCGTCGCATCATCCATCTTCTGGCTGACGCTACTCGTCACCACCGGGCTGACAGCGCTCTTCGTGCTCGCGGCGCCGCTCGTGATGCGGCTCTTTGGCAACCCCGGCGGTGACGTCGATCTCGCCGTCGGCCTCTCCCGCGTGCTCTTCCCCATCGTCGTGCTGCTCGGCCTGTCGGGGATCGTCGTCGGCGTCCTCAACGCCTACGATCACTTCACGATCCCAGCGCTCACGCCGGTGGCGTGGAATCTCGTGATCATCCTCGGGCTCGCGCTCGGCGTTCCGGCTGCGGGCAGCGAAGACGCGGAGCTCTACGTCTACGCCAGTTCGATCGTCGTCGCGACGCTCGTCCAGTTGCTGCTGCCGCTCCCGTGGCTTCGCGGACTCGACGGCCGGCTCCGGCCGGTGATCGACTGGCGCGATCCGGCGGTGAAGCGCTTCTTCGCGTTGATGCTGCCGGTCACGCTCGCACTCGGTCTGATCAACGTCAACACGTTGATCGGGATGGCGTTCGCCTCCCGTCTCATCGATCCGGAGCTCGCTCCCCGCGCGATCGACCTCGCGTTCCGCCTGTACATGCTGCCCCAGGGGATCTTCTCCGTTGCGGTCGCGACCGTCCTCTTCCCGACGCTCGCGCGCCTCGCGACCCGTCGAGACCTGCTCGGTTTCGGGCGGACGCTCGACACCGGTCTGCGCCAGATCGCGTTCCTGCTGATCCCGGCCGGCGCGATCTCGGCAGTGCTTGCCGAGCCGATCGTCCGGCTCGTGTACGAGCGCGGCGCGTTCACTCCCGACGAGACGCCCATCGTCGCAGGCGCGCTCGCAGCCTTCTCGATCGGTCTCGTGTTCAACGGCTGGATGCTGATGCTGAACCGCGCCTACTACGGCCTCCAGTCGAACTGGGCGCCGACGCTCGTCGCGCTCGGCAACCTCGCGTTGAACGCCTTACTCAACCTGTGGCTCTACCGCTACGGGGTGTGGGGCATCCCGCTCGCGACGTCGATCGCGAACCTCCTCGGCGCCGCAGCGCTGGTCTTGCTCCTGCGTCCTCGCGTGGAGGGCCTTGTCGCCGGCGAGACCCTCACCTCCCTCTCGCGGATCATCGCGGCATCCGGCGTGCTCGCCGCTGTCGGCTTCGGGGTCTGGTGGGCGATCGATCAGCTCGTCGGGGCCTCTTTGCTCGGTCAGCTGGCGTCGGTCGGCGGCGCGCTCGTGCTGGGAACGGCCGGCTACCTCGTCGCGTGCACCCTGTTTCGCGTCCGCGAGCTCGGGTCACTGCGGGAGCTTCTCCGTCTGGGAACGGCCTGAAGCCGGAGCGTTCTGAAGCCCGGGTTCCGGGCACCGATTCGGCTCCCGCGGTAGGTTGAGCCGATCCCGAGAAGGGAGGGAGATGCCGGAAGACAGCCTGACGATCGTCGACAACCGCACCGGCCGCGAGGTAACCGTGCCGATCGTCGACGGCACGATCCGTGCCACCGATCTGCGTCAGTTGAGCGCGTCTGATGGCGACGGCGGGCTGCTCTCCTACGACCCGGCCTTCCTCAACACCGCCAACTGCCGCAGCGCGATCACGTACATCGACGGCGACGCAGGCATCCTGCGCTACCGCGGCTATCCGATCGAGCAGCTCGCGGAGCATGCAACCTTTCTGGAGACCGCCTACCTGCTCCTCGAAGGCGAGCTCCCCACCGCCGGGCAGCTGAGCGCCTGGGAGGACGAGGTGCGGCTCCACACCTACGTCCACACGAACGTGACGAAATTCCTGGAGGGCTTTCGCTACGACGCGCACCCCATGGGCATGCTGCTCGGAACGGTCGGTGCGCTCTCGACGTTCTACCCGGACGCGAAGAACATCGCCGACCCGGCCAACCGCCGCCTGCAGCGCGTACGACTGCTCGCGAAGGTGCCGACGATCGCCGCGCTCGCGTTCCGCCACTCGCGCGGCCTGCCGTACGTGCTCCCGCGCAACGACCTCGACTACATCGGCAACTTCGTCAACATGACCTTCGAGATCGGCGGCCGACACGAGCCGAACCCGGTGCTCCAGCGCGCGCTCGAGATCCTGCTGATCCTGCACGCCGACCACGAGCAGAACTGCTCCACGAGCGCGGTACGCGGCGTCGGCTCCTCGCACGTCGACCCGTTCTCGGCGGTTTCCGCCGGGATCGCCGCGCTCTACGGCCCTCTTCACGGGGGCGCCAACGAGGCCGTCCTCCGGATGCTCGACGAGATCGGTGACACGAAGCACGTTCCGGCCTTCATCGGGGAGGTCAAGGGCGGTGGCGGGCGGCTAATGGGGTTCGGTCACCGTGTCTACAAAAGCTACGACCCGCGGGCGACGCTGATCAAACGGGTCGCCGACGAGGTTTTCGAGCAGACAGGGCTCAATCCCAAGCTCGAGATCGCGCTCGAGCTCGAGCGAATCGCGCTCGAGGACGACTATTTCGTCAGCCGCAAGCTCTATCCGAACGTCGACTTCTACTCCGGCCTCATCTACCAGGCGATGGGCTACCCGACCGATTACTTCACCGTCCTGTTCGCGCTCGGGCGGCTGCCGGGTTGGATCGCGCAGTGGGACGAGATGCTGAACGACGCCGAGCAGAAGATTGCCAGGCCGCGCCAGGTGTACGTCGGCGCGGGCGAGCGCGACGTCGTGCCGATCGAGAAACGCGGCTGACCGGCCACGGCCGTTTGGTGACGCACAGAACGGCGGAGTGGGAGCAGCGCCTCGCAGCGCTGTGGGCATCGATCGACGACCACAGCGACGAACGGTTTCGGGCGCGCCTCGAGGAGCTCGTAACCGAGCTGCCCGCAGACAGCGCCGTGGCGGCGTTCGAGCGCGCGGCTTCGTTCGACTCGACCGGCCGGTCCGACCTGGCCGTGCCGCTGTACGAGCAGGCCCTCGAGCTCGGGCTCGAGAGCGAGCGTCGGCGTCGAGCCATCATCCAGCTCGCAAGCTCCTTGCGCAACGTCGGCCGGGCACACGAGAGCGTCGCGTTGCTGACCGCAGAACGAGACGCCGGCTCCGATCAGCTGGACGACGCCGTCAGTGCGTTCCTCGCGCTCGCGCTCGTCGACACGGGGCGCGAGCTTGAAGCTGTATCGCTGGCCTTGGCGGCGTTGTCCCGACACCTGCCGAGGTATCAGCGATCGCTGAACCATTACGCCCAGGAACTCGTGGATCGCCCGCCTCCCTGACGGAATCGCCCCAGAGGAGGAAAACCGCACCACAGCTACGATCGGCGCCGACCTGCCATGGACCAGAGCCGGATCCGCAACTTCTCGATCATCGCGCACATCGACCACGGGAAGTCGACGCTTGCCGACCGGATTCTCCAGCTCACCGACACCGTCGCCGACCGCGACATGCGTGACCAGCTGCTCGACTCGATGGACCTCGAGCGGGAGCGTGGGATCACGATCAAGGCGCAGGCGGTGCGCGTCCACTGGAAGGACCACCAGCTCAACCTGATCGACACCCCGGGACACGTGGACTTCACCTACGAGGTCTCACGCAGCCTGCAGGCCTGTGAGGGCGCGGTGCTCGTGGTCGACGCTGCGCAGGGCATCGAAGCGCAGACGCTCGCGAACGCCTACCTCGCGATCGAGAACGACCTCGAGATCGTCTCCGTCGTCAACAAGATCGATCTGCCGTCGGCGGACCCCGACGGCGCCGCAGCCGAGATCGTCGAGCTGCTGGGCGGCTCGGCGGAGGACATCGCCCGGATCTCTGCGAAGTCGGGGCTCAACGTCGATCAGGTGCTCGACGCGATCGTCGCGCGGATCCCCGCTCCCGATGGAGTTTCCGACGCGCCGCCGCGCGCGCTCGTGTTCGACTCGAGCTACGACCAGTACCGCGGGGTGATCGCCTTCGTCCGGGTCGTCGACGGGCAGCTGCCGACCGGCGCAGGACTCCGCGCGATGGCGATGGGCACCGACTTCGACGCCGAGGAGCTCGGCTACATGTCGCCTCAGCGGGTTCCGGTCGAGGCGCTCGAGGCGGGCGAGGTCGGCTACGTCGTCACCGGATTGAAGGACGTCTCACGCCTGCGCGTCGGAGACACGCTCACCCTGCGGAAGGGCGGCGCGACCGAGCCGCTGCCCGGCTACAAGGACGTCAAGCCGATGGTGTTCGCCGGTCTCTTCCCGACCGATTCCGACGACTACCCCGAGCTCCGCGACGCGCTCGAGCGTCTGAAACTCAACGACGCCGCCCTCTTCTACGAGCCAGAGACCTCCCAGGCGCTCGGCTTCGGCTTCCGCTGCGGGTTTCTCGGCCTGCTCCACATGGAGATCGTGCGCGAGCGGCTCGAGCGCGAGTTCGACCTCGACCTGCTCGTCACCGCGCCGAACGTGGCCTACAACGTCAAGCAGAAGAACGGCGAGTGGCAGGAGGTGCACAACCCCGCCGAGATGCCGCGCGAGGTCGAGGAGGTGCAGGAGCCCTACGTCCGCGCGCAGGTGATCGTGCCGAAGGACTACGTCGGCTCGGTGATGGAGCTCTGCACGGAGCGGCGCGGGCGCTTCGACCACATGGAGTACCTGTCCGAGGCCCGGGTGCTGCTCAACTACGAGCTGCCGCTCGGCGAGATCGTGATCGACTTCTACGACCAGCTCAAGTCGCGGACCCGCGGCTATGCGAGCTTCGACTACGACCTCGCCGGCTTCCGCGACGGCAACCTCTCGCGGGTCGACATCCTCGTCGCCGGCGAACAGGTCGACGCGCTCTCGCTGATCATCCACCGCGACTCCGCCTACGAGCGCGGCAAGCTGCTCGTCGAGCGGCTCAAGGTCGAGATCCCGCGACAGATGTTCGACGTCCCGATCCAGGCCGCGATCGGGTCGCGCGTGATCGCGCGCGAGACGGTCAAGGCCCGCCGCAAGGACGTGCTCGCGAAGTGCTACGGCGGCGACATCAGCCGCAAGCGGAAGCTGCTCGAGAAGCAGAAGAAGGGCAAGAAGCGGATGAAGCAGGTCGCGGGCGTCGAGGTGCCGCAGGAGGCGTTCCTCGCGGTGCTGAATCTGGACGGCGACAAGAAGAAGTGACCTGGGAGGACGTCGTGGAGTTCGGGCTGGTGCTCGTGCGGTTGGAACGCGCCGACCCAACGCTCGTTCGGCCTGTCGAGGACGTGTGGCTCGAGCGCGCACCGAAGCGGCTCGTCGAGCACCACCTCGCTGCGCGAGGCGGATGACCGTGGGCGACGTCCGTCACCTCTATGTTCACCTCCCCTTCTGCGTCCACCGCTGCGGGTACTGCGACTTCGTCACCGCGGTCGGCCGGCTGGAGCAGCACGGGGGCTACGTCGCTGCGCTGCTCGCCGAGCTCGGGCGGGAGGGTGGCGTGCTCGCCGAGGAGGTCGAGACGGTGTTCGTCGGCGGCGGGACGCCGACTTTCACGGAGCCTGGCGCGCTTGCTCGCCTGCTGGGTGCACTGCCCGCGGCGGCCGAGGTCACGGTCGAAGCGAATCCCGAGACGGTCACGCCGGCGCTCGCGAGGCTGCTGCGGGAACACGGAGTCTCTCGAATCTCTCTGGGGGCGCAGTCGTTTCGGCCGAAGCTGCTCGCCGTGCTCGAGCGCACGGCGACACCCGATGACGTCCGACGCGCAGTGCACACTCTCCGTGATGCCAATTTCGACAACCTCTCGCTCGATCTGCTCTACGGGATCCCCGGCCAGAGCCCCTCCGACCTCGACGCGGATCTCGCGGCTGCCGTCGAACTCGAGCCGGAACACCTCTCCTGTTACGAGCTCGAGGCGAAACCCGGGACGCGATTCGCTCACTCGCACGGTGTAGAGCTCGCCCGCCAAGCGGAGGCGATGGAGTGCTATGTCGAGCGCGTGGTCGAGACCCTCACCGGTACCGGTTACCGTTGGTACGAGACGGCGAACTTCTGTCGCGACGCCGACGGCCGCGAGCTCCGCGCGCAGCACAACCTGGCGATCTGGCACGGACACGACTACCTCGGTGTCGGCATTGGTGCGGTGTCGACGGTCGGAGCGGTGCGGCGACGGAACGGCTCGTCGCTCGCTCGCTACGTCGAAGCGCTCGGCTCCGCGAGCGATGCACCGTCGGAGGTGGAATCTCTCGATCCGAAAACGAAGCGGGTCGAGAGGCTGATGCTGGGCTTGCGTCTGGACGAGCCGCTGGCGCTCGAAGGGCTGGAGGACGTCGTCGACTGGGCTGCGCTCGAGCGCTTGCAGGACGGGGGCTTGGTCGAGCCGGCACCCCGGGGATCGATCCGGCTGACGCCGCGCGGGCGTCTGCTCGGCGACGCCGTGACCGCGGAGCTCGTGGCTTGAGCGTGTGCGGTCTGCAAGCTCCTCGGCGAGTGCCCGTCTCGCCGCGGGTTGTCGCTCGTCGCCTCTCGACGAGCTGACGAAGGCCGCTCTCCGCGCCTGCGAGAACGGCGCCCGGGAACGGGAAGATCGGCACCCGAGTCCGCTGCCGGCTCATACGAAGCGCTTACACGTCGCGGCTAGCATCGAACTCGTGGTGCTGCGTGCCCGAGACGGAGCGAGCTATCGGCGGCGAATGCTCGTCGGGGCGCTCCTCGCAGCGTCAGTCGTGGTCACGACCGGCGTCGCCTTCCGGGTGCAGCGCACGGGCAGCCTCGATACGACGAACCTCGTCTGGAACCTGTTCCTCGCCTGGATTCCGTTCGTGGTCGCGCTCGTGCTGTACGACGGCGCGCGACACGGCGCATCTCGAAACCGGCTGCTCGCGCTCGGTTTTGTGTGGCTGCTCTTCCTCCCGAACGCGCCGTACATCGTCACGGACGCCAAGTGGCTGGACGAGTATCGGACGGGAGCGCTCTGGTATGACACGCTCCTCGTCGGCGCCGCGGCCGCGGTGGGACTCGTGCTCGGTTTCGTCTCGCTCTACCTGATCCAGATCGTCACGTCGAAGCGTCTCGGGTCCGTGGGCGGTTGGACGGTTGCAGTCTCGGCGCTCGTGCTCAGCGGCCTCGGCGTCTACCTCGGCCGATTCCAGCGCTGGAACTCCTGGGAGCTCTTCACCGAGCCCGGGAAGATCGTCCGCGGGCTCGCCGCGGCGGCGATCGACCCGCTCGCGCACGCGCGCCCGCTTGCACTGTCCGCCTTCTTCGCACTCACGCTGTGCGTGGGATACGCGCTGTTCACCGTCGTCTTCCGATCGCAGCTCGAGCGCATCCACGACCGCTGAGCGGCGGGCGCTCGCTGCCCCCACCCGTACCATGAGCCCATGGAGCTGAGCCCGCGCAAACGCGAGATCCTCCGCCATGTCGTGGAGGAATACGTCGCGAGCGGACAGCCGGTCGGCTCGAAGTCGCTCGTCGAGCGCTCGGGTCTCGACGTGTCCTCGTCGACCGTCCGCAGCGAGCTCGCCGAGCTCGAGACCCAGGGGCTGCTGACTCATCCGCACACCTCGGCGGGACGGATCCCGACGGAATCCGGGTACCGGCTGTACGCGGAGGGCCTGATCGGCGAGCTCGACGGCCGTCCCGGCCCGTTCCCCGTCGACCTCAGCGCGATGCGAAACGAGTTGGAGCGGGCGCTCCGTCAGACGACGGACACCCTGTCGGACGCGACCCACCTACTCGCGCTCGTCTCCGCGCCGTCGATCGAGTCGGCCGCCGTGCGCCACGTGGAGGTGCTCCAGCTTCAGCCGCGCGTTGTGATCGTCGTCGTGATCACCGCGTCGGGTGCCGTCTCGAAGCGCGTCTTCGAGTTCGAGGAGCCCGTCGACTCGGGGCTCGTCGACTGGGCGGTGACCTACCTCGACGAGGTCGTCACCGGTCACCGGATCAGCCCCTCGCTGCTGAGGCGACGATTCGAGGATCCAAGCCTCTCGTTTCGTGAGCATCGGTTCCTGGAGACGATCCGTCCGGCCTTCGCGGACGTGCTGGAGCACGCGACCGAGCTCTACGTCGGCGGCGCGGCCAGCCTTCTCGGCGATGCGCGAGGCACGGAGCTCGAGGCGTGTCATCGACTGCTCGAGGTGCTCGAGCGGCGTGCGGCCGTGCTCGCGCTCCTCTCCGACGCCCTCGACCCCCAGCGGACAGTCGTCCGCGTCGGACCGGCGATCGACGGACGGGAGCTTCACGACGTCGCCTATGTCGGTTCCACCTACGGGCTCACGCATCGCTCGCTCGGTGCCGTTGGCCTCGTCGGGCCGTTGCGGATGGACTACGACAAGGCGATCCGCTCGGTTCGCGCGGCCGCATTCGAGCTCTCGCGGCTGGTCGAAGAGGTCTACGAAGGCGTCTGATGGCGACGACGGAGCAGGACTACTACGCGTTGCTCGGACTGGCCCGCGACGCGAGCGACGCCGACATCAAACGCGCCTTCCGCAAGCTCGCCCGCGAGCTGCATCCCGACGTCAGCACAGAATCCGACGCAGAAGGGCGGTTCCGGGTCGTTGCCGAGGCCTACGAGGTGCTCTCCGATCCCGCGCGTCGCGAGACCTACGACCGCTATGGGCACGCAGGTCTGCGCGGTCGCGGCTTCACGCCCACGGAATTCGACCTCGGCAACCTCGGGGACGTCTTCGCGGCGTTCTTCGGCGATGGTCTCTTCGGTGGAGGTCGGCAGGGTGCGCAGTCCGGACGGGGAGAGGACGTGGGCGCTGTCGCGGAGATCACGCTCGCCGACGCACTCACGGGGATCGCGCTCGAGGTACCCGTGCGAGTCGCCCGGGCCTGCGTTCGCTGCAAAGGCAACGGTGCCGAGCCGGGCAACGCGAGCACCACCTGCCCGGGGTGTGGCGGATCCGGCCGCGTCCAGCAGATCTCCCAGAGCTTCTTCGGCCAGGTCGTGCGCGCCGGGACGTGCCCGCGGTGTACGGGAGCCGGCCGGATCGTCCACACGCCGTGCGCCGCGTGTGACGGCGCCGGACGGTCGGTCGAGGACGTCTCGCTCGAGGTGCAGATTCCCGCGGGCATCCACGACGGACAGCGCATCCGCATTCGCGGCGAGGGCCACGAGGCTTCCCGCGGCGGCCCGCGAGGCGACGCGTACGTCCAGGTCGCGGTGTTTGCGGTCGAGGGGCTCGAGCGGGACGGCGACCAGCTGCACACGCTTGCGCGGATCACGATGACCGAGGCGGCGATCGGCACGACCGTGACCGTGCCGACGGCCGAAGGCGAGCTCGAGGTCGAGCTGCCGAGCGGTCTCCAGCCCGGGTCGATCCACGTCGTCCGAGGTCGTGGGATGCCATCGCTCGAGACGGGTCGCCGCGGCGGCCTCCACGTCCACGTGGACATCCGCATTCCAAGTAGGCTCACCCCGCAGCAGCGCGAGCGCCTCGTCGAGCTGGAGCGGGAGTTGGGCAAGGACGCGTATCGCGACGACGGCGACGAGGGTCTCTTCTCGCGCCTGAAACACGCGTTTCGGTGACCTCGCCCCGGCGGACGGCGCTCGTGGTCGTCGTCGAGCAGGCCGAGCAGGCGGTCTCGCCGTGGCGTCTCCGCTACCTCCGCGAGACGGTCGAGCGTGGGATCCCACCGCACGTCACGATCCTGTTCCCCTTCGTCACGGCCGACGAGCTCGACACCAAGGTGCTCGACACCCTCGAGACCGTCTACGCCGGCGAGTCGGAGTTCGCTTTCTCCCTCGATCGGGTCGAGACGTTTCCCACGCACGCGTGGCTCGCACCAGAGCCTGCCGAGGCATTCCTGGGGCTGATCGCGGTCACGCGCGCATGTTTCCCGAGCATCGTCCCGTACGGCGACGAGTCGCTCTACCCGGTACCGCATCTCACGGTCGCCGGCGACCCCGATCCGATCCGGCTGGAGCAGATCGCAGAGGAGCTGCGCGAGGCGCTCGCGCCCGCGCTTCCCTTGCGCGCGAGCGCGGACGCCATCGTGCTGCTCGTCGAGCAAGACGATCGGACGTGGGTCGCGGAACGCTCGTTTCGACTGAGCAGGGCGGCGTGATCCGGGTCGCGGTCCGCGTTCCGATTGCCGACGCAGAGACGGCCCGTGCCGCATTCCTGGAGCTCGCACCGGGCGGTTTCGAGGAGGTCGAGCGGCCGAGCGAGCTCGAGCTCGCCGTGTACGTCCACGACCCGGTCGAACTAACGGAGGCGTTTCCAAACGCGACGACGAGCGACGTGGCAGACGGCTGGGCCGACGCGTGGCGCTCGTTTCACCGGCCCGTGATCGCCGGTGGCGTCTGGATCGGCCCTCCGTGGGAGCAACCTCCTCCAGATCTCCCGGCAGTGATGATCGACCCGGGTCGCGCGTTCGGCACCGGGGCCCATCCGACGACACGGCTGTGCGTCGAGCTCCTCGCTCGGTGCAAGCGCGGCTCGCTGCTCGATGTCGGCTGCGGCTCAGGCGTGCTTGCCCTCGCAGGCGCACGCCTGGGCTTCGACCCGGTGGCGGCGATCGACGCCGACCCCATCGCGGTCGCGGTCACGCGCGCAAACGCCGCTGTCAACGGGCTCGCGCTCGTCGTTTCGGAGCTCGATGCGCTCTCCGCGCCGCTCCCGCAGGCACGCGTCGCTGTCGCAAACGTCCTCCTGCGCCCCGTCGAGTCGATCCTCGCCCGGCTCGAGACGAGCGAGGCGATCACGTCGGGCTACCTGGCCGGCGAACGCCCGTCTCATCCGGGTTGGGAGCTCGTCGAGACCCGCGAGCTCGACGGATGGGCCGGGGATCGGTTTCGTAGCACGGTTCCTGCTGAGGCTGGGTCGACGTGCCGAGGAGACCGAACCGTCTACGCTTTCGCTCGATGACGACGTTCTCGACGCGATTTCTCGGCTGCAAGGTCTCGTTCGCCGACGCCCAGGCGGTACGGGAGCGCCTGCTCGCAACCGGGCATGTCGAGGGTGGGAGTGACGCCGAGGTGCAGGTCGTGAACACCTGCTGTGTCACCCACGAGGCCGTCTCGAAGTCCCGCCAGGCGGCCTCCCGGGCCGCGCGCAGCGCGCGCGTCGTGTATCTCACCGGCTGTGCGACCCGGCTCGAGGGCGCGCTGGACGGGCTGCCCGCGAACGTGCGCCTCACCGGTCGCACCGGTGAGGACGCGGCCGCCTTCGTCGCGGGCGACGTCGGTGCGATCGGGTGCGTCGTCGCCGGGCACCGCGTCGATCGGGTACGCGCGTTCGTGAAGATCCAGGACGGCTGCTCGTTCTCGTGCCACTTTTGCGTGATCCCGCTCGTGCGCGGCGCGAGCCACAGTCGCCGCGCGGCCGCCGTCCTCGAGGAGATCGCGCGCCGGGTCGCCCAGGGTCACCGCGAGGTCGTGCTCACAGGCGTCAACCTCGGCTGCTTCCGTGATCGCGAGCACGGATACACGCTCGCGCGGCTGCTTCGCGAGGCGGGGACGGTTCCCGGGCTCGAGCGGCTGCGACTCAGCTCGATCGAGCTCAACCACGTCGATGCCGAGCTCGTCGCCACTCTCCGCGAGACGCCGACCGTGGGCGCGCACCTGCACGTCCCGTTGCAGTCGGGCGACGACGCAGTGCTCCGCGCGATGGGGCGTCGTTACACCGTTTCCCAGGCGCTCCGGAAGCTGGAGCCGCTCACGGAGCTCAACCTCACGACCGACATGATCGTCGGGTTCCCAACCGAGGACGAGCCTGCGTTCCGTCGGACATTGTCGCTCGTCGAGCGACTTGGGCTCGCGAAGGTGCACGTCTTTCCGTACTCACCTCGCCCTGGCACACGCACGGCGATCGAAGACACCGTTCCGGCTGCGGAGAAGCGCGACCGCAGCGCACGCCTCCGCGCGCTCTCGGACGAGCTCGCGCAGCGGCGCTACGCGAGCAAGCTCGGCACCGTCGACCGTGTGCTCGTCGACCGGCCCGGCCGTGGCTTCGCGGACGACTACACACCGTGGTTCGTCGATGCGGAGCTCGGCTCGTTCGTGACCGCTCGGGCGATCGGCGTCGCGAACGAGGGGGTGCTCGCAGTTGCCGCCTGAGGACTGCCTCTTCTGCCGGCTCGTCGCCGAAGGTGATGATCACGTGCACGCCGAGGAGGGCTTCGTCGCGATCCGCGACATCGCCCCGAAGGCGCCAGTGCACCTGCTCGTGCTGCCCGAGCGTCACGTGGACACGTTCCGTGACGTCGAGCAGTTCCCCGATCAGGAGGCAGCTCGGATGCTGCGGTTCGTCGCCGAGGCCGCACGCGTCTCAGGACTCGAGGACTACCGCGTCACGGTCAACGTCGGGCCGGGTGGCGGTCAGGAGGTCTACCATCTGCACTGGCACGTCCTCGGTGGCTGGGATGGGCGGGCCGCACGCGTATGAGTCTGGTCGACCGCATCCAGCAGGAGCTGAAGGACGCGCGGCTCGCGCGCGACGCCGATCGGCGCGACGCGCTCAGCCTGATCCTCGCGAGCCTCCGCTCGGCCGAGAAGGAGCTCCTGCGCTCCCTCTCCGACGACGAGTCGCTGCAGGTGCTGCAGCGAGAGCGGAAACGGCGGATCGAAGCCGCCGACGCCTATCGCACCGCAGGTCGTGAGGAGCAGGCCGACGACGAGGAGTTCGAGCTCGAGGTGCTGGAGGAGTTCATGCCCGAGCCGCTCTCGGAGGACGACATCGAGGAGATCGTCGACAATGTGATCGCGGAGGTGGGGGCCACGTCGCTCCGCGACCTCGGGCGCGTGATGGCCGACGTGATGCCGCAGGTGTCGGGCCGCGCGGACGGCTCGACCGTCAGCCAGCTCGTCCGCGAGAAGCTCGCATAGCGTTTCGGCTTCGCCGAAACACTAGGGCCCGAGGTTGCAGAAGCGCACGGACTCCGGATACGGGAAGAACTCGACGATCTCGCCTTCGAGAATCCTTCGCTGGCACTCCTGCCAGAAGTCGGGCCGGAGTAGATCAGCGTGGTGGCGCAGGAAGGCTGCGCGCACGTCGGGGTTGCCGAGCAGAAACGACGGAAACTCCTCGGGGAAGACGTCCCGTGGGCCGACGGGGTGCCAGACCTCGCCTGACATCTCCGCCTCGGGGTTTGGCGGCGGCGGCACGGTCCGAAAGGTGCAATCGGTGAGGTACTCGATCTCGTCGTAGTCGTAGAACTCGACGCGCCCGTCACGGTTGACGCCGAAGTTTCGCCACAGGAGATCGCCCGGGAAGACATTCGCAATTGCGAGCTCGCGAATCGCGTCGCCGTACTGGCGCACCGCGCGCTCCAGCTGGTGCGCGGTTGCACCCTCGAGATAGAGGTTGAGCGGAATCATCCGCGGCTCGACGTAGCAGTGCTTGACGATCAGGTTTGCGCCGTCGTGCTCGATCGCAGAGGCCGCGAGCTCACCGAGCTGCTCGAGGAGCACCGGCTCGAAGCGCGACCGGGGAAGGGCGAGGTCGGTGAACTCGAGGGTGTCTGCCATCCGCCCCACGCGGTCGACCTCCTTGATCATGCGGAATTTCCGCTTCACGGTCTCGTGGTCGGTGTTCTTCGCCGGACCGAACACGTCCCGGATCACCTTGAGCACGTACGGGTAGGACGGCAGGTTGAACACGTGCATCACTTGCCCGCGGATTCCGGGTGCTTCGACGAACAGGTCTTGCGAGTGGTGCAGGTGGTGGAGGAGATCGCGGTAGAAGAGCGTCTTCCCCTGCTTGCCGAGCCCCACAGCGGTATAGAGCTCGGAGCGCGGTTTGATCGGCATCACGCCCTGCAGGAACTGGACGTAGCCGGAGGGCACGTCCATGTCGACCATGAAGTACGCACGCGACGTGGAAAAGAGCGCGCTGATGCTCTCCGGATCGAGCAGGATCGTGTCGAGCGTGAGGCGGCCGTCGTCGCCGTGGAGCACGGGAACCGCAAAAGGCGTCTCGTCGTGGCCGTTCACCTGCTTCCCGATCACGTACGCCGCCTTGTTGCGGTAGAACGCCGAGCCGAGCACCTGCACCTGGTGGTTGGGGTCTGCTGTCGGCCATTCGCCGCCGAGGTGCCGGAGCAGCGCGGCGATCACGTGCTCGACGTCGTGCTCGAGGCGGGCGAACGGCAACGCCCAGCCGAAATCGGAGAAGATCTCGACGAACGTCGAGTGCAGCCCGGGTTCCTTCGGGTAGTAGCTCCGGTAGTTCGGCGGATCGGACTCGATGTACTCGGTGGAGGTCGCGGCGCGCACGAAGATGAAGTCGTTGTGGACGTACGTGCGATCGAGGATCCGTGTGATCACGGAGTTGAAGAACGTCTCGGCCAGCTCGGGTCGTTTGTGCTCGACGAGCAGCCCCAGGTAGAGCAGCTTCGCCTGCTGCCAGGTGGCGTCGTCGAGCGTGTCGGCCGCGAGCTCCCGGCGCAGGCGCGCGACACACTCGCGCACCCGCTCGTCATAGAAGCGGACGCGCTCCTGCACGGCGCGCTGCGCTTCTGCCCAGGCCGCTGCCTCGTAGCGTTCCTTCGCCCGCTCGGTCGTGTCGGAGAACAGACGATAGTGCCGATCGAACCCTTCGATCAGGACGTCGGCGATGTGTCGTGCGGTGGACGCGACCACTGCTGACGAGGGTAGACGAGCCGGCGCTGCGTTAGCCTTGACGGAATGAGCACCGTCTCTCGGATCGAGGTGCCCGCCGGCGGCGCGAGAATCGTGCCCGGCGAGCCGGTCCCCGTGAACCCGATCATCCCGTTCATCGAAGGGGACGGCATCGGCGTCGACATCACGCCGGTGATGAAGGACGTCGTGGGGGCCGCGGTCGAGAAGGCATACGAGGGCGAGCGCACGATCCACTGGATGGAGATCTACGCGGGGGAAAAGTCGACGCGGGTGTACGGCGGCGACCTGTGGTTGCCGGGGGAGACGCTGCGGGCCGTCAAGGACTACGCGGTGTCGATCAAGGGTCCGCTGACGACGCCCGTTGGGGGCGGCATCCGGTCTCTGAACGTGACGCTCCGGCAGGAGCTCGACCTCTACGTCTGCCTGCGCCCGGTGCGCTGGTTCCGCGGTGTGCCGAGCCCGCTCAAGGATCCGTCGCAGACGGACATGGTCATCTTCCGCGAGAACTCCGAGGACATCTACGCGGGGATCGAGTGGGAGGCCGAGTCCGAGGGTGCGCGACGGCTCATCTCGTTCCTCCGGGACGAGTTGGACGTCCGCAAGATCCGGTTTCCGGAGACATCGGGGATCGGCGTCAAGCCCGTGTCGCGCGAGGGCACCGAGCGGCTCGTGCGCAAGGCGATCGAGTACACGATCGCGAACGACCGCAGCTCGGTGACGCTCGTGCACAAGGGCAACATCATGAAGTTCACCGAGGGTGCGTTCCGCGACTGGGGCTATGCACTCGCCGTGCGCGAGTTCGGCGCCGAGCCGCTCGACGGCGGCCCCTGGTTGACGTTTCCCAGTCCGCGCACCGGCCGAGCGATCACGGTCAAGGACATGATCGCGGACGCGTTCTTGCAACAGATTCTGCTGCGCCCCGCGGAGTACGACGTGATCGCGACACTCAACCTGAACGGTGACTACGTCTCGGACGCGCTCGCGGCCCAGGTGGGCGGGATCGGGATCGCGCCAGGTGCGAACATGTCCGACGAGGTCGCGATGTTCGAGGCAACGCACGGCACCGCGCCGAAGTACGCCGGCCAGGACAAGGTGAACCCGGGGTCGCTGATCCTCTCGGCAGAGATGATGCTGCGCCATCTCGGCTGGATCGAAGCGGCCGACCTGCTCATCTCCTCGCTCGAGGCCGCGATCGCCGACAAGCAGGTCACCTACGACTTCGCCCGGCTGATGGAGGGCGCGACCGAGGTCTCGAGCTCTGCCTTCGGTCGTGCCATGATCGCGCGCATGTGAACGTTGGCCCGTTGGACTGCTCGCGAGCCCCTGACCTCGCTCGTCGTTGAAATGTGCGGTCAGCCCGACGCCGGCAGGCGCTCCTCGGCCGCGGTGGTGAACTCGTGCAACTCGGGCGCCGCCTTGGGCCCGCGCTCGTTGTGCACGAGCACGCCGAGCTCACCCTCTGGCGGGCAGTCGATGCCGGCCAGCGCCTCGCTCGCGATCGCCTGATCCGCCACAACCGCGAACACGCCCCTTCCATGCCGTCAGAGCGCGGTCGCGGTCGTCCGGCTGCGAGTCGCCGCTCACCGGTTCGGCGAGGACGACGATGTTATTGTCGCTACTCGTGTCACGTGCGTATCGCCACGAGCTGAGCGGCAGCAGGCTAGACCGAGGCGCCGTGCAGCTAGAGGTCGACTCCATCGGTCTCCGCTTCGGCGGAGTGCGCGCTCTCGATGACGTCTCCCTCACCGTCCGACAGGGCGACATCCATGCCGTGATCGGGCCGAACGGCGCCGGGAAATCGAGCCTGCTGAATTGTGTCAGCGGCCTCTACCGCCCGCAGGAGGGGACGATCAGGCTCCACAACGGCAAGCTGCGGGAGCTCACCCACGCGCGTCCCAACCGGATCGCCAGGTGGGGCGTGGCTCGCTCGTTCCAGAACATCGAGCTGTTCCGGCACATGAGCGTGCTCGACAACTTGATGCTTGGCCGGCACGTCCACATGCGGCACAACGTCTTCAGCGCCGCTGTCTACGTCGGCCCCGCGAGACGCCAGGAAATCCGTGAACGCGAGTTGGTCGAGGAGGTGATCGACTTCCTCGGACTCCAGCCGCTCCGTAAACAGCACGTCGGCACTCTGGCCTACGGGCTCCAAAAGCGAGTCGAGCTCGGGCGGGCGCTCTGCATGCAGCCGGCGATCCTTCTGCTCGACGAGCCGATGTCCGGCATGAACGCCGAGGAGAAGGAGGACATGGCCCGCTTCGTCCTCGACGTCAACGAGCTAGCCGGCGTCACCGTCGTCCTGATCGAGCACGACATGGGCGTCGTGATGGACATCTCGCACCGCGTGACGGTGCTCGATTTCGGCGAGGTGATCGCCGATGGGACGCCGGCCGAGATCTCGAAGGATCCGAAGGTGATCGAGGCCTACCTCGGTGAGGAGCGGTCCGCGGTCTGATGGAGCACTCGACGTTTCCGCAGCTGCTTGCGGCTCTCGCGTCGCATCACGGCGACGGCCGCGTCGCGCTCCAGGAGAAGCGCTTCGGGATCTGGCAGCCGATCACGTGGGCCGAATACAACCGGCGTGTCCGCCGGTTCGCGCACGGTCTTGCCGTGCTCGGTTTCCGCCGCGGCCACGCGCTTGCGATCCTCGGCGACAACCGGCCGGAGTGGGTGATTTCCGAGCTCGCTGCTCAGTCGCTCGGCGGTATGTCGGTCGGGCTCTACCCGGACGGCGTGATCGACGAGGTACACCACGTACTCGAGCACGCAGCGGTGCGAATCGTCGTTGCCGAGGATCAGGAGCAGGTCGACAAGCTGATCTCGTTGCGTGAGAGCGGCCGGCTGCCGACGGTCGAGCGCATCGTCTATTACGACCCGCGTGGTCTCGAGCATTACGACCTCGGCGTCCTCGTCGAGTTCGAGGCCGTCGGGCGGATGGGCGACCAGCTGGAGCGCGATCGTCCCGGCTGGCTCGACGACGAGGTTGCGCGCGGCGAGGCCACCGACACGGCGATCCTGTGCACGACCTCCGGCACGACAAGCATGCCGAAGCTCGCGATGCTGAGCTTCGCAAATCTCCTCTCGATGGCGCGGAGCTTCATGGCGGTCGACCCGATCGAGCCAGACGACGAGTTCTTGAGCTTCCTCCCGCTCGCCTGGATCGGTGAGCAGATGCTTTCGGTCGGCTGCAGCCTGCAGGCCGGGTTCACGCTCAGCTTCCCCGAGGAGGCGGCGACGGTGCGGGGCGACCTGCGGGAGATCGGCCCCCGGGTGATGTTCAGCCCACCGCGGATCTGGGAGAGCCTGCTCTCGACGATGCAGGTGCGCCTCAACGATGCCGGCTGGCTCAAGCGCAAGGTCTTCGCGGTCGCGCACCGGATCGGCGGGCGCGCGGCGGATCGTCGTCTGCACGGCAAGCGTCTCAGCCCGGGGCTGCGGCTGGCCCACGGCCTGGCTGAGCTCGTCGCACTTCGTCCCGTCCGCAACCAACTGGGTCTCTCACGCCTCCGCCACGCCTATACCGGCGGAGCCCCGCTCGGTCCGGACGTGTTCCGCTTCTTCCATTCGATCGGCGTCAACCTCAAGCAGATCTACGGGCAGACGGAGATCTGCGGCATCGCCGTCATGCACCGGGACGACGACGTCCGCTTCAACACGGTCGGCGTCGGCCTCCCCGGCACGCAGGTCGCCATCGGCGACCACGGAGAGATCCTGCTGCGCTCGCCGGCCGTGTTCGGGGGCTACTACCGAAACGACGAGGCCACGGCCGAGGCGCTGCGTGACGGGTGGCTGCACACCGGTGATGCGGGATACCTCGACGAGGACGGTCATCTCGTGGTGATCGATCGCGCGAAGGACGTGCTGGAGTCGACCGATGGCACGGTTTTCAGCCCGGCCTTCATCGAGAGCAAGCTGAAGTTCAGCCCGTACGTCGAAGAGGCTGTGGTCTTCGGCGGCGGCGACCGGCCGCACGTCGCGGCGATCGTCGCGATCGACATGGAGACGGTCGGCACGTGGGCCGAGCGCAAGCGGCTCGGCTACACGACGTACACTGATCTCGCACAGAAGCCCGAGGTCTACGACCTCGTCGCCAAGGCTGTCGCACGCGCGAACGACGATCTCCCCGAGGCGATCCGCGTTCGCCGCTTCGTACTGCTCCACAAGCAACTCGACGCCGACGACGAGGAGCTCACCCGCACGAGGAAGGTGCGGCGCGGCACGATCAACGAGCGCTACGGGGAGATCATCGACGCGCTGTACGGCGACGCCGACGACGTCACGATCTCGAGCGTCGTCACCTATCAGGACGGCTCGACTGCCGCGCGCGAAACGTCGTTGCGGGTCGCGTCGACGAACGGCTCGCCCGTGCACGCGCAACCTCAGCCGACGGGGAGGAGGCACTGATGGACGTATTCGTCCAGCTCACCGTGGCCGGGCTCTCCGACGGAGCGATCCTCGCGCTCGCCGCGCTCGGCTTCGTGATCGTTTACAAGGCCTCGGGCGTGATCAACTTCGCGCAGGGCCATTTCATGTTGATCGGGGCTTACATCCTCCTGGCCGCGATCGTCGACTGGGGGCTGCACTGGGCGGTCGCGGTACTCGTCGCGATGGGCGCTGCGGTCGCTCTCGGCGTCCTCGTCGAGCGGCTCGTGCTACGGCCGCTCGTCGGTCAGCCGATCATCTCCGTGATCATGGTCACCGTGGGGCTGACGTACGTGCTGCTCGGGATCGTGTTGCTTGCCTGGGGGCCGACGCCGCTCGCGTTGCCGCCCTTCATCCCGTCGGAGAGCGTCGGTTTCCTCGGTGCCGAGATCGGCAAGAACCGGCTCTGGGCGATCGGGTTGGTCACCGTTGCGCTTGTCGGCTTCGGGATCTTCTTCCAGCGCTCGCGGCACGGCATTGCGATGCGCGCCGTCGCCGACGATCAGCAGGCAGCGCTCGCGATGGGGATCAGCGTACGCCGCGTCTTCGCGGTCGCGTGGGCCCTGGCCGGCGTCAGCGCCGTCGGCGCCGGGCTGCTGCTTGCCAATCTGACCAGCGTCTCGCTCGAGCTCGCGTCGTTCGGGCTGCTCGTGTTCCCAGTCGTGATCCTTGGCGGCCTCGACTCGGTGCTCGGAGTCGTCGTCGGCGGCGCGGTGATCGGGCTCCTGCGCCAGTACAGCGGCTTCTACCTCGACCGCGAGCTCTCCGATATCCGCATCGGCGGCATCGCGGAGAACGGCATCAGCGGCACCGCGGAGCTCGTCCCGTACGTGGCGCTCGTGCTGATCCTGCTGGTCAAGCCCTACGGTCTCTTTGGCCAGCGCCGGATCGAGCGAGTGTGATGTCCTCCATCACGACCGGTGTCTACAGCAGAACCTACAGCGCAGATCTCGCGCTCCGCCACACGCGGCTCGAGCATGCCCGCATCCTGCTCTGTCTCGCTGCCGTCGCCGTCGCTCCGTTTGTCGTTTCCGCCTACTGGCTGGAGGTGCTCACGCAGATCGGGATTGCGGCGATCGGCGCGATCGGACTCAATATCCTCGTCGGCTTCACTGGCCAGATCAGCCTCGGCCACGCTGGCTTCCTCGCGGTCGGTGCGTTCACGGCCGGCTTGGTCTCGATCCATTCGGGTCTATCGCCACTTGCGGGGATCGCGCTCGCCGCTGTCGTGAGCGCGGCGGTCGGAGCGTTCTTCGGCCTGCCGGCGCTCCGCCTGAAGGGGCTGTATCTCGCGATCGCGACGCTCGCGTCCCAGGTGATCATCACCTGGGCGATCGTGCACCTGAGCGTGCTCGGAGCGGCCGAGCCGCTGGCGATCGTCGATCCCACAACACTGCTCGGCTGGACGATCAACGGCACGTGGGAGTGGTACTGGGTGATCGCCGGCTTCGGGATCGTCGCGGCGATCCTCGCCACCAACGTCTTTCGCACTGGTGTCGGCCGCGCGTTCGTCGCGATCCGCGACCAGGATATCGCCGCCGAGGCGATCGGCGTCCACGTCGCCCGCTACAAGATCCTCGCCTTCGCGCTCTCGTCCGCCTTCGCGGGGGTTGCGGGGGCGCTGACGGCCTATCGGGACACGTTCCTGACCTGGGAGAGCTTCACGTTCGAGGTCTCGTTCCTCTACCTTGCGATGATCATCGTCGGCGGGCTCGGCAGCGTCTCGGGCGCGGCCTACGGCGCCATCTTCATCATCGGTCTGCAGGCATGGCTCCAGCAGCTCGGCGGTGACCTCCAGGGCTCTCTGCCGTTCATCCAGGAGAACTTGCCGGCGATCCAGCAGATCATCTTCGGGCTCTCGATCGTGCTCTTCCTGATCTTCGAGCCAAGAGGCCTGGCGCGGATCTGGCAACGCGTCAAGGACTACCTCCGACTGTGGCCATTCCGGTACTGAACTCGGCGCGGCGGGGACGCCGCAGGAAAGGAGTAGAGGGTGAAGATTCGGCTGACAACCACTGTGGTTGCCGCATTGGTCGCGCTCGCGGTTGTGGGAGCCACGGGCGGTTACGCGCGGACCACCGCCACGATCAAGATCGGGGCACTTTGCGACCTGAGTGGACCGACGTCTGACATCGGGGCGTCGTACTGCAAGGGCGAGGTGTCGTACATCGACTACTTGAATAGCAAGGGTGGCCTTGCGAACAAGGACAAGATCGATTTCACAGGGCAGGACTACGGTTACAACGTCGCCAAGGCGCTGCAGCTCTACTCGACCCAGTCGGACGGCGCCGTCGCGTTCCTGGGTTGGGGTACCGCCGACACGACGGCGTTGACCTCCAGGGTCACGGTCGACAAGCTTCCGTTCCTGTCGGCCTCGTTCGCGGAGGCGCTCACCGACCCGAAGGACACGCCGTACAACTTCGTCGTCGGCACGAACTACACCGCGCAGGCTCAGATCGTGCTGAAACAGATCAGCAAGGACAAGAAACGCCACGAGGTCGCGTTCTTCCACAACAACAGCGCCTTCGGTACGGCGCCGATCTCGGGCGCCCTCGAGTACATCAACCAGAAGAAGCTGAACATCGGCTGGAAGTCGTATCCGATGATCACGGGGACGACTGCCTTCGACGCCCAGCTCCTGCAGGCCAAGCAGCAGGGCGCCGACACGATCATCATCCAGAACGTCCCCACACCTGCCTCGATCCTCGCGAAGGATCTCAAGCGCCTAGGCATCGACGCGAAGATCTACTGCCTGAACTACTGCGCAAGCGAGATCTTCGTCCGGCTCGCAGGCCCGGCGGCGGAAGGCGCGCTCGGCGTACAGCCTTTCACGCCGGTCTCGTACAACGTCGTTGGCATGAAGGTTCCCGCCGCCTATTTGAAGGCGCACGGCTCGAGCCTCGCGAAGGAGGGCCTCGGCTTCCTCCAGGGCTGGTACACGGCGGCGGTGCTGTGCGAGGCGATCAACACGGTGATCAGGGCGAAGAAGCCGGTCAACGGGCCGAACATCAAGGAGGCCCTGGAGACGATGCCGGCCTATTTGACAGGCAAAGTCACCTTCCCGATCAAGTTTCGCCCCTCGGGCAACACGGCCCACGACGGAATGAAGGGCTCGCGGGTCTACACGATCAAGAACAGCAAGTTCGTCGCGTCGACGGGGTTCGTGGTTCCGTAGGCCGAGCTGGACGGAGGGCCGGCCCCGGCCGGCTCTCCAGGCACGCTGATTCACGAAGAGGAGGAGTCGGTTGCTCGAGCTCAGCAACATCGAGGTGATCTACGACAAGGTGATCCTCGTCCTGCGCGGCCTGTCGCTCGAGGTCGCAGAAGGCGAGGTGCTGGCCCTACTCGGTGCGAACGGCGCTGGCAAGTCGACGACGCTCAAGGCGATCTCCGGCCTGCTGCCCTCCGAGGACGGCGAGATCACGATGGGTGCGATCAGCTTCCGAGGGGCTCGAATCGAGCATCGCGATGCAGCGGAGATCGTCCGGCTCGGGATCAGCCAGGTGATGGAGGGTCGCCGGATCTTCGCGCACCTCACCCCCGAGGAGAACCTCCGAGCAGGCGCGCACACGAACAGGAACGGGTCGTTCGGCGACGATCTCGCACTCGTCTACGACTACTTTCCCCGTTTGAAGGAGCGGCGACGGCAGAACGCCGGGTATTTGTCCGGAGGGGAACAGCAGATGCTCGCGATCGGACGCGCGCTGATGGCGCGTCCGAAGCTGTTGATGCTCGACGAGCCCTCGCTCGGGCTCGCGCCGAAGCTGGTCATGGAGATCTTCGAGATCGTCCGTCGGCTGAACGAAGAGCTCGGCACCACCATCCTCGTCGTCGAGCAGAACGCGCGACTCGCACTCGAGGTTGCCGACCGTGCCTACATCATGGAGAACGGCCGCATCGTCCTCGACGGTGAGGCGTCCGAGCTCGCACGGAACCCTGACGTGCAGGAGTTCTATCTCGGTCTCAGCGAGTCGGGCGAACGAAAGAGCTACCGCGAGGTGAAGCACTACCGCCGGCGGAAACGATGGCTGTGAACGAGACGCAGGCCCTCGCGTACAGCCGCGGCTTCGACCCCCGGATCGCCGCCGTCGTCAGCGAGGCAGCGCGGCGCGTTCCGGTCTTTGCGACCCGGCTCGCCGACTCGGGCCTGGCGCCGGGCGACGTCGACAGCGTCGCCGCACTCGATCGCCTGGCGATCCTGCGCAAGGACGAGCTCGTCGAGCTGCAATCGGCGTCGCCGCCGTTCGGCGGTCTGCTCGCCCCCGACGCGACAGTGCGGCGCATCTTCCAATCCCCGGGGCCGCTGTACGAGCCCGAGCTCGGCGTCGATGATCCATGGGGCTGGACGCCTGCGCTCCGAGCCGCAGGCTTCGGGCCCGACGATCTCGTGCTGAACGCCTTCGGCTACCACCTCACTCCGGCCGGCGCCATGCTCGAGCAGGCCGCCTTCACCCTCGGAGCGCGCGTGGTTCCCGGCGGCGTCGGCAGCCTCGAGCTCCAAGCGCGCGCCTGCCGCGACCTTGCGATCACCGCGTACGTCGGTCTGCCGAGCTATCTCAAGGCACTGCTCGAGCGCGCGGACGAGCTCGGGCTCGATCCGGCCGGGTGGGCGCTCGAGCGGGCGTTCGTCTCGGCCGAGCCGCTACCGCCGTCGCTCCGCGCGTGGCTCGAGGAACGGCTCGCCGTCGTCCAACAGGGGTACGGCACCGCCGAGGCGGGCAATCTGGGGTACGAATGCGAGTGCCGTGAGGGGTTGCACCTGCCGCTCGACCGGCTCGTCCAGGTCTGCGACCTGGCCACCGGGTCCGCGCTGTGGGGCGGGGAGGAAGGGGAGGTGGTCGTCACTCTGCTCTCGGCCGACTATCCGCTCGTCCGGTTCGGCACCGGTGACATCTCCGCCATGCTTTCCGACCCGTGCCCTTGTGGAAACCCCGCGCCGCGGATCGCGGGCTGGCTCGGACGCTCCGGGGAGGCGGTCAAGGTGCGCGGGC
The DNA here is from genome assembly GCA_051003695.1 of Gaiella sp. Taxonomy (GTDB): domain Bacteria; phylum Actinomycetota; class Thermoleophilia; order Gaiellales; family Gaiellaceae; genus Gaiella. The sequence continues at coordinate 10,776 of JBPCLB010000153.1, read as the reverse complement.
TCTTTCTCCACCCACGCCAGGCGCGCTCGGCGCTCGCCGGCGTGCCAGGACTCGATGCCTTCCGGCTCGTGGTCGAGCGGGTCGACCACCGCGACGTGCTGCGGTGCGAAATCCTTCCGGCATCGCGCGGGGACGTCGAGTCCGTGACGACGAACGTCCGGGAGCAGATTCGTGCCGGTCTGCGCTTCGACGCGGAGGTCTCGGTCGTCGACGACCTCGATCCTGCCGCTCCCGCAATCGTCGATCTTCGGGTCTGGGATTGACGTGAGCGCGGCGGTGCCTGCCTCGAGCCAGGCACGTGTCAGCGCGAGCTTCGAGCGCCAGCGCGTGATGGTCGAGCTCGGCGGCCGACTCCTCGCCGTCCGGCCTGGCGAGGTCGAGATCGAGCTGCCGTTCGCCGAGCGGCTGACGCAGCAACACGGATTCGTCCACGGTGGCATCGTCGCGACGCTGGCCGACACCGCATGCGGCTATGCCGCGTTGACCCTGATGCCCGAAGAGAGGGCGGTGCTGACTGTCGAGTTCAAGATCAACTTCCTCGCGCCCGCGGTCGGACGGCGGATCATCGCCCGTGGCCGCGTCGTTCGGTCGGGCGGTAGGTTGACGATCTGCCAGGCCGACGCGTTCGCCGACGACGGCGAGCGGGAACGTCATGTCGCGACGATGACGGCCACGCTGATGGCCGTAGCGAACGCGGGCCTCGTCGATTGATGCCACATCTGTACACGGTTTCGCTGGACGCCGGCGGCGCAGTGCTATCGGATTCCGAGCATGCGGCCGCTCGTCGACCGGTGCCTGGCAAGCAGGCGATACGCGACATCGGTGAGTCCCGGCAAGGCGTCCGGGAGGAACGCAAGCACGCGACCCCCGGGCAGCGCGCGAAGGACGACCGGAACCGCCGCCCCTGCTGAATGTCTGCGGCCGAGCGCGTCGACCGCGTGCACCGAATCGTACCGCCGCGCCCTTGGCAGATCACGCAGCCACAGGTCTCCGCACGGCCCGCCGATCGCCGCGATCGACAGGCCTCGCCGTTCGAGCCACCCGGCGAGCGCCGTGCAGAACCTGCAGTTCTCGTCGTAGAGCACGAGCGGAAACGGCACTGGTGGCACGCAGGCACGGTATCCGGTGACCCCTACACTGGACGGCATGCAAGAGGTGCTCACCGTTCCGAACGAGGTCGCCGCCGAGCTCGCGGGCGTGACCGACGGCGTTCTCGACACGTTGCGCGAGCGCCTCGGCTGCTCGATCTCGCTGCGCGGCAACCGCCTCACGCTCTCCGGTGAGGACGCGCGGGTCGCGGAGGCGCGTGCCGTCGTCGACGAGCTCGTCGAGCTGGTCGAGGGCGGCCACGCGATCGGGCCGGACACCGTCGGGGCGGTCGTCGCGGCGCTCGACCAGGCCGAGGACATCCGCGACGTCTACGACGACGTCGTCTGGCGCCACCGGGGCAAGAAGATCGCGCCCAAGACGATCACGCAGAAGAGGTACGTCGACTCGATCCGCGCGTCGACGGTGACGTTCGGGATCGGCCCGGCCGGGACAGGGAAGACCTACCTTGCGATCGCACTCGCCGTCGCCGCACTCTCGGAGAAGCAGGTCGGCCGGATCATCCTCACCCGACCCGCGGTGGAGGCCGGCGAGCGTCTCGGCTTCCTTCCCGGCGACGTGCTCGCGAAGGTCGACCCCTACATGCGTCCGCTCTTCGACGCCCTCTACGACACGATGGATCCGGACCGGCTGAGCGCGTACATGGATCGCGGAACGATCGAGGTTGCGCCGCTTGCGTTCATGCGCGGCCGCACCCTCAACGACTCGTTCGTGATCCTCGACGAGGCACAGAACACGACACCCGAGCAGATGCAGATGTTCCTCACGCGCCTCGGCTTCGGCTCGAGAATGGTCGTCACCGGCGATGTCACGCAGATCGACCTACCCCGTGAGCAAGCATCCGGGTTGATCCAGGTGCGGAACATCCTGCAACCGGTCGAGGGGATCGGATTCGTCGAGTTCGGGCACGAGGACGTGGTCCGCCACAAGCTGGTGCAGCGGATCGTCGAGGCGTACAAGCGGCATGCCGAGGAGACCGGCTCCGCGCGACGGCGTTAGTGGTGCGGACCGCGCAGCCGATGCTCGACGTAGAGGTCGTGAACCGCAGCGGGGACGAGGTCGACGAGCCGGCGGCGACGGAGCTCGCGCGAAGCGTCCTGGAGGGCGAAGGCGTGGCCGAAGGTGAGCTGGGGCTCCTCTTCGTCGGCCCGGTCGAGATGCGGGGGCTGAAGCGCGCCCATCTGGGGATCGACGAGCCGACCGACGTGCTCTCGTTTCCGATCGACGGCCGTGAGGCGCTGCCACCGGGCGAGCCTCGTGCGCTCGGCGACGTCGTGCTCTGTCCCGCCGTCATCGGGGCCGAGTGGCGCTGGCCGCTCGTGCACGGCGTGCTCCATCTGCTCGGTTACGAGCACGGGGCCGAGATGGAGGCGCGCGAGCACGTGTATGTCGATGGTTGAGCTGACAGCATGATCACACCCCGTCGCCGCGCGCCGTCGATCCTCGAGAGCTTCAACTACGCGATCGAGGGGATCATCCACGTGCTCCGCACGCAGCGGAACATGCGGATCCATTTCGTGATCGCGGTGGGTGTGCTCGTGGCTGCGCTCGCCTTCGACGTGTCGCGACTGGAGCTGATCGCGCTGCTGATCGCGATCGCGTTCGTGCTGATCGCGGAGATGATCAACACCGCGGTCGAGGCCACCGTCGACGTCGCCTCGACGTCCTTCGACCCGATGGCGAAGCTCGCGAAGGACATCGGCGCCGGCGCAGTCCTGATCGCGGCACTCACCGCCGTCGCCGTTGGCTATCTCGTGTTCTCGGGGCAGGTGGCGGAGGAGAGCTCCAATCTGCTCGACAAGCTGTCGGAGGCTCCCGCCGAGCTCACCCTCGTGGCGCTCGTCCTCACGGTCGCGGTCGTGATCGGGCTGAAGGCGCTCTCCGGCCGCGGCTCCCCGCTCCGCGGAGGCTGGCCCTCCGGGCACGCGGCGGTGGCGTTCGCGGGCTGGATGGCGGTCACGCTCGTGCTCGACGACACCGAACACCGCTTCCTCGTGTCCTCGCTCGCGTTCATCATGGCGTTGCTCGTGGCCCAGGCACGGGTCGAGTCGGGTGTCCATTCGACGGTGGAGGTAGCCTCGGGCGGACTGCTCGGCGGGCTCCTCACGCTCGTTGTCTTCCAGGGGTTCTCGGTGTGACCGACGCGGAGCTGCTGGCGGCGGCGGACTCCGTCGCGGAGCGTGCGTACGCGCCGTACTCCGGCTTTCACGTCGGTGTCGCGGTGCTGTGCCGCGACGGGCGCGTGATCGAGGGAGTGAACGTCGAGAACGCGGCCTACCCCCTCTGAGTCTGTGCGGAGCGCACGGCATTCTCGCGGGCAATCGCCGAGGGCTACCGCCCCGGCGACTTCGTGATCGCCGCGATCACTGCATCGCCGTGCGGCGGCTGCCGACAGTGGCTCGCCGAGATGCAGGTCGAGCAGGTCGTGTTCCGCAACGGCGGTCGGATCGTCGAGATGACGGTCGATGAGCTTCTCCCGGAGCAATTCGACGCGGGCGACCTTGCGTGAGATCCGGGCTCGTCGCGGTCGCCGGCCGGCCGAACGTCGGCAAGTCGACCCTCGTCAACACGCTCGTCGGCGACAAGGTCGCAATCACCTCGAAGGTACCGAACACGACGCGGCGACGGATCTACGGCGTCGCCAACGGGCCCGACTGGCAGCTCGCGCTCGCCGACCTGCCCGGCTTCCAGCGGCCGATGGACGCCCTGACCGAGCGAATGCAGTCGACCGTGGACAGCTCGTTCGAGGACGTCGATCTCGTCCTCTTCGTGCTGTCGGCACGCGACCGGATCGGCGCGGGTGATCGCTACGTCGCGACGCGCGTCTTCGCGCTGGGAATCCCGGTCGTGATCGCGCTCAACAAGATCGATCGCTTGAAGCACGGGCACGTCGCCTCGCAGATGAAGGTCGCGGCTGCGCTCGGCGACTTCCACGCGCTGCATCCGGTCAGCGCGGTGACCAAGGACGGCGTGGGGGAGCTGCGCGACGACCTCGTCTCGCTGCTGCCCGACGGCCCCGTCCTCTTTCCCCGCGAGCAGCGCACCGACCTCACGACCGAGGAACGTGTCTGCGAGGTGATCCGCGAGAAGGCGCTCCACCTCACGCGCGACGAGGTGCCGCACGCGATCATGGTGGAGCTCGACGAGCTGGGTGACAAGGTGCTGCGCGCGTTCGTGCTCGTCGAGACGGAGTCCCAGAAGGGGATCCTCGTCGGGAAGCGAGGGGCGATGATTCGCGAGATCGGGACGCGGGCGCGTCCGGAGGTCGAGCGGCTCGTCGGTCATCCCGTCTTCCTCGAGCTCGTGGTCAAAGTCCGCCCGAAGTGGCGCCGCGACTCGAAGATGCTCGAGCGGCTCTAGCTTGCCGTGAGATCCTTGCGCGAGCAGTGCTCGAACAGCGGTAGCTTCCGAACGAGCTCGACCTTCGCATCCGACAGAAGGGGCGCGGTCGGACCCTAGACTGAGCGTATGAGCCGATCGCCTGTTCTCTTGCGTCCTCTCGCGCTGCCGTCGGGCACCCGTTTGCCGCGGATCGGCGCGGTCGACGCGGTCGCGCTCGAGGCACGCGCCGCCGACCTCGCGAAGCGCTCGATCAAGCGCGAGTCGAAGCTCTGGGCGCTCGAGCTCGCGATCCGGATGATGGATCTGACGACCCTCGAGGGAGCCGACACCCCCGGCAAGATCGAGGCGCTGTGCTCCAAGGCCATGCGACCCGATCCGAGCGATCGGAGCGTTCCGCCAGTCGCAGCCGTGTGCGTCTATCCGAGCCTCGTCGCGATCGCGAAGCGCAAGCTTGGCTCCAGCGGAGTCCGCGTCGCGTCGGTCGCCACCGCCTTTCCGTCGGGACAGGCTCCGCTCGGGGTGAAACTTGCCGACGTGCGAGCCGCGGTCGAGGCGGGCGCCGACGAGATCGACATGGTGATCGATCGTGGTGCCTTCCTTTCGGGCCGCTACGGCGAGGTCGTCGACGAAGTCGAGGCTGTCAAGGAGACCTGCGGCGACGCGCACCTCAAGGTGATCCTCGAGACGGGGGAGCTGGGCACGTACGACAACGTGCGCCGCGCATCCCTGCTCGCGATCGCGGGCGGCGCGGACTTCATCAAGACTTCGACCGGCAAGGTGGTGCCGGCGGCGACGCTGCCGGTGACGCTTTGCATGCTGGAGGTGATCCGCGACGTCCACGACGAGACCGGTCGTGTGATCGGGATGAAGCCCGCCGGAGGGATCCGCACGGCAAAGCAGGCGATCCAGTATCTCTGCGTGCTCCACGAAACCCTCGGCCCAGCCTGGATGACACCGGAGCTCTTCCGCTTCGGTGCCTCGTCGTTGCTGAACGACGTCCTGCTCCAGCTGCGCAAGCAGCGCACCGGGATCTATCGCTCCCCCGACGAGTTCACGATCGACTGATGGGCGACGTCACGAAGCGCGGAGGCACCGTCGCGACGCCGACGGCGTGGGAGTACGCGGCAGCGCCGGAGTCACGCGAGCTCGTCTCGTTCGAGGAGCGTTACGGGCTCTTTATCGGGGGGGAGATGGTCGACCCGCGCTCGGGAACGTGGTTCGAGACGATCTCGCCCGCGACGGAGGAGCCCCTCGCCCAGGTCGCCCAGGCGGACGAGGAGGACGTCGACGCCGCCGTCACGGCCGCTCGCGGCGCGTTCGCTCCGTGGAGTCGCTGGAAACCGTCGGAGCGGGCGAAGATGCTTTTCCGGATCGCGCGAATCCTGCAGGAGCGGTCGCGTGAGTTCGCGGTCGCCGAGTCGCTCGACGGGGGCAAGCCGATCAAGGAGTCGCGCGACGTCGACGTGCCGCTTGCCGCGGCGCATTTCTTCTACTACGCCGGGTGGGCCGACAAGCTCGAGTACGCGTTCCCCAACCGGCGTCCCCGTCCGCTTGGGGTTGCGGTGCAGATCATTCCCTGGAACTTCCCGCTCCTGATGCTCGCGTGGAAGGTGGCGCCTGCGCTCGCCTGCGGGAACACCGTCGTCCTGAAACCGGCGGAGACGACACCGCTGACGGCGCTCCTCTTCGCCGAGGTGTGTCGCCAGGCCGAGCTGCCCCCGGGTGTGGTCAACATCATCACGGGCGACGGCGCAGCCGGCGCGGCTCTCGTGCGTCACCCGGGAATCGACAAGGTGGCGTTTACGGGCTCGACCGAGGTGGGGAAGGCGATCCAGCGCGAGCTCGCAGGACGTGGCGTGCATCTCACGCTCGAGCTCGGTGGCAAGGCGGCAAACGTCGTCTTCGACGACTGCGCGCTCGACCAGGCGATCGAGGGGATCGTGAACGGGATCTGGTTCAACCAGGGCCACGTGTGCTGTGCGGGCTCCCGGCTGCTCGTCCAGGAGTCGATTGCGGAGCCCCTCGTCGCGAAGCTCAAGCGCCGGATGGAGAAGCTGCGGGTCGGCGACCCGCTCGACAAGAACACCGACATCGGCGCGATCAACTCCCGCGAGCAACTCGACCGGATTCGCGCGCTCGTCGCGAGCGGGGAGGAGGAGGGAGCAGAGATCTACCAGCCCCCGTGCGAGCTGCCCGAGCGAGGCTTCTGGTTCGCACCGACCGTCTTCACGAACGTCGCGCAGAGCTATCGCATCGCCCAGGAGGAGATCTTCGGCCCCGTGCTCTCGGTGCTCACCTTCCGTACTCCCGACGAGGCGGTGGAGAAGGCGAACAACACGATGTATGGCCTCTCGGCCGGTGTGTGGACCGAGAAGGGCTCGCGGATCCTCTGGATGACCCAGCGCCTGCGCGCCGGCGTTGTCTGGGCGAACACCTTCAACCGCTTCGACCCGGCATCGCCTTTCGGCGGCTACAAGGAATCGGGCTTCGGTCGCGAAGGCGGGCGGCACGGGCTCGAGGGGTATCTCGCCTTCGACGAGCCGGACTCGTAGTGAGCGCTGTCGCTGCACGCACACTCCGAATCCGGTTTGCAACGCCGGAGGACGACGCCGTCCTTGCAGCGATCGACGAAGCGACGTGGTCTCCCGCGATCAGTCCCGCCCCGGCGCACCCTGCCGAGGAAGGCTTCTTCCGGCCCGGAATCGACCCGGAAGACACGCTCGTCGCAATCCGCGCGGAGACGGTCGTCGGGTATCTCCTGCTCGGCCCACCGACACCGCTCCAGGCGAGCGCGCACGTGCAGATGGTGCGCGGGCTCGCGGTCGACCCGGACGCTCAGCGTGCAGGCGTGGGACGTGCCCTCCTCGATGCCGCGGTCGAAGAGGCGAGCGCTCGTGGGGCGCGGAAGCTCTCGCTGCGGGTGCTCGGCTCGAACGGCGGCGCCCGGCTTCTGTACGAGACCAGTGGCTTCGAGGTCGAGGGAGTGCTCCGCGGCGAGTTTCAGCTCGACGGTCGCGATGTCGACGACGTCCTCATGGCACGGAGACTTCCGCGAGCTGCAGCTTCGGTCGGCGTCAGCTCGCATGTCCGCGGGGAATCGGCTGAGTGATGACCGCCTCGTTCGTTGCTTGCGCTGCCGTCGGTGTCGCCGCTGTCTCGACCGCCTCAGCGCTCGCCTCCCCGACCGCTCCGGCGGCGCGCTGTGCGGTCTCCGTCACCAAGCCGCTTCCGAGTCAGCCGTCGTTCAATTTTGGCACGGTGCGCCTTGCCGTGAATCTGCCCAAGAACGCGACGTTCGTCGCGGTTTCCGAGGGGAAGCCCGGCGGTGCCTGGTTGCAACGAGACGGCTCGATTCGGACGAAGGTCGGCTGGCTCAACGCTCGCGGGAGCCTCAGGCTCAGCGGTCGGCGCCTGGATCGATCGGCCCTGCCGCTTCGTGGAAACGTCGGAGTCGAGAGCTGGGCGTTAGGCGTCGGCGCATTCTTCCCCAGCATCCTCCTCTTTCCCTCGGTGGGCTGCTGGAAGATCACGGCGACGGCCGGTGAGGCGCGCCTCGACGTCGTCGTCCGTGTGGTGAGGCGATGAGCCGTCTTCCGGTTCGCAAGACGTACAAGCTCTTCATCGGTGGCGCCTTCCCGCGTTCCGAATCGGGCCGCACGCTCGAGCTCGAGGGCTCGAACGTCGCCCGCGGGTCGCGGAAGGACGCCCGGGATGCGGTCGTCGCGGCCCGCAAGGCCTTTCCCGTCTGGGCACAGGCGACCGCCTACAACCGTGGTCAGGTGCTCTACCGGCTCGCGGAGACGATGGAGACGCGGAGCGACGCGCTCGCCGCGGTGTGCGAAGGGCGGCTCGAGGTCGAGACGGCGATCGACCGGGTCGTCTGGTACGCGGGATGGGCCGACAAGCTCGCGCAGGTACTCGGCTCGGCCAATCCAGTCGCCGGCCCGTACTTCAACTTCACGATCTCGGAGCCGACCGGGGTCGTCGCGATCGTCGCTCCAGACGTGCCCGCGCTCGACGGCCTCGTGGCTCGGCTGGCGCCGGCGCTCGCGGGTGGCAACGCGGTCGTCGTCGTCGCCTCGGACGTGCACCCGCTGGCGGCGATCGAGCTTGCCGAATGCGTCGCCACCTCCGACCTGCCGAGCGGAGTCGTCAACGTCCTCACGGGGATGCGGGCGGAGCTTGCGCCGGTGCTAGCCGCACACATGGACGTGAACGCGATCGACGTCGGCGGTGCCGGAGACGAAGCGACCGAGCTCGAGCTGGCCGCGGCCGAGAACGTGAAACGCGTCGTCCGTCACGGCATGCAGCAGAGCCCATGGGAGATCGCCGCCTTCATGGAGCTGAAGACCGTGTGGCACCCGATCGGGGTGTAAAAGCCGCTGCGAGCGTGAATTCCTAGGGGCACCCCGAACCCACCACCCGCTGCGATCATAACCGTTCTGTTGCTGAACTAGGCGACGAATGTGTGCCGATTCTGTGCCGAAAATGCGACGTTCGCACGGGTGCTGCGTTCGAGTGCTCGCCAGCGGGAAGCGCCGGTTCTTCATCTGCGTACTCGTCGCGGCGCTCCGTCAGACCTGCGAGCGGATCGTCGGCTCGACGTCCGTTTCTCCGTTGCGCTCGCCGAGCAGGGCGTCGACCGCCGTCCGAACGGCTGCGACGCGCTGATCCGGCGCGCCCTCCGCAAGCAGCCACGGACGACCGCTCGTCTTCGCGCGCACGAGGTACCGCTCGTGCATCCAGCGTCGTCGTTCCTCGAACTCGCGGATCCCGTCGCGCGCCCAGGGTACCTCGACCCCGCAGACGACGAAGAGCTCGTACGGACGCCCGAGGAGCTCGTCGAACGCGGCGGCCGGCTCGCCCAGGTAGATCTCGTGGAACACGGAGGTCGTGAACGCGTCGGTGTCGCAGAAGAGCACCCGGCGGGCCGCGAGGGCGAGGAAGTCTTCGTACCAGCACTGCACCCTCGCGATGTGGGTGAACTCCCAACTCGTCCACGGCGCAGCGAGCGGTCGCCCGAGCTCGGTGTAGGGGCGGCCGTATTCAGGGTTCCAGAGCGTGTCGTACGACGCTGCGAGGTCGCGCGCGAGCGTCGTCTTCCCGGTGGATTCGGCTCCCAGCAGGCAGACGCGGATCACGGAGCGATGCATCGGCGGCGAGCCTACGCCATCGTCACGAGGGCCGAGCATCTCCCACCGACCTTCGCCCGTGAGTTGCGAAGGCACTAGCATCCGCTCGGCGTGAGCGAACGACGACTCAGTCAGGCGATCGCCGAAGGTGACGGCATCTCGGTGCTCGTCGAGGTCGGAGACGGTGACGCGGGACGGAGCGCAGCGGTGCAGGGCGCGGAGGGCGTGGTCCTGCGTGGTACGACCTCGCTCGCGGGGAGCGTGCTCCCGGTTCTCGCTTACGGGCCGACACCCGACGACGCCGCGAAGCTCGGCGCCGACGCAGTCGTCGTCTCGCTCGAGCTGGAAGACGAGGCGCTCGATGCGCTCGCTCACCGGGCAACCGCGCTCGGGCTCGAATGCGTTCTGCGGGTGCGTGACGAGGACGATGTCGAGCGGGCGCTGGAGCACCTCGACCCCGAGGTGTTCCTGCTCGCGGTCGACGATCGCTCCGACGAGGCCACCGGCCTCGAGCGGCTGCTGGAGCTTCTGCCCGACGTTCCCGCTGGGAAGCTTGCGATCGCCGAGCTCGTCGGCGCGACCCGCGCCGACGTCGAGGCGCTCGAGCGGGCCGTTGTCGACGCGGTCGTCGTCACGGGCGACGTCGCCGATCTCGTCGGCGTCGTACCTCCCGAGGTGTGACGTCCGCGACCCGGAGGGACGCTCTCCTCCTCGGCGGCATTCTCGGCCTCGCCGCCGGCCTCAGGGGCTTCGGGATCGACTACGGGTTGCCCTTGCCGCTCCTCAACCCCGACGAGGAGAGCATCGTTCCCCGCGCGTGGGCGATGACGCACGGTGGGGGGCTCGACCCGGGCTGGTACGACTACCCGAGTTTCCTGATGCACTTGCTCGCCCCCACGCAGGCGGCGTCCGCTCACCCGTCCTACGGCGCCGCACGCGTACTCGTCTTGCTGGTCGGTCTCGCGGGCATCGGTGCGACGTGGTGGCTCGGCCGCTCCGCATACGGACGCCGCTCCGCGCTCGTGGGCGCCGCGGCCGTCGCCGTCGCGACGACGCACGTCGCCTACTCGCGGATGGCGGTCACCGACACGCTGCTCATGCTCGGCGTGTGCGCCACCCTTGCGCTGCTCGTCTCCGGCAGGATCGCGTGGGCGGGCTTCGCACTCGGACTGACAGCCTCGGCCAAGTATCCCGG
>JBPCLB010000152.1:0-12482 GCA_051003695.1 Gaiella sp. | reverse complement strand
CGACGCGCCCGGCAGCCTCGGCGACCAGCCCGCGCGCTCGATCCTTTTCCGAGGGCGCGACTGCGTCCTCCAGCTCGAGGATGATCGCGTCGGCCCCACGCTCGTGAGCCTTGGCGACGAAGCGCTCGGAGACCACCGGCACATAGAGCAGCGAGCGCCAGCGGGGCCGGTACGCGGTCAGACGACACCCGCCTCGGCTAGCCGAGCCAGCTCGTGGGCGTCGATCCCCAACTCACCGTAGACCTCGGCGTTGTGCTCCCCGAGCGCGGGGGCCGGGAGTCGGATCTCCCCGGGTGTGCCGGACAGGCGGGGGACGACGTTCGGAAGTACGACGCCGTCGTCTTCCATCTCGACGACCGTCTCGCGGGCGCGGTAATGCTCATCTGCGAGCGCGTCGACCACGTCCAGCACAGGCCCGATCGTCAGCCGGTGCTCCGAGGCGAGCGTCAGGATCTCATCGCGACTGAACCGCCGGAACTCCGGCACGAGCGCCAGGTGCAGCTCGTCGCGGTGCGCCAGGCGGGCCTCGGAAGTCCCAAATCGGCTGTCGGCCAGCAGGTCCTCGCGGCCGACGGCGACGAAGAAACGCCTTGCGGTCTCGTCGGTGGCCGCCGAGACCGCGACCCAGTGGTCGTCGCTCGTCTGAAAGACACCTCGCACCGAGGAGACCCCGGCCCCGTCGCCCCGGTGGCGCACCCGGCCGCGACCCGCGTACGCGGTCGCGTCGGCGCCCATGATCGAGAAGAGGGGTTCGTAGAGCGAGACATCCACGACCTGCCCCGAGCCTCCGTTCACCCGTACCTCCCACAGCGCGGCGAGCGCGGCCGAGGCCGCGTAGGTGCCAGCGACCGTGTCCGCGAGCGAGAGCGGCGCCTGGACCGGCGGACCGTCGGGCAGGCCGTTCAACGCCGTGAAGCCGCAGTACGCCTCGGCCAGCGTCCCGAACCCCGGCCGGCCGGCGCGCGGTCCCGTCTGGCCCCACCCCGTGATTCGCACGATCACGAGGCCCGGGTTGCGCTCGAGCAGCGCCTCGGGCCCGCCGCACAGCCGCTCGAGCACTCCGGGCGTGAAGTTCTCCGCGAGCAGATCGGCGGTCTCCGCCAGCCGGAGCAGCAGCTCGCGACCGCGGGTGTCTGCGAGGTCGAGCGTGACACTGCGCTTGTTGCGCCCGTAGGCCCTCCAGTACGCGTCATAGCCGTCGACGGTCGCGTGCCGGAAAGGGTCGCCGACACCGGGCCGCTCCACCTTGACGACGTCCGCTCCGAGGTCGCCGAGCACGAGCCCCAGCTGCGCGCCCGAGACGAGACGGGTCAGGTCGAGCAAACGCACGCCGCGCAGCGGGCCTGCGTCCCCGCGTGCGTAGCGCCTACGCGGAAGCGAGAGTTGCGCCTGCGACGCGGCCGACACCTACTCGACCACCGCACATGCGTCGGGGGGGATGTGCACCCTGACCCGATCGCCCTCGACGCGACGTGAGCTCTGCACCGTCAACGCCAGCGAGCCGGCGTTGAGCTCGTACTCGTAGTGGTCGCCGAGGAAGGCGACGGTGGCGACGTCGGCCTCCCAGGTGTTCATCCCGTTCACCGAAAGGTCGTCCAGGCGCATGACGGTGACCGCCTCGGGCCGCACGGCGATCGTGACGCTGCCGGAGGCACCGGCCCCGTCGTGGACGGTCAGGCGGTGCGACGAGTCCGTAACGTTGACGACGAGACCGCCGCCCTCGCTTCCGGAGACCAGGCCTTCGATCAGGTTGACGCGCCCGACGAACTCCGCGACGAAGCGGTTCGCGGGGTGGCGGTAGATCTCCTCGGGCGTGCCGATCTGCTGGACCTCGCCGGCGCTCATCACCGCGACGCGGTCGCTCATCGAGAGCGCCTCGTCTTGGTCGTGGGTAACGAAGATCGTCGTCAGCCCGAGCGTTCCCTGCAGCTCCTTCACCCACGCGCGCGCACGCTCGCGGAGCTTGGCGTCGAGGTTGGAGAACGGCTCGTCGAGCAGCAGGACGGAAGGCGAGTAGACGAGGGCCCGCGCCAGCGCGACGCGTTGCTGCTGGCCGCCGGAGAGTTGGTGGGGGTAGCGCTGCTCGTACGGCGTCATCTCGACGAGCTCCAGCACCTGGCGCACCCGCGTCCGGATCGCGTCCCGTTTCAGCTTCCGCACCTTGAGGGGAAACGCGAGGTTCTCGAAGACCGTCATGTGCGGCCAGACGGCATATGACTGAAAGACGATTCCGAGGTTACGCTGCTCGGCAGGGACGGCGATCTTGCGCGCAGCATCGACGAAGGTGTCGTCGCCGACGGCGATCCGGCCGGCCTCCGGATGCTGGAAGCCTGCGATCGACATCAGCGTCGTCGACTTGCCGCAGCCGCTCGGCCCGAGGAGCGTGAAGAGCTCTCCCTCCTTGACGTCGAAGCTGACGTCGTCGAGCGCCCGCTGGTCGCCGAACTCCTTGACGAGATTCTCCACGTGGATCTCAGGCACCGTGCTCTCCTCCCGTGACACCGAGCTTGAACAGCTTTGCGCCGATCGAGAGCACGACCACGGTGATCACGACCTGCACCATCGCGAGAGCCGCCACCGGCCCGACGGTGCCCTGAATGAACTGCGCGAGCATGGTCGCTCCCATGACCTCGGTGCCGGGCTTCACGAGGAAGACCGCAGGGTCGTAGTCGTTGATGATCTCGACGAACATGAGAATGAAGGAGGCGAAGATCGCGGGCTTCAGCAGGGGCAGGACGATGCTGCGGCTCGTGCGCCACCAGCCCGCGCCCGCCGCGCGCCCCGCGCGGTCCAGCTCCTCGCCGATCCGGGCGAGGGTGGGGTACATGACGATGTACGCGAGAGGCAGGTTGCGCACGCAGAAGGCAAGCATGATTCCCCAGATACTGCCGCGCATGTAATCGCCGAACGCGCCCGTCAGCAGGTACGCCCAGAAGAACCCGATCCCGATGATGATCCCCGGCGTCGCGCGCGGATAGAGCATCAGGAAGGGCAACGTGCGCCGGAGCCGGAAGCCCGACCGGTGCGCGACGAGCGTCGCGAGCGCAACGAAGGCGGTCGTCGCGACCGCGCCGACGACGGCGATGATCGCGCTGTTCTGGATCGACCGGCGGAAGGTGTCGTCGTCGAGGAGCACGTGCCAGTGCGCCGACGTCAGCAATTCCCAGGGTGGCACGAGGGGTGTCAGGACGACGACGACCGACATCAACGCGAGGCCGATCACCGGCACGAGCGTGGTGAAGACGAGGTAGAAAGAGAGCACGCCCGCGAGCGGCCAGCGCCAGCGCCGGAGGCGCAGCAGCGCCTGCCGTCCGGACTTGCCGCCCACCGAGACGAAGCGGGCCTCGGCGCCGAGCAGCCGGTTGCGCAGGGCGAGCAGCGCCGTCGCGACGACGAGCATCATCATCGCGCCCGCGCTCACCGAGCCCGGGTCCGGCGTCGACGCGTTGGTCCACGTGTTGTAGAGATAGCTGGAGACGAAGACGATGTTGTTCGACGTCCCGAGCAGGAGCGGGATCCCGAGCGCCGCGATCGAGAGGGTGAAGATCAGCGTTGCGGCGTTCAGGAGCGCCGGCCGCAGCATCGGGATCGTGATGCTGGAGAGGACCCGCACGGGACGGGCACCGGCGCTGCGCGCGGCGTCCTCGAGCGACGAGTCGGCACGCGACAGGGCAGCCTGGCAGGTGAGGAAGGCGATCGGCAGTAGGCGCGTCGCCTCGACGAGCGCCATGCCCGGGATCGTGTCGATCGCGAGCGTCGGCAGATGGAGGCGATCGTTGAACGTTCCCGTGAGGTAGCCGCCGGGCCCCCAGATCACGAGCCAGCCGAGCACCATCCCGAGCGACGGAAGCAAGATCGGCAGCAGGATCAGGCGGCCGAACGTCTTCCGCCCCGCGAGATCTGTGCGGGTCACGAGGATCGCAACCAGAGCTCCGCCGAGGACGGCCATCACCGTCGTGAGCCCTGCGAAGGCAAGCGTGTTGCCCCAGGCGTGCCAGAACGCAGAGTCCCCGAACAGCTCGCGGTAGGGCTGGACGGTGAGCACGCCGCCGGCCTCGTAGAGCGGGCGGTCGCGGAGCGACGCATACAGGAGCGGGACGAACGGGCCGACGATGAGCGTGACGACCAGGAGCCACGTCGCCCAGTGCAACGCCCACGCCGGAACGAGGCTCCGGCGTGGGCGCGGGAACGAATGCTCGTAGGAGGTCGAGGTCATCCGGCTCGTTCAGCGGCGGCGTGTTAGCCGAAGATCCCGTGCCAGCGCTTGGCGAAAGCCGGCTGGTCGTTGACGAACTTCTGGCTGAACGGCACCAGGATCGTGTTCTTCTGACCGACCTTGGCGTAGACGTCCGCCAGTGTGTTCGTGCAGCTCTTTGGCGTGAAGTTGTTGCGGAACGCCGTGAAGCCTGCATCGCACATCGCCTGCTGGCCGGCCTCCGTGAAGAGCCAGTTCAGGAACAGCTTCGCAGACGCAGGGCTCGCCGCCTTGGCCGTAATCCCCATCCCGCGCGGGATCAGCGGCGTCGCGTCCTTGTTGTACGTCCAGCCGAGGATATTGGAGAGAGCGGGATCGGTTTCGATGCCGAGCCGAACCGTCGGCGAGGTGAGATACGCAGCCACGGCCGCACCCTGCGAGACGAGCGACCGCTGTCCGGCGACCCCGGTCTGGGCCCTGAACCTGTCCTTGCCGATCTTCTCGAGGCTCGACCACCCAATCTTCTGGACGTAGCCCCAGAGCCCGGTGTAGCCGAACAGGTTGTCGACCGTGTAGCCGGTCAGCTTCCCGTAGGTGCCGGGATCATTCGCCATCTGCGTCAGCGACTGCGGCACCTTGTCCTTGAGGAGCAGCTTGTTGTACATGATGATCGCCGGGTCGGGCGAGATGATGAAGACGCCCTTGTACTGCTTCGCGAACTTCGGAAAGGCGCTCAGCTGGAGGGGGTCGTAGTCGACGACGAACTTCTGCCGCGTCGCGTACACCCAGAGGTTCGGCGCGCTCGAGATGAGGAGGTCCGCGGTGCGGGTGCCCTGACCGGCCTCGGAGGCGTACTTCGAGAAGATGACGTTGTTGTCGAGGTCGTACGCCGTCGTCTTGATCCAGGGGTGGTAGTACTGGAAGCGGTCGGTGACGACCTTCAGGTTGGCCGCCGGGGCGTTTGCGTAGAAGACGAGCCCCGATTCCTTCTTCGACTGCTTGATCAGGCCCGCAAGCGGGCCAGGCTTGGTCGCGACGGCCGTGTCAGTCCGCGCTCCCGCTGTACCCGCCAGGAGCGCGCCCGCGACGAGTGCGACCGCGGCGACCGGCAACCAGCGCCTGCTGGACGTTCGTGTCATCTCTTCCTCCAACGTCGGAGTTCCCGGCCGTAGAGACGGCACGGGGTCGGTCGGGCGGGAGGTTAAGAACTGGCCGGTCCCGATACCACGCTTGCGGCGATTCTTTGCCGTTTCGTCTGTTGAAAACGTTTTGTTCGTTTTCGCCGCAAAAGTGCGTGAGGTTCCCGTCATACACTTCCGTTCATGTCGAGAGACCGGCGGTGGGGATGGGGTCGCCTGCGACTGTCCACGCAGATCCTGCTGCTCCAGCTCGCGATCATCGTGCTCACGCTTGGAACGGGAGTCGCGGTCTCGATCGTGCAGGCACGGGCGCAGCTCGACCGCGAGTCGGGCAGGCAGTCGCTCGCGATCGCGCGGACCGTTTCCCAGATTCCGGAGATCCGTGCGGCTTTCGGCGCGTCGCGCCCCGAGCGGGCTATCAACCCGATCGCCGAACGGATCCGGGTTCGCACCGGCGCGTCGTTCGTCGTGGTCGCGAACAAGCAGGGCATCCGCTACTCGCATCCCGATCACGCGAAGATCGGGCAGCGGGTCTCGACGGATCCCAGCGAGGCGCTGCTCGGTCGCGAGTACGTCGGCGTGCAGACTGGCTCGCTCGGACGCTCGATGCGGGCGAAGGTTCCGGTGCGGAACGACGCCGGCGAGGTCATCGGTCTCGTCTCGGTCGGCCTGCTCGCAAACCAGGTGAGCGCGCAGCTCCGGAACGACTTGCCGGTGCTGCTGATCCCGCCGGCGCTCGGGCTGGCGCTGGGCGTGCTCGGGTCGATCCTGCTCGCGCACCGGATCAAGCGGAAGACCTTCGGGCTCGAGCCCAGCGAGATCTCCGCCCTGCTGGAGCAGCGTGAGGCGGTGCTCCACGGAATCCGCGAGGGCATGGTCGCGACCGACCCTGCCGGGCGCGTGATCCTCGTCAACGACGAGGCCAAGCGCCTGCTCGACGTCGACGACTCGGTGGTGGGCCACCCGTTCGCCGACGTGCTTCCGCCCGGTCACGTGCGCGACGTCGTCGACGGCTCGGTCGACGGGCCCGATCAGGTCGTGCTCGTCAACGACCGCGTGCTCGTGGCGAACCGGATGCCCGTGACGGTGCGCGGAAGAGACGTCGGGGCGGTCGTGACGTTGCGCGACCGCACGGAGCTCGAGGTTCTGCTGCGCGAGCTGAACGACGTGCGCAGCCTCGCCGACGCGCTGCGCGCGCAGGAGCACGAGTTCACACATCGGCTGCACGTCGTCGCCGGCCTGATCGAGCTCGGCCGTTACGAAGACGCCGTCGGGTTCATCAGCAAGTCCGCCCTGGTCCAT
The DNA here is from genome assembly GCA_051003695.1 of Gaiella sp. Taxonomy (GTDB): domain Bacteria; phylum Actinomycetota; class Thermoleophilia; order Gaiellales; family Gaiellaceae; genus Gaiella. The sequence goes on along the minus strand of JBPCLB010000152.1, from coordinate 5,846 downwards.
CAGGAGCTCGTCGAGGCGGTGATCGAGAACGTCGGCGACCCGACGCTCGCGGCGCTGCTGCTGGGGAAGGCGGCGGTCGCTTCCGAGCGGGGAATCGAGCTCCGCGTCACGGAGGACTCGCGCCTCCCGGAGGGCTACGGCGACCCCCGCGACCTCGTCACCGTCGTGGGGAACCTGGTCGACAATGCGCTCGACTCCGTCGCGTCGGTCGGCGGGGGCTCGATCTCGGTGACGCTGCGCGACGAGCCGGACGGCGTGGTCGTTCAGGTTCGGGACTCCGGCCCGGGCGTCGAGCCCGCGTTCGTGGACGAGATCTTCCGCGACGGGTTCACGACCAAGGTGGCGAACGGCACCGGCCGCCGCGGCCTTGGGCTCGCGCTCGTGAGCCAGACCGTCCGCCGACGGGAGGGCGGCTACGTCACCGTCGAGAACGACTCGGGCGCGCTCTTCACGGCCTTTCTCCCCCACCATGGAGTGCGAGCGTGATCCGGACACTCGTCGTCGACGACGACTTCATGTCGGCGTCCATCCACCGGAGCTACGTCGACAGGATCGCCGGCTTCGAAGCGGTGGGCGAGGCCCACTCCGGCGGTGAGGCGCTCGACCTCGTTCGCCGCTTGCGGCCCGATCTCGTCCTGCTCGACATCTATCTGCCTGACATGAGCGGGCTGGACGTGCTGAGGCGGCTCCGCCAGGACGCGGACGCGACCGTGGACGTGATCGCCGTGACCGCTGCCAAGGATGTGAAGACGTTGCGCGCCGCAATGCAGGGCGGCGTCGTGCATTACGTGGTCAAGCCGTTTCTGTTCGAAACCTTCCGCGACCGGCTGGAGCGCTATGCGGCGTTGAAGCGGCGGCTCGAGCGACTGCGGGAGGCGAGCCAGGGCGACGTCGACCATCTCTTCTCTCTCCTACGGGTCGAGGGGCGCGCGCGGCTGCCGAAGGGGATCTCTGCGCCGACACTCGGGCTCGTCGTGGCGGCGGCTCGGGAATCCGAGACCGAGGTGAGCGCAGTCGCCGTCGCGGAGCGGGCCGGGATCAGCCGCGGCACGGCTCGGCGGTACCTGGAGTACCTCGAATCGCTCGGCTCCGTCGAGCTCACCTTGCGGTACGGGGCGACGGGCCGTCCGGAGCACCTCTACCGCTGGTCGGGCGCGGTCGGAGCTCGGTAGGGCAGGCTCGCGCAGGGCGACGTACTCGCCGGATGCCCGTTCGGCCGAGAGACGGATTCGATCTTCCGCGTCGCTCAGCCGGCACAGGAGCCCCGGCCGACACCGGGAAGACGGCCGAGCAGCTCGGAGAGTTGTGCGACCTCGTCCTCGGTGAGGGCGGTGTGGAAAAGGTCGCGGAGTCGTCGTGTGTGGCTGGCGCCGACGCATTGGAGCGTCTCGTCGCCGGCTGGCGTGAGCTTCGCCCAGGTCACACGCGCGTCGCCGTCGCACCGATGGTTCTCGGTCAGTCCGGCCTCCTCGAGGCCTTCCAGCAGCCGGGTGACCCCAGAGGGTGTCAGCATCAGCTTCTCGACGAGGTCGGTGCGGCGCAGCCGTTGCCCCTCCGCGTTGGCGAGGTGCAGGAGCGCCTCGAAGTCGTTGATCGTCAGGCCGCGTGGTGTCAGCGACTCGGCCTCGAGCTCGCGTCGCAACACCGTCTGGGCGCGCATCAGCCGGGCGAAGGCTTCGAGCTCGATCGGTTTAGCGCGCAATATTTGACGACTCAATGTTTTTCCTCTATATTGGTTGAGCAGTCAAAGTTTACCACGATGAGAGGAGCAGCACAATGAGCGTTACGCAGGAAGCTACCTCGGTACCCACCGGCACCTGGAGCCTCGATCCTGTCCATTCAGACGTCGGCTTCGCCGTGAGCTACAGCGGCGCCGGAACCTTCCGCGGCTCGTTCGGCGAGGTCGACGCGGTCCTCGTCGACGGCACCCTCGAAGGCAGTGCCAAAGTCGCGAGCCTCGCGATCGGAGACCCGACGCTCGTGGGCCATCTGCAGTCACCCGATTTCTTCGACGCGGAACAGAACCCCGCGTTGCGGTTTTCCTCGACCGCGATCGAGCGAGACGGCGACGAGGTCACGATCGACGGCGAGCTGACGATCCGCGGCGCGACGAAACAGGTCACGCTCAGGGGCGCGGTCGTCGGGCCGACCGCCGACGCGTTCGGCAAGCAGCGAATCGCCTTCGATGTCTCGACGAGCGTCGATCGGCGTGAGTACGGGCTCGACTGGAACATGGAGCTCCCGACCGGCGACCCGGCCCTCGGCAACGACGTGCTGATCACCGCGAACCTGGCATTGGTTCAGGCCTGAGCGGTGCGGCTCCTCGCGATCAGCGGCAGCCTCCGCGCAGCCTCGCACAACAGCGAGCTGCTGCGGTCGGCTGCCGCCCTCGCGCCCGCGGGCGTGAAGGTTGACATCTACAAGGGCCTCAAGGAGATCCCGCCGTACGACGAGGACGACGATGTCGCCGGCAACCAGCGACCCGCAGTCGTACGCCTCAAGCAAGCGCTCAACTCGGCCGACGCCGTTCTGATCGCGACACCCGAGTACAACGCCTCGATCCCGGGCGTGCTCAAGAACGCGCTCGACTGGGTTTCCCGACCGATCGCCGAGTCCCCGGTGCGTTACAAGCCCGCCGCGGTGATCTCCGCGAGCACGAGCATGTTCGGCGGCGTCTGGGCGGCAGCCGAGACGAGGAAGGTGCTCGGCGCGCTCGGAGCACGGGTGCTCGAGCAGACAGTCACCATCCCCCAAGCCCACACCCTCGTCCCCGGCGAAAGCCCCCCGCAACTCGACCAGCAGCTGATCGCGGTCCTCGAAGCACTCGGGACGGCCGCGCAGACTCGACTCGATCGTGCCGCCTAGCGTCGGCGCGCGATCACAGGTCGCGCCAGCCGATCAGCTCGATGCCGAGCTCGTCGATCGCGGTGCGCACGCGCGGATCGGTCAGCGTGCGGAGCTCCTCGTCGCGCTCGACGGTGTAGCTCGAGTCGAGGTCTCGTGAGTGACCGGGATGGCAACCGAGCTCCACGTCGCTCTCGAGGCCGGCAAGGATCGTGAGCAGAGCCTCGACGTCGACCCGCCCCGGGCGAGTTTCGCCGCTCGCCCCACCGTAGAAGAGACCGCAGTGCGGCAGGGAGTGGTCGCGGAGCGGCAGCTCGTGGCGCGCGGCGAAGCGAGCGAACGCCGACTCGAGTCGCGAGTCGCGGTGGACGTGGTGATGCGAGTCGACGTGGGTCGGCGCGTGGCCGACGAGCTCGAGGAAACGGCCGAGCTGACGCTCGAGCTCGCACTCGGAGCTCTCCGGAGCGACCGTCAGCTCGCCGCCCGAGTCGAGGACGGCGTGAAGCCCCACCGATAGCGCGGGCGCCGACCGAGTGAGCGCACCCGCACGGACCGCATCCTCTCCTTCGACCATCAGGCTCGTGCTCGTGACGATGCCGCGGGCGTGCGCTTCGACGATCCCGTCGGTGACGCCCTCGGTGTAGCCGAGGTCGTCGGCGTTGACGATCAGGCGCGCCACGCGAGTCTCTCCGAATCTGGTTCTGGCATCGGTGCGATTCGATCGTAGGGCAGTAGGTCTGCAACGTAGTCTCCCGCGATGAGTTCGCGCGGGACACCGATGGCTGAGTGGTGGCGGAGCGCCGCGCTCTATCAGATCTACGTCCGGAGCTTCGCCGATTCCGACGGCGACGGCGTCGGCGATCTCCGGGGGATCCGCTCGCGCCTGCCCTACCTGCGCGACTTGGGCGTCGACGGGATCTGGCTGACGCCCTTCTACCCCTCACCGGGGGCCGACCACGGATACGACGTCTCGAACTACGTCGACGTCGACCCGCAGTTCGGGACGCTGGCCGACTTCGACGCTCTCATCGGGGACGCACACGAGCTCGAGCTGCGGGTCGTCGTCGACATCGTCCCGAACCACACCTCGAACGAGCACCCCTGGTTTCAGGCGGCGATCTCCGCCCCCGATCACCCCGGCCGCGCCCGCTACATCTTCCGGCCCGGTCGGAACGGCGGGCCGCCAAACGACTGGACCTCTGCGTTCGGTGGCTCGGCCTGGACGCTCGACGAGGGCAGCGGCGAGTGGTACCTGCATCTCTTCGCGCCCGAGCAGCCCGACCTCGACTGGCACAACCAGACAGTGCGGAGCGACTTCGAGGAGATCCTCCGCTTCTGGCTCGATCGCGGGGTGGACGGCTTTCGGATCGACGTCGGGCAAGCCCTCTACAAGGCGCCCGACCTCCACGACGTGCAGCAGCCGGAGCCACGGCCGCCGTACGCAGACTGGCACACCGGGATCAATCAACCCGAGGTGCACGAGCTCTACCGCCACTGGCGCGCGCTCGCAGACGCGTATTCCGGCGAGCGGATATTCGTCGGCGAGATCGTGCTCGGAGACCAGGTGGAGCTCGCCAAGTACGTGCGCCCAGATGAGCTCCAGCTGGCGTTCAACTTCTCCTTCCTCTTCGAGAGCTGGGACGCGACAGCGCTACGGGAGACCATCGGGCGAACGCTGGCAGCGTTCGACGCCGTCGGGGCGACACCGACTTGGGTGCTCGAGAACCACGACGTCACGCGGGTCTCGACCCGCTACGGCGGCGGCCAGCAGGGTCTGCAGCGCGCGCGGGCGGCCGCGCTGCTCATGCTTGCGCTCCCCGGGACGGCGTTCCTCTACGAGGGGCAGGAGCTCGGGCTCGAGGAGGTCGAGCTGCCCGACGAGCTCCGCCAGGACCCGATCTTCTTCCGCACGGAGGGCGAGCTGCTGGGTCGCGACGGTTGCCGCGTCCCGATCCCCTGGGCCCCCGGCCCTCCGGGCTTCGGCTTCACGACGGGCGAGCCGTGGCTCCCGATCCCGGACGAGTGGAATGCCATGACCGTCTCGGCACAGACGGGCGATTCCGCCTCCACGCTCGAGCTCTACCGCTCGGCTCTCGCGCTCCGTCCGCGGGAGGAGCCGTTCACCTGGAGCGAGAGCCCGCCGGGGACGCTCGCCTTTGCCCGCGGCGACCTCTTGTGCGTCGTGAACATCTCGGATCGGGCCGTCGCGGTCGAGGGGCAACTCCTGCTCGCGAGCGACCCGGTAGTCCACGATCTCCTGCTCCCTGACACAGCTGTCTGGCTGCGGACGACAGAGCGCTGACGCCCGCCGGGCCTCAAGGCTCGGTCGCAGTCCGAACGATGTTTCGCAGACATACCCGGCCTCGGCGACGAAGCCTCTCGCTGCGTGGAGTCCCGGTTTCTCTCAGAGCATCGCCGGCGGCAGAGCCGTTGGCTCCGCCGCCGGACGCGTCAGTGACCGGTGACCGGATCGGCCGGACGCTCGACCTCGACCGCCCGACCGCGCTCGCTGTCCTGCGGCGGCTCGATCGTGAGGTTCGGAAGGGCCCGGTCGAGCCACGCGGGGATGTACCACGACCGCTCACGCATCAGCGTCAGGAACGCCGGCACGAGGGTCATCCGGACGACGAGCGCGTCGGTCAGAATCGCAACCGCGAGCAGGAGCCCGAACTCCTTCGGGATCCGATCTGCGCTGAGGATGAAGGCCGCGAAGAGCGTGCCCATGATCAGCGCCGCAGCGACGACGACCCGGCCGATCGCCGAGATGCCGTGCTCGACCGCGTCGCGCGTCGCGAGGCCGTGAACGTGCTCCTCCCGGATGCGACTCATCAGGAAGACCATGTAGTCCATCGAGAGGCCGAACAGGATCGCGAACGTGATCGGTGGGACGAAGGTCTCGATCGGGCCGGTCGTGTCCAGTCCCGTAAGCCCCAGGAGGTGGCCCTCCTGCACCACCAGCGTGAGCACGCCGAAGCCGACGAACGCGGAGAGGATCGTCGTGA
>JBPCLB010000151.1:0-6359 GCA_051003695.1 Gaiella sp. | reverse complement strand
GCACCACGCGCGCCTGAACATGTACATCGCCCAGGCCCGAGCCGGCCGCTTCGAGATCGTCGAGAACCTCGGGCCGATCGACCCGCAGGAACGCGTCGTCGGCACGCCGGTCCTCACCGGCTGAACGTGGATGGGGCGCTGCAAGCGACCAAGCACCACGAACAGAAGGGCCCGCGGGGCCCCGGCCGTTGCGATGCCTAGCGCCCACTCGCCCGCCGGGCGGCGCTCCCGCAAGCCTTCGGGGTCGCCCGGCTGCTGCTGGCTCCTAAGGAAGGGAGCAGCTCGGCCGGTCGTCCTCGAGGCGGCGGACGCCGATGGCCCAGACCCGAGTGCCGGCCGTATCGGCGTCCCCCAGTGAGGACTCGGTGTTGACATAGCGCGTGGACGCGACAAGAAATGCCTGCAAATCGACAGGTAGCAACCACTCGATGGGCATGTAGGCGCTACGGCTTGGCAGCCTCGCGCGTCGGCAGCTGCGGCTCGGACTCCACCCGCATCCCGTGGACGAAGACGACCGTCCCCCCGAGCCAGCCACCGACGGCGAGCGTCGCGAAGCCGGCGAGCACGAACACGAGCCCTGCCCCGGTCACCCGGCCGTCGTGAAACCCGTCGTACTGGAAGATCGCCGCCAGCACGAAGAGCACCGTCCCCGCGCTCATCACGAGCCCGTGGTAGGCAGCCGTGCGAAACGTCGGCGAGTCGCGGTCGATCGTGAGCAGATCGGCGAGACCCGTGAGCGCGGATGCCGCGCTCGCCCCGAGCCCGACGAGGAGGGCGAGCCACGCTCCCTTTCCCGTCGCGTCTTCCATGAACCCGAGCGCGCCGACGACGATCAACACCGCGGCCACCGTGTACGCCCCGATCGCAGCGTCGGTCAGCGGTGGATGCAGCGGGTGGCCCTTGGAGCCGTGGATCAGCGTTCCCAGACCGGACACGGTCGCTCCCTTCGCTCGTTGACTCGCTTCGTGCTACCCGATCGTCCGGGCTGCCAACCGCGAGCGGATCATCGCCGGTACACACGGATCTGGCCGTCGCGGCTGAGGAGCTGCCAACCGGCCGTGCGGAGCGCACGCTCCGCCGCACCGGGGCAGTCGGCGCCGAACAATCTGCTCTGCCCGTAGAGCCCCCGGTGCACGGCCACGAAGCGGATGCCGAGCGTCTCGGGAAGCGTGCCTCGACCGCACGAGAGGCGGCGCAGCATTCGCGCCTGCCGGTCAGCCTCCGGTCGAGCGAGTGTCGAATACCCTTGAGGACGCTCGCGGGGGCTCTGACGTGCATAGCCGAGGTAGACGCTGCCGTAGTGGACATCCGGGTTGAAGACGGGGAGCTCGAGCAGGCGCCCCTCGCCGCGGATCGCGGCGTACGCTGCGCTCGGCGTGTCCGCCGCGACGGCACCGAACACGGGAACGCGGAGATCGAGCGCGAGCAGGACTCCGATCACTCCCGCAGCGGCGACGCTCGCCGGAGGCCAAAGCCGCTTGTGTTGATTCAACACAAGCGCCCTTCCGCCCGACTCGAGTGCGATCGCGGCGAGCGCGGCGATCGCGAGGCAGGCGATCGGCATCAGGCGCTCGGGAACCCGGGTCGAGCCCAGCCCCGGAAGCGTTCGCCACAGAAACGCGTACCCGGGCAGGTTGGCGCCGAGCGCGAGCAGGGACGGGAGGAGCGCTGCGAGCCCGAGTGCAGCCGCGAGCCCGTCTCCGAGCCGGCGGGCGGCCAAGAGCCCGGCAGTCGCGACGAGCGGCGTCGCCCAGCCGAGGAACACGAGCTCCTCGACACCGGAGCCCACGTCTCGCGTCACGAAGTCGGACAGCTCCGCCGAATAGCGCTCGACCTGCGCGAACGAGCGAGTGGCGCCGATCGATCCGGAGATCACCGAGCGCTCCACTAGCAATCCGGCGCCGACCGCGGCGAGCGCGACCGCGCCCCCCTTCCACCAGTGGGCGCGGGGAAGGCGCGCCCACGCGTAGCCGAGAACGAGTGGGATCGCACCGAGGGCGAGGTGCAGCTGGCCCGACAACGGGATCGCGGCGAGGGCGAGCGCCGCAAGAACGAAGCGGCGACGTTCGAGCGCGAGCAGGAGCGCAGGGAGGAGAAATGCGACGAGCCCGAGGAGATGACCCGTCGACTGCCCCACCCGGTACGGCATCAGCGCGAAGATCAGGCCACCGAGCAACGACGCCGGCGGGTGGAGTCCAAGCGAGCGAAGCCACCAGCACGCGAGCCCGCCGGCCGCGACGAACGAGAGCAGGACGACGAGGTCGTACGCCAACACATCACCAAACGACGCCCGGAGCGGCCAGTACGGGAGGCCGAGGAGCCAGCCTTGGAGATTCGGCGGCGCCTCAGCCGCCGGTCTGAACGAATACGGGTCGTCGAGCGGCGATGCGCTGCGCGCGAGTTGGTGGCCGACGAGCCAGAAGGCGTAGCCCAGCTGGAGATGGTCGCCGGCGGCGGCCTCGCCGTAACCGGCAGCCGGCCGCGCGAGGTAGTGGTCGTCGACGTGTCGGATCGCGGGCCAGGTCGCCCACAGAGCGCACGATGCGTAGACCACGAGCCCGAGCAGGACGAACCGGGCTCGGCGCGGTGAGGACCGTGCGTGGCTTGTCCCCATGCGCACGCCGCTGAATCTACGCCCCATCGGTGCGGCCCGACGGACGCGGGGGTCCGGCCCGCGCACGCCCGATCCCGCCGATCACGGCCCTGCCGAAGGTGTCCTCGACCGACTGGGTCTCCGACTCACCCTCGAGGCGGGTTAGACATTTCGGCCGACTGCGTAGCCGCGACGATCGCCTCCACGTCCGGCAACTCGCGCCCGAGCCACCACGACGCGACGACCGTCTCATCCGAGACGAGAAACACGCTGCGCTCGGCGCGCGGCAGCCCGTTGAGCTCGCCGAGGACGCCGAAGCCGCGCGCGGCCTCACCGAGCCGGGCGGACACCATCGTCACCGTGTCGCCGAGCCCGAGTGACTCCGCGAACGCGCGCTGCGACCACGGGCTGTCGAGCGAGATCCCGAATACTCGGATCCCCGCTCCGCGCAGATCGTCGCCCCTGTCCCGCAGGTGCCGAAACTCGTTCGTTCAGCCGGGGGAGAAGTCGAACGGATAGAAGCAGAGCAGGGCCGGCCCGCCGCCTGCGATCGCGTCCAGCAGCGGGGTCGGCTCGGCGAGCGGGCCGGGCCACACCGAGACGTCTGGAACGGAGTCGCCGGTTTCGAGCATGACGTTGACACTACTGCGGCGGACAGCACCAACCCTCGACGCGCGGGAAGCCACGTGAGTCGAACTGGGTCGAGATGCTCGAGACCCCCCGGATCCGGCGTGGGCCGTCGAGCCGCACGAAGGCCCATTGATCTGCGGTCGGCCAGGTGACCAGCAGCCAGCGGCCGTCGGGGGAAGCGGCGAGCTGACCGAAGCGTCCCGTCCCGCTGAAGAGCGTCCTGCCCGTGTCGAGGAGGGACACCGTGCTCTGCGCGCCGTGCACCCTGAGCACGGCGACGGCGTGACGGCCGGGGAGAAAGACGGCGCCGGCGTCGGTCGTCCCGTCGGAGGGGTCGTCACGGCCGACGAGCCTCCCGCGACCGTCGTAGACGCGCAACGCGTGCTCGGAGAGCACGAGTAGCCGCTTGCCGTCGCTCGACCAGAGCAGGCTCCGCACGGGTTCGTCGATCTCGCGGTTCCGACTCCAGCGGACCTGGCCGGTCTCGACGTCCATGAGCCTCACCTCGCCGGCCGAGGCATGGGCAAGCTCGCGAACCGAGCCGGGTCGCCACGCGACCGGGCCGGTCGCTACGCGAGCGATCAGACGGTCGCCCGTGCCGTCACCCTCCACGATTCGCAGGCCGGAGCGATCGCTGTACGCAATCCTCGTATCCGTTTGGGTTCCCGTCCAGCGAGGGGCTCGAGGCGCGGGTCGAGCGATCGACCAGCGCACGCTGCCACCCGGCTCGAGGGCTCGCAGCTCGTTGGACCGCGTGGTGACGACGAACTTGCCGTACGGCGACCACGCGGCCTCCCGATAGCGGCCGAGACGCCGTCGTGCTCCGTCTGGCCGGACGATCCATGTCCCCCCATCCCCGTTCACGAGGAGCAGACCGGGGCCGGGGAGCCGAAACAGAGCGGGCTGTGTGCGCTCGACGCCGACCACCTCGCGCATCTCGTCGACGACCGCGCGGCCGGGTGGTGTGAACGCGGCTCCGACGAGCGCAGCCGCGGCGAGGAGCGCGATGCCGGGCCGGCGCCCCCGCGACACGCGAGCTACACGCTCACGCTGGGCATACGCCGCCTTTGTGACCCGCAGCGCTCGCTCCTCGGCCTCGCCGGCCCCCGGCACCTCGATCCGCCCGAGCCGGTGCCTCATTCGAGGTGCTCTCCGAGGGTGTCGAGACCGCGGCGCAAGCGCGAGTTGACGGTGCCGCGCGGGAGCTCGAGGAGCCCCGCGATCTCCCCCGGTGTGTAGCCGAGGAGATGACGCAGGACGATCACGCCGCGCTGCTCCACCGGCAGAGCCCCGATTGCCCCCGCGAGCTCGTCACCGAGCCCCTCGGTGGTGTCTGCCGCAGGAGAGTCCACCATGCCGGTCTCGGCGCGCAGCGCCCGTGCCCGCGACCAGTCGATCGCCCGGTTGACGACGATGCGATGCAACCAGGGCGCGAACGGCCGCCGTCGATCGAAGCGGTCGAGGTGACGCACGGCTGCGAGAAACGCCTCCTGCGCGATGTCCTCGGCAGCGGCTGCGTCGTGGACGACAAGGTAGGCGGCCCGCTGTGCCTGTCCCCAGTGACGGCGGAAGAGCTGCTCGAGCGCGTCCTCCGACCCGCGCTGGGCGTCGCGCACGAGGGCACCGTCGTCGCGCGGCCGTCTCGCCACCTGACGACTGTACGACGGACTCGCCCCGAGAGGTCCACACACGATCTACGTCGTGTACTCGACGAGAGGTCCCGGACCTCTCGGGCTCCACGCGCCGTAGATCGTGTATGAGACGCAGAGAGCTCGTCCTCGCGGCAGTGGCTGCGCCGCTCGCGCTCGGCCCCGGAGCTCGGCTCTCAGGGGCCGCCCGTCGAGGTGGGACGCCGCTCGCCCTGGTCACGGCCGACGTGGAAGCCCACGTCGCCGCGGTGCTTCTCGGCACCGGCAAGACGATCGCCCGGATCCGGACGGAGCCTGGGCCGCGCAGCATCGAGAGCCGTCTTGCGAGTCAGGCGGTCGTCGCGCACACCGAGCATGGCCTCGTCTCCGTGATCGACGGCGTCGAGCTCGAGGTCAGCCGCGTCATCGCAGGCTTCGAGCAGCCGCGGTACACCGCCGTGCGCGGCCCGCTCGACTTCTACGGCGGCAGCGAGGCGATCGCGTACGTGACCGACTCGGGCAGCGAGGTGGTCGTCACGCTCGATCTCGTCCGTGGCCGCATCCTCCGACGGACGTCGGTGCCCGGTCCGGCGCGGCACATCGGGATCAGCCCGGACGGCGCGACGCTCTGGACGGCGCTCGGGACAAAGGCGGAGCGTATCGCAGTGCTCGACGTGCGCGATGCACGTCGGCCGCGGCTCGTGCGGACGTTCGCTCCGCCGTGGCTCGCCCACGACGTCGTCTTCTCGCCCTGGGGCTCGGTCTGGGTCACGTCCGGCTCCGAGCGGAGCATCGCCGTGTACCGGCCCGGTCGCGAGCCTCCGCGCCTCCACGACGGAGACGCACCGCCGCAGCACATCGCGTTCACCCGTGAGCGCGCGTTCGTCGCGAGCGGCGACGACGGGGTCGTGCGCGTCCACCGTCGCGACGGGGCGCTGCTCCGGCGCACGCGCGTGCCGCTCGGCGCGTACAACGTCACGGTTGGTTCGTCGGTCGGCTCGGAGCGGCTGATCACGCCGTCGCTCGACGGAGGGACGGTCGCCGTGCTGGATACAGCCGGCCGCGTTCGGCACGTGCGACAGGTCGCCCGTGCCGCCCACGACGCGTGCTTCGTGGTGTCGGCGTGACGGAACGCACGCCTGCGCAGCGGTGTATTCGAGATGAGCTCGCACAAGGGAGGACACCGATGAAAACTGGTTTCGCACTCACGCTGATCTTGGGAGCACTGGCCGTGCCCACCGCCGGGGGCGCAGGCGGCGGGCCGTCTCCCGGCGTGCTCACCGGCTGGGACGGCATCAAGGCGAATGATGCGGTGAGGTACGTTGCACTGCCCGACGACACCCGGACGACACTTGCGGCGATTCGGATTCGCGATGGTCGCGTCCTCCGCTACGGCTCGGTGGCGGGGATCGCAGGTGTCCCGATCGTCGCGTTCGACGGAACGACCGCAGGTCTCTCCAAGGACGGGCGGTTGCTCGTGCTTGCGTCGTTCCCCGGCCCGCGTGAGG
>JBPCLB010000150.1:0-3394 GCA_051003695.1 Gaiella sp. | reverse complement strand
GGACTGGCGCGCGCACTCGTGCTGCAGCCGAAGCTCGTCGTCGCCGACGAGCCGGTGTCGGCACTCGACATCTCGATTCAGTCGCAGGTGCTCAACCTCCTCGTCGAGCTGAAGCGCGAGTTCGACCTCCCCTACCTCTTCGTCGCCCACGACCTCGCCGTCGTGGGGTACATCTCCGACCGGGTCGCAGTGATGTACCTCGGCCGGATCGTTGAGATCGCGCCGTCGGACGAGCTCTTCCGGCGGCCGCTGCACCCGTACACGATGGCGCTGCTCTCGGCCAATCCCGAGCCTGTTCCTGGTCGCAAGAGCAGCCGCATCGTCCTCACGGGGGACGTGCCGAGCCCGATCGACCCGCCCTCGGGCTGTCGGTTCCGCACCCGCTGCCCGATCGCTCAGCAGATCTGCTCCGAGATCGACCCTGCGCTGCAGGATCACGGCCTCGACCACCGGGCGGCATGTCACTTCCCGGGCACGTCGATCTCCGGGTCACAACCCGCCTCTTCGTGACCACGAGCCCTTCGCAGCCCACCCACGAGGTCAGGCTGCTCCACGACTGCCGCGTGCCGATGCGCGACGGGATCTCGCTGTCGGCCGACGTCTACCTCCCGCTCGGCGCACAGGGGCTCCCGACGATCGTCCAGTGGACGCCGTACGAGTCGACGCGTGAGCGCTTCGTCGCGTGGGGCGCCTGGTTCGCCCGTCGCGGGTACGCCGCGGTCGTGGTCGACGTCCGTGGCCGGTACGAATCCGGGGGCACGTTCACGGCGTGGACCCACGACGGGCAGGACGCGCACGACACCCTGACCTGGGCGGCTGAGGAGCAATGGTCGAACGGCCGGATCGGGACCTGGGGTCGCAGCTACGGAGGCCTCGTGCAGTGGCAGCTCGCGCACCTCGGTCATCCGAGCCTGCAGTGCATCGCGCCGCAGGTGATCCACGACGACTACTTCTGGGACGGCTACTGGACGGGCGGTGCGTTCCAGCTGGCGCTCACGCTCGGCGCCGCAGCACTGTGGTCGAGCGCGCTCTCGCTGATCACCGGGCCGAGCGCGCGCGACCTCGTGCTCAACGACCGCGTCTTCGGCCACCTGCCGCTGATCGAGCTGGACGAGGTGACGATCGGGCGCAAGGTCGACTACTGGCGGCTGTGGTGGGAGCACCAGCTGAACGACGAGTACTGGCAGCGGTTCCGCCATCGCCCCGAGCGCGTCGACGTGCCGATCTTCCAGCAGGGCGGCTGGTTCGACCCGTACTCGGGCTCGCACCTGCGTTCGTTCGCGGCGATCGGCGACCGGCTGCCGAACCGCGTGCTGATCGGCCCGTGGTCGCACGAGGAGGAGGTCGAGAGCTTCCGTGGTGACATCGATCTCGCACCGGCGCTGACCGTGATCCGCGACCACGAGCTTCTCTTCTACGACCGCTTCCTCAAGGACGAGGCGAACGGCTGGGACGAGCGGCCGCCGGCCGAGCTCTACGTGCTCGGCGCGAACGAGTGGCGCGGCGAGCGGGAGTGGCCGCTGGCACGGACGGAGTTCACGGCATTCCACCTGCGCAAGGGCAGCGCGCTTGCGGTCGAGGCGCCGCGGCCGGACGAGCCGGCGGATCGTTACGCCTACGACCCCGCCCACCCGGTGCCGACGATCGGTGGGGTCAACTCCGTGTTGACGATGACCCAGGGAGCCCAGACTCCGATTCTCCCGGGGCCGATCGACCAGCGTGTGCTCGAGCGGCGAGACGACGTGCTCGTGTACACGAGCGAGCCGCTCGATCGCGAGCTCGAGGCGATCGGGCCGGTCGAGGTCGTGCTCTACGCCGCGTCGTCGGCGCGCGACACCGATTTCGTCGTGCGCCTGTGCGACGTCTTTCCGGACGGCAGGTCGATCTTCCTGACCGAGGGGATCATCAGGGCGCGCTACCGCGGCAGCGTCGAGGGCGAGTCGACGGAGCTGCTCGAGCCGGGCGAGGTCGCCGAATACCGGATCCGTTGCTACCCGGTCGCGAACGTCTTCCGGCGAGGCCACCGCATCAGGCTCGACGTCACGAGCTCGAGTTTCCCGCGCTTTTCGCGCAACCTCAACACCGGCGAGGACGTCGGCACCGGCACCCGTATGGAGATCGCCCGGCAGAGCGTGCTCCACACGAGCACGTATCCCTCGCACGTGCTGTTGCCGGTCATTCCGCAGTGAGCAGCGTCGGTCGGTTTCCGACTTACGAGGCCGAGGAGCGGCTGCGCGCGACTGGCGTCGAGCTCGTGCCGCTGCACGGCACGCCTGCACCGGCTTTGCCGGCGCACGTCGTCGACGCGGTGGCGTCCGTGCTCGGCCGGCCGATGTCCACACCGCCGGCCCGCGGCCTCGTCTCGTTGCGCGAGGCGCTGGCGGTCGAGCTCGAGCAGACGACGGGCCGATCCGTCGACGCGGGCTCCGAGCTGCTCGTCACGAACGGCGCGATGCAGGCGCTCGGCGTCTGCTTCCGCGCGCTGCTCGAGCCAGGTGACGAGGTCGTCGTGCCGGCGCCGTGCTTCTTCTTCGAGGGGCCGATCCGCGCGGCGGGCGGGATTCCCGTCTACGTCCCGGGCTTGCCCCAGGACGGCTGGCGTTGGGATCGCGAAGCGATCGGGCGTGCGATCGGCCCCCGAACACGAGCCCTGCTGCTCTGCAACCCGGGCAACCCGACCGGCTACGTGCCCGATCGGGACGACGTCGCCGCGGTCGTGCGGGCAGCGCAGCAGGCCGGGGTGCTCGTCGTCACCGACGAGGCGTACGAGGCGTCGCTGTGGGACGGTGCGGAGCTCGCCTCGGCCTTCGGCCTCGCCGCCGACGTGATCGTGATCCGCAGCCTTGGCAAGAGCCTGTCGATGCCGCAGCTGCGTGTCGGGCTCCTGGCCGGGCCGGCAGCCCGCGTCGAAGCGTGCGCGCGGGTGCTGGAATGGGACTGCCTCCGAGTTGGCATCACGGCCCAGGTCGCCGCCCTCGCCGCGCTGACCGGATCGAGAGGGTGGCTCGCGGACGTCCAGGCGGACATGGTGGCCGCGCGAGCGGTTGCGCTCGAGGTGCTCGATCAGGCGCCGGAGCTGACAGCCGTCACGCCACGCGCGGCGCCCTTCCTCTTCGTGGGCTCGACCTCCGGCGACCCGGTCGCCGACGACCTGGCCGCAGTCGGCCTGCCCGTCGTCGACGGCTTCCAGTTCCAGGCGCCCGGCTACGCGCGCCTCCCCTTCGGCGGCGCGACCGAGGCACGACCCGCGCTCGAACGCGCACTCGCTCGGTTCGTCGCTCTGCGCGCCGCGTGAGTCGCCGGCGCACTCCCGGGCGAGCGCTCGTGCTGATCGGCGCCAGCAGGCTGCTCGTGGCGGCGTAGCGGTCATGTTCGACGTGGTGATCGCGGGCGC
>JBPCLB010000149.1:0-11281 GCA_051003695.1 Gaiella sp. | reverse complement strand
GGGCAAGTATTCGCGGGGGTGGGAGGGCTGTTGGTTGTTGTGTTTGTGGGGGGGGTTTGCCGTCCCTCCCCCCCCCCCCCCCCCCCCCCCCCGGAGCCCCCTTCGCACGACGGTCACCTTCATCAGGTGTTCCGCCCCGCGAATCAGTCTCGTCCTACGGCACCGGGCGCACCTCGGCGTCGAACAGCGCCCGCTCGGAGGCGTCCGGCATCGTTGGCGTCTCCTCGCGCCAGTGCGGCTTCTCGCCGTCCTGGACGATCCGGCGGAAGAAGAAAAGCACCAGCGAGAGCACGAGCACGCCGACCCCGATCGCCTTCTCCTTCGAGCCGCCGTAGCCGCCGGCTGCGGTCTGGAACCAGCCGAAGCCGACGATCGTGAGGATCAGGCACCAGACCGAGAGCGCAGCCGAGATCGGCACCCAGATCGGCGAGAGCTTGATCGGGCGCGGCCAGTTCGGTCGATCTCGACGGAGCAGGACGAATGCTGACAGTGCGAACATGTGGGCGAGCACGTAGCCGAGATTGCTTGCCGCGTAGATCCCGAAGATGTTCCCGATGAAGAGCAGGAAGAGGATGTTGATCACCATGTCCACCGTCATCGCGTTACCCGGCACGTGGAATCGATTCAGCCTCCCGAGCTCCCGGATCGTCATTCCGGCTCGTGAGATCCCGTAGAGCGCCCGGCCGCCGTCAGCCGTCGCCGTGTTCATCGTGATGACGAAGCTCGCCACGAGACAGACGACGAAGAAGTCGGTCAGCCGTTCGGAGCCGACGATCAGGTTCATCGCGCCGACGTAGTCGTAGGCGGCGATCGACTCAGCGGTGCCGCCGCCGACGAAGCCGATCGGCAGGAGGATGTACACGACCATCGAGAAGAGTGCCGCCGAACGGAGCGCGAGCCTCGTGTCCCGAACGGTGTCCTTGTACTCGGGGGCGAACGTCGCGCAGACGTCCACACCCCAAGCCGACCAGCTCATCAACCACAACCAGACGAGCGCGAGCTGGATTCCACCCCAGGCCTGGCCGTCGTTGCCGATCGAATTCGAGAGGTTCCCGCTGTCGAAGCTGCCGTTCAGGAACGGCAGGATCATCATCACGAAAAGCGGGATCATCAGGAGCGCGCCGGCGGCATAGCCGAACGTGACCCCGACGCGGGCGCCGTACACGTTGAACAGCCAGACCGCGAGGATCAGCGCGATCCCGATCAGCTGCGGTAGGCCGACCTTGACCGTGCCGGTGGAGAAGTAGCCCGTCACATCGGCGTTGCTCGAAGCGCCCCCGAACGGCTCGCCAGAGAACCACGCCCCCTGGATGATCTGTCCGATGAAGAGACCGTTGACAGAGAGGACGACAGACCAGCCGATCCAGTAGCCGAAAGTCGCGACAGGCCCGATCAGGGTCGTGTACTTCCTCCAGCCCTCGTGCGCATACAGCGCGAGACCACCCGACTTGCTCGGGAACATCGTTGCAAGCTCGGAGTAGATCGTGTTGATGAACACCGCCATGATCGCCGAGACTCCCCACAGGATCGCGGCGCCCCAGCCCCCGAGGTCACCCACGGAGAAACCCAGCGCTCCCAGCAGGAAGCCGGGATTCGCGAGCGCGATCACGAAGCCGTCGTACCAACGAAGTGTCTTGAGGAGCTGACGTTCCTCGACCGCTGCAGTCGCCAAGTCGAACCTCCGAGACGGGGGCCAGGGTGTCGCGGCCTCTCTACGTCGGCCGTGGGGCGAACGTAACAGGCTGCACGGACGGGTCAAGTCGGCGTTTCGCTGGGGGCAATAGCGATGCCGGTCAGCCGAAGTAGGATCTCGCTCGTGCGGGAGCCGCCGATCACGATCACGTGCGACTGCAAGGCGGTCGCGTCAGTTCAGTACGGCAAGCGTTGGACCTGCGACTCGTGCGGACGGACCTGGGATACGAGCCGGATCCCGCGCGCCGAGTACGACGCGCTGCTGCAGAGCGTCCGGCACTACCGAACGCTGACGGTCGGGCCCCCGCTCGCGCTCGCTGTGATCCTCCTTCCCCTCGCGGTGCTGCTCGATCTCCGCTTCGCATTCCTGCTCTTCGTGCTCGTCCTCGCACACGGCCTCCTCGTGCTCCCGCACCTCCGACGGCGGGCGACCGAGCGCGTGCTCGAGGCGGCACCGCGCTGGGAGCTTCGGCCTGAATGAAGCTCGGCAGCCGCACGCGTCCGCCCCTCTCGTCGACCGGGTCTTCAGGATCCGCCCTGCGACCCGTGTTGCTGGCGACCTTCGACGTCCCCGTCGCCACGGAGGCTGCAGAGCTCGCGGTCGGGGCGGCCGTCGAGACCGGCCAGCCGCTGATCGTCGTCAATCTGATCGGCGGCTCGTTCTATCCGTCGGTTGCGGCTCCGCTGCTGAGCCCGGTTGTGAAACCGGACGTCGAGGAGTCGCTTCGTGCCCCCGCCGAGCTCGCCGCCTCGCTCGGGGTCGAGGCCGAGCGTCTGCGTGTCCTGTCACCTCGACCGATCGACGCACTCGTCGAGTTGGTCGGCGAGCGTCGACCAGGGCTGCTCGTCCTCGGCGCCAGGCCCGATCGCCTGCGCCGGCGGTTCTGGGCGAAGGCGCGCAAGCGGGTGCGCGAGCACACCACGTGCCTCGTGTGGCCGTGAGCTTTCGGAGTGCCGTTCAGTCCGGAACCCAGCCAATACGCTCCGACAGCTGAGCGGCAGCCAAGCGCAGCGGTTCCAGGGCCGCCCGCCGAGCGTCCGCGCCGAACCGCGCCGTCGGGCCTTGAATTCCCAGAATCGCGGCGAGCTCACGCCGACTGCCTCGGACGGGCGCTGCGATCGCGGCGAGATCGTCCTCACGCTCCCCGACCGCCTCGGCCCAGCCATCTGCGCGCGCTCGCTCGACCACGCGTGCCAGCATGCGAGGATCCGCGATCGTACGCGGCGTGTACCGCCGCAGCGCTCCCGGCGGCAACGACGCCCCGCCGAATGCCAGCATCACCTTGCCCGTCGCTGTTGCGTGGGCGACGCTCGGCCGACCGACCTGCGCGACGCCCTGAACCGACGAAGGACTCCGCACGAAGTCGACGGTGATCGCCTCATGCTCGCCCGGCACGGACAGGGTCGTCGTCTCTCCAGTCGCCTCGACGAGAGCTGTGAGCCCCGGCTGCGCAAGCTCGCGCAGGTCCAGTCGGTCGACGACGGTGTTGCCTAGTTGGACCAATCTGACACCTAGTCGATATCGGCCGCTCGGCGCCTGGTCGACGTACCCACGCTCCGCGAGCGTCGCGAGGAGGCGCGAGACCGTGCTCGCGTTGACTCCGGTCCGGCGCGCAAGCTCGTTCGTCCCGATCTCCCCGCCGGCCGCCAGTGCATCGAGCACCGCGAGGGCTCGAGAGACCGCAGCGACGCGGCGAGTGGCTTGTCTGTCGGTCGGAGGCATGCTACGTTGTCCCCGATTGTGACATATCGTTGCCTGTAAGGCAACACTCCGGATCAAGCTCTGCGGAGGTCTTGAGTCATGGATCAGCTCACCTCAGCCCGCTATCTCATCGTCGGCGCCGGCATGCACGGCCTCTCGACCGCCTACCACCTGGCGTGCGAGCTACGCGCACGGGGAGCCGGCTCGGGCGAGGACGTCGCCGTCCTGGAGAAGTCGCATCCCGGCGCGGGTGCGACCGGGATTGCCTGTGGCGTCGTCCGCAACAACTACTTCCAGCCCGCGATGGCCGAGCTGATGCAGGCGTGCGTCGAGGTGTGGGAGTCCGACCCCGCCGCGTACCACTACAACGTCGTCGGGTACATCGCACTGGGGCCGAGAGCCCAGGAGGCGGACCTGATCTCGGTACACGAGCGCCATGAGCGGATCGGCTACCGGTCGGAGATCGTCGTCGGAGAAGCCGCCGTCGACGCGCACATGAAGGTGCTTTTTCCCGACTGGCGTGCCAAGGGGGTCACCGTCTGTCTGCACGAGCGCCAGGGTGGCTTCGCGTTCAACATCGAGTCGGTCCAAGGACTGGCGGCGAAGTGCGAATCCGAAGGTGTACGAGTGCTCACCGGGGTCGAGGTGACCGGCTTCGAGCTCGGCGCCGACGAGAGCGTCACCGCCGTCGAGACGAGCAAGGGGCGCGTCGAGGTCGGCGAGCAGGTCGTGATTGCGCCCGGCCCATGGGCGAAGCGGTTCTGGGCGATGCTCGGGCTTCCGGACACGATCGACGTGCGGACACCCGCGGGTGACGTGATCCCCGACCGCCCGATGTGGACGTACTGGAATCTCCAGGAGGGTGAGATCCAGGTCGATCCCCTCATGTTCGCGACCGCGGACGGGAATGCGCCGCCCGTGATCCACCTCGACACAGACGCCCCGCTTTACACCGACGAGGGCCGCCTGGTCACCGACGAGCTGTGGGGCAACTACTTCAAGCGCGACCGCCATGGTGTCCAGGGCGGCGCGGCGCCGGTCACCGTCGACGGGGACGTCGAGCTCGACCCGTATCCCTCGACGACGAACGTCGACCCGGACTTCCCGGACATGTGGTGCGCCTCGCTCTCGCACGCGATGAGCCGGTTCGAGGGCTGCCGCGCGCTCTACAAGCAGGCCCGGTCGGGAGGCGTCGGCTCGTTCACGGCCGACAACTTCCCCGTGTTCGATTACCTCAAGCCCAACCTCTACGCGATCCTCGACTCGAATCACGGCTACAAGATGATCGGCGTCGGTCGCGAGGTCGCGAAGGTCGTGCTCGGCGAGCACTCGAGCCTGCTCTATCCCTTCCGGTACGAGCGGTTCGCGACGGGCGACCTGCACCCGGTGTCGAACTCGCCCTACCCTTGGTCCTAGGGCGCCGACTGATCCCGAGCTAGCGTCAGCTTGGCACCTCGGAGCCGCAGGCTCGGAAGTGCGAAGATGACGCCGTGCTGATCTTCTTGTTGCTCGGGTTCGTGCCACCGCTGCTGCTGCTGACGCTCGCGCTCGCGCTGTACCTGACCGTGATCGAGTTACGCCAGCTCCGGCCGAACTACGGGTGGTGGATCTGGTGGCTCCTGCTCGTGCTCATGACTCACTTCGTCGGCTATCTCCTTCTCCGTGTCTACACCCTCTACCGGCGCAGACAGCTCGCGGGACCCTAGAGACCGCCCGCTCGGGCGAGTCGCTCTGCTCGTGGCGGTTCTGCTGGTCGCGTTCCTGTCGACGCGCGCCTGCCAGTCGTCCGCCGGCGTCTCCTCTGAGCGCGCGGTCGCGCTGGCCCGCGAAGCTGCATCGTTCTCACCGGATCGCACGCAGGTGCGGCTCGTCCAGCGGGGGATACCGCCTCGACGAACCTGGGCGGTCTCGCTCTACGACGTGAGCCGGGAGGGGCGGCCGACACGTGTGGAGGTGTTCCTCGTCGACGAGCCAAGCGGCACGGTGACGAAGGCCGGCTGAGACGCTGGCCGCGGTATGTAGAGATCCTCCACAACTCACGGCTCAACGCTGACGCATCACTACATGGATGTCGGCGCGGTGGTTTCGTACGGTTGCGCGGAACCTCGGAGACGTCCTCGGGAGGGCGCTGAATGGGATCGTCCATCTCTTTGCTTGCGGCAACGGTCGAGGAGCAGATCAAGGCGCTCCAGGACGCGAGCAAGCTCGACTCACAGATTCTGACGGAGCAGTTCTACTTCTGGACCGTCGTCCTCATGTGGCTGATCCACGTGGGCTTCATGGCGTACGAGGCCGGCGTCGCGCGGCGCAAGAACATCATGTCGACGGCGATGAAGAACATCCTCACGATCGCCGTCGTGACGCCGACGTTCTACTACTTCGGCTGGTACATCTACGGCTGCATGGAGGAGGGGTGGCCGAAGTCCGGTCATGCGAGCCCCGATGCGTTCCCGGGTTTCTGCGGCCTGACCGCGCCATGGAGCGCGGGTCTCGGGCCGAATCTCCAGGATCACGTCAGCCTCGTCTTCTTCCTCGCCTTCCTGCTCTTCTCGTGGACGACCGCCTCGATCATGTCGGGCGCGCTGATCGAGCGCGTTCGCCTGTCCGCCTTCCTCCTCCTCGCCGTGATGCTCGGCTCCGTCGTGTGGATCCTCGACGCTGCGTGGGGGTGGAGCTCGGGCGGCTGGCTTACGACGCGGTTCGGCTTCCACGACTCGATCGCCTCAGGCGTGGTCCACGGCGTCGCGGGCGCATTCACGCTCGGGGTGCTCCTCAACCTCGGCCCACGGATCGGCAAGTACGACATCGCGGGCCGCGCGCGAAGCTTCAGACCGCACAACCTGCACATGACGCTGCTGGGCTTGATGCTCATCTTCACCGGGTTCTACGCCTTCTACGCGGCCTGCCTCGTGATCCAGTCGACCGCGTTCCCGGGCTGGCTCAACATCTACCTGTCCCCGACGACACTCGGGACGATCGCGATGGTGATCACGTTCGGGTTCGCGGGCGGGTTCACCGGCGGGTGGTTCGCGAGCAAGGGCGATCCGTTCTGGACGCTCTCGGGCGGCCTGGCCGGCGTGATCTCGGTGTCGGCCGGCGCAGATGTCTACCACCCGTCGCTTGCATACCTGCTCGCAGCCTCGGGCGGCATGGCCTGCGTGTGGGTAGGCAATTGGATCGAGCGGAAGCTCCGGATCGACGATGCCGTCGGCGCCGTCGCAGTCCACGGCTTCTGCGGGTTCTACGGCGTCTTCCTGGTCGGGATCTTCGCCGGCGGGTACCCGACAGGGGTCAACAACGTCGAAAGCTCGATGGGCGGGCAGCTGATGGGCATGATGGCGTTCCTCCCTCTAGGCTTCCTCTCTGGCTACGCGATGAGCTGGGTGCTCAAGAAGGCGAACCTGTTGCGCGTGTCCGCGGAGGTCGAGCTCGAGGGTCTCGATCTGGCCGAGTTCCAGCGCGACTTCTACCCGGAGTTCGAGCGCACCCCGGAGGTGATCGTCGGACCCGACGGCGAGGAGCTCGAGGCCGGGCCGATCCTGCTGGACGGCTACCGGCAAGTGACGAACGGCAGGCCGCCGACGCGAGTCGGCGCGTAGAAAGGGGTGGACGATGTTCGACGCCTTCCCGTATGAGGAGTGGAGTGAGGAGATCACGACGTTCTGGACGTTCGGCGTCGAGGGCGACACGGGCACGATCATCCTCACGATTCTCGGTGTGCTGTTCATGATCGGCTCGCTAATCCAGTTCGTCCGGCTCGAGTCGCAGAAGCTCGACGCCCAGACGGCCACGCTCCGTCGGGCGCTTGCCGCCGCCGAGCAGAGCACGACGACGACCGTCACTGTCACGACTATCACCACCGAGTAGGAGGCCTGATGCCCGAGAAGCAGATCGACTTCCCGGAGCTCCAGAAGGAAGACAAGCGCGTCGCGCCGTTCATGCTCGGGCTGAGTCTCGTGTGTGTGGTGATCGTCGTCGTGCTGCTGGTCGCCGGCGCCGACGGCCCGTTCATCGGCCCCTGGGGCTAGCCTGGGAGCGTGGCCACTCTCTACCTCCACTGCGCGATCTGTGGCAAGAAGCAGGCGCACGGTCTGATCTCCGCGAGCGGATGGGGCGCTGCCATGCTTCCGGCAGGCTCGACGGTCGACCACCCTGCAATTCAGGGATCGGCGATACGCGCTTGTCCGTCGTGCGTCACCAGCGATGGCGACTGGGCCTCGAGCGCATTCGCCGCAGTTGGACTCGCGCCTCTGTAGGCGGCCGTCGCGCTCCCCCGTCAGAACAACCCAACTGTCTCACCCTGCTCGTCGATGTCGATCGCGAACGCCGCGGGTTGGGCACCGAGGCCGGGCATCTGGAGCATCTCGCCGCACAATGGGACGAGCATGCCCGCGCCGCTGTAGACGCGGATGTCGCGGATCGGAACCGTGAATCCGGTCGGCCGATTGCGCTGCGTCGGATCGTGCGAGAGCGAGAGGTGTGTCTTCGCCATGCAGATCGGAAGGTGCGCGAGCCCCTGCGCCTCGATCCGCGTGATCGCATCGCGCGCCAGGGGCGCAAGCTCGATGCCGTCCGCGCCGTAGACCGTCGTCGCGATCCGCTCGATCTTCGTCGCGATCGGCTCGTCGTCCGTGTAGAGCATCCGGAACTCCGAGTCCGCCTCCGCCGCGGCAACGACGACCTCCGCGAGCTCGACCGTCCCCTCCCCACCTGCACCGAACCCGTTGTGGATCGCCGCGCCGAACGCACCGGCATCGAGCGAGAGCTGCTTGATCAGCTCGAGCAGCTCCGGCTCGTCGTCCGGACGCGTGTTGATCGCGACGACCGGCTGGATCCCGAACGTGCGCACGTTCTCGATGTGCTTGGCGAGGTTCTGCACGCCCGTCTCGACCTCTGCGCGCATCAGCGAGAGCTCGGCCTGCTCGCGCCAGTCCCCCCCACCGTGGTGGCGCAGAGCCCGCACCGTGGCGACCACCACGACGACGTGGGGGCGGAGGTCGCCGACCCGGCAGACGATGTCCATGAACTTCTCCATCCCCAGGTCGGCTGCGAAGCCCGACTCGGTGATCAGGTACTCGCCGAGCTTGAGCCCGATCTTGTCGGCGATGATCGAGTTGTTCCCGTGCGCGATGTTCGCGAACGGGCCGGCGTGCATCAGGCAGAGCTGCCCCTCGAGCGTCTGCACGATGTTGGGCTTGATCGCGTCCTTGAGCAGCACGGCCATCGCTCCAGCCGCCTTGATCCGATCCGCCGTGACCGGGTCGCCCGCGGCTGTGTAGCCGACCGTGATCGCACCGAGCCGCCGCCGCAGATCCTGCAGGTCGGTCGCCAACGCGAGGATTGCCATCACCTCGCTCGCCGCCGTGATATCGAAGCCGGACTCGCCCGGCACCCCATTCTTGCGACCTCCGAGACCCGTGAC
This sequence comes from Gaiella sp., assembly GCA_051003695.1. Taxonomy (GTDB): domain Bacteria; phylum Actinomycetota; class Thermoleophilia; order Gaiellales; family Gaiellaceae; genus Gaiella. The sequence continues at coordinate 2,465 of JBPCLB010000149.1, read as the reverse complement.
GATGTTGCGCAGCGAGCGGTCTGTGACGTCGATCGCGCGCCGCCAGGTGATCGTCTGCAGCTCGGGCTCGTGGCCGTGGAAGACGTGCGCGTCCACCAGCGCCGAGAGCAGGTTGTTCGCCGCGGTGATCGCGTGCATGTCGCCGGTGAAATGGAGGTTGATGTCCTCCATCGGGACGACCTGCGCGTAGCCGCCGCCGGCTGCACCGCCCTTCACCCCGAAGACGGGTCCGAGCGACGGCTCGCGGAGCGCGAGGATCGCGCGCCGGCCGAGCGTCCCGAGGCCCTGCGTCAGCGAGACGGAGGTGGTCGTCTTCCCTTCGCCCGGCGGCGTCGGCGTGATCGCCGTCACGTTGATCAGCTTTCCGTCGGGCCGGTCGGCGAGGCGATCGAGAATCGAGAGGTCGACCTTCGCCTTGTAGCGGCCGTACAGGTCGAGCTCGTCCGGCTGGATGCCGTAGTCGGCGGCGAGGTCGGCGATAGGGCGCAGCGTCGCGGCTTGCGCGATCTCGAGGCTCGAGAGCATGCGTTGAGTCCTTTCGTTTACAGCAGTTGGCGGCGCGTGCCTCAGTGGCTCACCGCAGCAGCGGCCAGCTCGGAGACCAGCGTGTCGATGTAGAAGCGCTCGAGCTTGAACGGCTCGATCAGCTCGGGGGTCTTGCCGGTCGCGATCAGCTCGCTCAGCGTGACGCCGACGATCGGGGCCGCCTTGAAGCCGTACGTACCCCAGCCGCAGTCGACGAGGAAGCCTTCGATCTCGGTGAGGCCCATGATCGGGCTGTAGTCCGGGCTCATGTCGCAGAGCCCCGTCCAGTGGCGCAGGATCTTGGTCGCGTGGAGCTGCGGGAAGAGCTCGAGCATGTGCCGGCAGGCGTATTCGATGAACGGGAACGTCCCCTTGTTCGAGTACGTCGGGTACGGCTCCACCTCGGCCCCGATCAGGAACTCTCCGCGGTCGGTCTGCGAGCAGTAGATGTGCATCTGCGCGGAGACGATGATCTTGTCGAGAAACGGCTTCACCGGCTCGGTGACGAAGGCCTGCAGGATCGAGGTGACGATCGGGAGCGGCAGGTTCGCCATCCGCGCGACGGGGCTCGACCAGCCCGCCGTCGCGCTCAGCACGACATCGCAGCCGATCTCTCCCCGTGTCGTCCTGACGCCGTGCACCTTGCCGTCGCGGATGTCGAACCCGGTCACCTCGACACCCTGGTGGATGTCGATCCCGGCGCGGCCCACCTGCTTCGCGTAGCCCCAGACAACCGCGTCGTGGCGGATGATCCCGCCCGGCGGGTGGTAGAGCGCACCCTGGATCGGCCAGGTGACGTCCTCCCCGATATTGATCTGCGGGCAGAGCTTCTTCACCTCGTGCCGGTCGATCACGCGGCTGTCGATCCCGAGCAGTTTGTTCACCTCGGCGCGCTCGTTCTGCACGACGAGCGAACGGTCGGAGTGCGCCAGCGTGAAGTGGCCGTGCTGCGAGAACATCAGATTGAAGTCGAGCTCGGCGGAGAGCTTCTCGTACAGCTTGACGCTCTCCTTGTAGAAGGCCGCGCCCTCCGGCGTGCGGTAGTTCGCGCGGATGATCGTCGTGTTCCGTCCAGCCGCCCCGGAACCGATGTAGCTCTTGTCGAGCACCGCGACGTTCGTGATCCCGTGATGCTTTGCGAGGTAGTACGCCGTCGCGAGCCCGTGCGAGCCACCGCCGATGATCACGACGTCGTAGTGCCGCCGGAGCGGCTCCGGCCGGCGGAGGATCACCTTCTTGAGGAAGATGTCCTTCACAGCGCGCCGACTCCGATCGGCCCGCCACCGAGCGCCGCAGCGCGGTCGACGACGACCTCGTAGAGGTAGTCCCCGAGCTCCTGCGCAAACACGAGCCAGTAGCCGTCGTTCGCAGGGAGAACGTGCGCCGTGACGTGAGCCACCTCGCCGCCCTTGGGGAAGTCGTGGAGGTGTGTGAGCCGACGGATCACGGTGCTCGCCTCGGGCCCGACGATCGCGAGGATCCCGAGGCTACCCGTGACGTCGATCGTCGTCGCGCCGCTGGACGTCGCTAGGGCGACCGACTCCGCCGAGCCGAGCACGAGGGCGCGTCGCGGGGAGATGCGGTAGAGCACGGCGTCGCCGGCGATCGAGTCGGGAGCCGGACGGAGCTCGACCTTTGCGAGATGCGAGAGATCCGCGATCCCGACGGTCGCCCGGCGCTTCTGGTCACCCGGCAAGGCGGCGGGAACGAGTCAGCCGGCACGTTCCTCGAACGTTGCGCCGGCGTCGCGGAAACGGCGCTCGACGCACGAGCGGGCGACCGGGTGGAAGCCCTTGTCGTCGGTCGCGGCCGAGACCGAGAGAAAGTCGAGCGCGCTCACGTTGTCTGTCTGTCGCGGGATGGAGGGGTCTTGGTGGCGGCAGACCACCCCCCCCCAAAAAAAAAGGCCTCCCTCCGCCCCAACCCCCTCCCCCACAACC
>JBPCLB010000148.1:0-3775 GCA_051003695.1 Gaiella sp. | reverse complement strand
TGCGCACGAGGCGGATCGAGATGATGTTCATGATCAGGGTCATCACGAACAACGTCAGGCCGACCGCGAAGATCGTCTTGTACTCGGTTGAGCCGGTCGGCAGGTCGCCGTTACCCGTCGCCCCGATGAAGGCGGTCAGCGTCTCGATCGTGGCGCGTGGATCGAAGGTGATCTGGGGGAGCTGGCCGACTGCGATCAACACGATCAACGTCTCCCCCACCGCCCGCGAGATCGCAAGCACGAAGGACGCGATGATCCCGGAGATCGCCGCCGGCACGACGACTCGGGTGGAGACCTGGAGACGGTCGGCGCCGAGCCCGTAGGCGCCGTCGCGGAGTGCCTGCGGGACAGCGGACATTGCGTCCTCCGAGAGCGAGGCGACCGTCGGGATCAACATCACACCCATCACGAGCCCACCGGCGAGAACGTTGAAGATCTCGACCTCGACCCCGAGCGTCCGCAGCAGCGGTGTCACGGCGGTGAGCGCGAAGTAGCCGAAGACCACCGTCGGAATCGCGGCGAGGATCTCGAGCGTCGGCTTGAGGACGCCGCGGAAGCGGGGTCCCGCGTACTCGCTGAGGTAGATCGCGGTGCCGAGTCCCACTGGGATCGCGACGAGGAGCGCCCAGAACGTGACGACGAACGTGCCGACGATCAGCGGCACGACGCCGAACGAGCTCGGCTCGAAGAGCGGCGCCCACGTCGTGCCCGTGAAGAACTCGACCGGGCTGATCTCGCTGAAGAACTCGATCGCCGGTAGCAGGAGCGAGAGGACGATCCCGACGGTGGTGACGAGCGACACGAGCGCCGCCAGCGCGAGGATCCCCTTGATCACGAGCTCTCCGAGCCTGCGGCTCGAGGGACTGAGATCGACCTGGCGACCCGGCGGGGGGGTGAGCGCGACCTCTCGGCTCGCCACTAGCTGGTCGCCTCGTCGAGCTTGGCGAGATTCTCGTCGAGCTGGCCCTGGTTCAGCGGCACGTACTGGGCCTGCTCGGCGATCGTCGTCTCGTTTTCCAGCATGAAGCGAAGGAAGTCGTCGACCTCCTGGCGCTCGAGGGCCTCGGTCTTCGCGTAGACGTACAGCGGGCGCGACAGCGGGGTGTATGCACCTGCCTGCGCGGTGTCGACACTTGGAGCGACACAGCCCGAGCCCCCGTCGATCTCGAGCGCCTTCAGCTTGTCCTGGTTCTCCTCGTAGTACGAGAATCCGAAGTACCCGAGCCCGCCGGGAGTGCCGGCGACACCCTGGATGATCACGTTGTCGTCTTCGGACGCGGAATAGTCTGAGCGGCTCGCGCCCTCCTTGCCGTTGATCTCGTCCGTGAAGTAGTCGAATGTGCCGGAGTCGGTTCCCGGGCCGAACAGCTTGAGCGCCTCGTCGGGAAAACCCTTGCGAACCTCGCTCCAATTTCCTACCTTCGAGTCGGGTCCCCAGATCTTTGCGAGCTCGTCCGTCGTGAGACATGTGGCCCAGTCGTTCGCCGGATTGACGACGACCGTGAGGGCGTCGTTGGCCACTTGCAGCTCGACGTACTCGACGCCGTTCTCGTCGCAGATCGTTGCCTCCTCGTCCTTGATCGCGCGAGACGCGTTGGAGAGATCGGTCTCGCCGCGACAGAACCGCTCGAAGCCGCCACCGGTACCCGAGATGCCGACCGTGACGTCGATGTCCGATTCGTCGCGGAACGACTCCGCGGCGGCGGTGACGTACGGGCCGACCGTGCTCGAGCCGTCAGCCGAGATCGCTTCACCGCTCGACCCGCCGCTGTCGCCACCACAGCCTGCAACGGCGAGTGTGAACGCGGCCAGTCCGATCGCGAACGGGAGCTTGCTTCGTGTCCGTGCCGTCATCGAGGTCCTCCCCGGTAGCCAAGACCAAGTCTTCCGCGCGTCCGCAAGCCGATGGGGTGAAGGTCTGGTGAAAGACTGGAGAACACGGCCCAAGCGAGTTGCGCCAGGACTGCTCGAATTGCTCAGGGCGCGGGAAAGACGCAGTTGATCTCGAGGCCGGCACCCCGACCGCCTCGCGCTTCGACCGTGCCGCCGGCCTGCGTGACGATGTGCTTCACGATCGCGAGGCCGAGTCCGGTTCCGCGTGAGGCCCGCGCGCGATCTGCGCGGAAGAACCGTTCGAAGAGGCGCGACAGGTCGGTTTCGTCGACGCCGACACCGTCGTCGGTCCCTCGAAGCACGATCGCGCTCTGCTCGCGCTCGACCGCGAGCGTGAAGCTTGCGCCGGGACCCGCGTAGCGGATTGCGTTCTCGGCCAGGTTCAGGGCGATGACCCGCAGCATCCGCGGTCGGATCTCGAGCTCCACTTCCGCGTCGCCCACGACTGCGAGGTCGACTCCTGCGCGTCCCGCGCGCTCCCCGAGCTCCTCCGCGACCGCCTCGAGCTCGGGAAGCACCGGAACGGCTCCGAGCGCGACGACGCGGGTACCCGATTCGAGCTCGGAGAGGAACAGCACCTCGTCGATCCGCTCGCGGATCTGCTCGACCTCCGAGCGGGCCCGATCGACGAGCTCGGCGATGTTCTCGCCCGGCAAGGTGGCGAGCTCGAGGAGCGAGAGCAGGCGCGCCAGCGGCGTTCGTAGCTCGTGTGAGACGACCGCCGTGAACCCTGCACGCAGCTCCTCGTATGCTGTCAGGTCGCCGCTGCGGCTGAGGTAGACGAGCCGCTCGCGACGCCCGCCGAGCTCGTAGGGCACGATCAGCGGGATGGCGCCCGCCTCGCCAGAGAGCAACCCATCCGGGATCCGCTCGCCCTCCCGGAGCTCGTCGATCGACTGACGCGCGCGGCGGCTCGCGCCGATCACCCGGTCGAGCTCGTCGAGGACGACCACGGCCTCTCGGCTCTCCTCGAGCAGTACGCGTCCACGCCTCGCATCGGGGTCCATCCTCACAGGGTTCTAACAAACGGCTGATCGAGGGCTTGCGCTGCGCACACTCCCGCCGAACCACGGTGGGTGTGAATGGGAGCCGAAGCCCAGCACGTTCGGGCACGACCCACGGAGGAGGACAGCATGAGAAGGAAAGCATCTGCACTGATTGCGATGGCGGGAGCGTTGGCGCTCGCGTCGGCCGCATTCGCGGCGATCATCGACGGAACGCCGGGCGACGACCGGCTCCGCGGCACAGTGGAGACCGACGTGATCCGCGCGCTGGGCGGCAACGACTTCGTCAACGCACGTGCCGGCGACGATCTGATCCGCGCCGGATCGGGCGACGACGTCGTGCAGGCCGACAACGGCGACGATCTCGCATACGCCGGAGCGGGAAACGACCGGCTCCGCGGTGGGAACGGCCGAGACACGCTCTGGGGTGACTCGGGCAGCGACGCCGTAATCGGCGGCGACGGGCCGGACGAGCTCCACGGCGGCTCGGGGCCGGATCAGCTCCAAGGCGGCCCGGGCGATGACCGGATCTGGGTCGGCCAGGGCACCGACATCGCCTACGGCGGCCCGGGCGACGACGTGCTTCATGCGCTCGCCGCCGACGAGGATCCCGATCGGCTCGACTGCGGGCCGGGTCGCGACACTGCGAAAGTGCGCCGGTCCGAGCGCGCGACGACGAGGTTCAGCGGCTGCGAGGTGATCGTGATCATCGACCTCCCCTCCGCGGAGGACGAGGCCGCAGAGGCCGATCGGGACGCGGACGCCGAATAGCGCTCGCTTCGTGGGGGAAACCACGCCGCTCGCCTCCGGCTCGCTCGGGGGGGGAAAAAAGTTTTCCCCCCCAGGACCCCCCCCTTCGGGGCGTTTTTTCGGTGGTG
>JBPCLB010000147.1:0-9104 GCA_051003695.1 Gaiella sp. | reverse complement strand
AGACGCCGGCGATCCAGCGCTGGCTCGTGCGCCATCCCCGCTTCACCTTCCACTACACGCCGACCTACTCGAGCTGGCTCAACCTCGTCGAGCGCTGGTTCGCCGAACTGACCAGCAAGTGGATCAGACGCGGCACCCATCGATCCGTGAAAGAACTCGTCGCCTCGATCCGCACCTGGATCACAAACTGGAACGACGAGCCAAGACCATTCGTCTGGCACAAAACCGCGGACGAAATCCTCGACAACCTCGCAGCATATTGCTCACGAATCTCTGACTCAGGACACTAGGTGGTTGGTCGCGCCAGCGATCAACCACCCGCCTGCTCGAGCGCCCGCCGGCCGATCACCTTCGCGAGGTGCGTGCGGTACTCGGATGAGCCCGCGTGGTCGCTCGGCGGCTCGGCGCCCTCGGCGATCAGCTCTGCGGCTTCGGCGATCGACGAGCCGCTCGCCAACGCGTCCTCGGCTGCGTTGGCTCGCAAGGGAGTGCCGCCCATGTTGACGAGACCGATCGATCCACCGGCGATCGAGCCGTTGTCGCGGTGTACGAGCGCGGCGACGGCGACGGTCGCCCAGTCCTGAGCCCGCCGTTGTGCCTTGAGGAACGCCCAGCCGGTCGAGTCACCGAGCTTCGGAACACGCACTTCGACGAGCATCTCGTCCGGCGCGAGTGCCGTCTCGAAGACACCGGTGAAGAACTCCGTCGCCGGGATCATCCGCTCGCCGCCTTTCCCCCTCACGACGATGTCCGCGCCGAGCACGAGCATCACCGCCGGCAGGTCGGAAGCGGGGTCACCGTGCGCGAGCGTCCCCCCCATCGTGCCGCGGTGTCGCACCTGCGGGTCACCGATCTGCGCTGCGGTCGCGGCGACGATCGGACACTGCTCACCCAACAGCTCGTCCTTCGCCACGGCAGCGTGTCGGGTAAGTGCCCCGATCGCGATGTGGGCGCCGCCGTCGCGGACATAGGCGAGCTCCGCTAGCCGGCCGACGTCGACGAGCTTCTCGGGCCGGGCGATCCGCAGCCTCAGAGCGGGGATCAGCGAATGACCTCCGGCGATCAGCTTCGTGTCGCCACCGCCGGCCGCCAACGCGTCGATCGCCTGCTCGACGCTCTCGGCGACGTCATAGTCGAACGCTGCGGGGATCACGCCTTCGCCTCCTCGATCGCGCGCCAGACACGCTCGGGCGTGGCCGGCATCTGGATGTCCGTGACGCCGAGATGGGCGAGCGCGTCGACCACCGCGTTGATCACCGCCGGAGCGGAGGCTATCGTGCCCGCCTCTCCGATCCCCTTCACCCCGAGCGGGTTGGTCGGACTCGGGGTCGTGGTCTGCCCGAGCTCGAACGACGGCAGCTCGCATGCCGTCGGCACGAGGTACGTGACGAGGTTCGCAGTCTGCAGATTCCCGTCCTCGTCGTAGGAGGCCTCCTCGTAGAGCGCGGTCGCGACGCCTTGCGCGATCCCGCCGTGGATCTGGCCCTCGACGATGATCGGGTTGACCACCGTTCCGCAGTCGTCGACGGCCACGTAGCGCACGAGCCGCGCGTCGCCCGTCTCGGTGTCGACCTCGACGACGGCCGCGTGTGCGCCGCCGGGCCACGAGAAGTTGGGCGGGTCGTACACCGCCGTCGCCTCGAGGCTCGGCTCCATCCCCTCGGGCAGGTCGTGGGCCGACCAAGCCTGGAAAGCGACGGTCTTCAGCGTCGTCTCCTTGTCGGGCGAGCCCTTGACCGTGAAGGTCCCGTCGGCGAATTCGAGGTCGTCCGGGGCGACTTCGAATTGGTGCGCGACGACCTGACGCGCCTTCTCGACGATCTTATCGCCCGCGTGCCAGAGCGCGACGCCGCCGACCGCCAGCGAGCGGCTGCCGTAGGTGTCCATGCCGATCGAGGAGATCGACGTGTCGCCGTGCAGGATCTCGACCTCGTCGACGTCGCAACCGAGCTGAGTCGCCACGATCTGCGCCCAAGAAGTCTCGTGTCCCTGCCCGTGCGGCGAGGTGCCCGTGATCACCTGAATCGAGCCCGTCGGCAGGCAGCGAACCGTCGCGGCGTCCCAGCCGCCCGCGGCGTAGCGGACGGCGCCGAGGATCTTGGAAGGCGCGAGACCGCACATCTCGTTGTAGGTCGAGAAGCCGACGCCGAGCTGCTTCGCGTCGCCGTTCTCGCGGCGCTTCGCCTGATCCGCACGCACCGCGTCGAGGTCGAGCTTCTCGAGCAGATGGTCGAGCGAGGCGTGGTAGTCGCCCGAGTCGATCGTGAGACCCGATGCCATCGTGGCCGGGAACTCCGAGATGAAGTTCTTGCGGCGCAACTCGACTCTGTCGATGCCGAGCTCCGCGGCGAGCGCGTCCATCGTCCGCTCGATCACGTAGGTCGCCTCGGGCCGCCCCGCTCCGCGATATGCGTCTGTCGGCGTCGTGTTCGTGAACACGCCGGTGATCTCGACGCTGTAATTCGGGATCGCATACGGGCCGGCGTAGATCCAGGCGCCGAGAATGGGAATGCCTGGCGTGACGAGCTGCAAGTACGCGCCCATCGCAGCCTGCACCTTCGCCCGACACGCCGTGATCGTTCCGTCCCTGGCTGCGGCGAGGGTGTACTCAGTGACGAAATCGCGACCGTGGGTCGTCGCGAGGTAGTTCTCCGATCGCTCCTCGGTCCACTTCACCGGGCGTTTCAGCCGGCGCGCGAGGGCGACGGCGAGCAGCTCCTCCGCATACACGTTGAGCTTCGAGCCGAACCCGCCTCCGACGTCCGGAGCGACGACCCGCAGCTTGGACTCGTTCATCCCGAGCGTCGCGGCGACGAGCACGCGGAGGATGTGCGGGATCTGGGTCGCGGAGTACAGCGTCACCTCACCCACCTGACCGGGTACGGCCAGCACTGTCCGTGGCTCGATCGCGTTCGGGATCAGCCGCGGCTGGAAGTAGCGGCGGGTGACGACGACGTCGGCGTTCGCGATCGCATCGTCCGTGCCGTCCGTCTCGAGCCGCCACACGTAGCACTCGTTTGTCCCGAGGTCGGGATGGACGTGCGGTGTGCCCTCGTCGAGCGCTGTCGCGACATCGACGGCGACGGGCAGCGCGTCGTAGTCCGCCTCGATCAGCTTGGCCGCGTCCTTGGCCTGCGCGCGGCTCTCGGCGATCACCACCGCGATCCCGTCGCCCTGGTAGCGGGCTGTGTCCGTGAGCGGGTAGTGAGGTGGATTGCGCATGTCCTCGGTGACCGGCCAGGCACACGGCATCGCCGCCTTCCAGTCGTCCTGGAGATCGGCGGCGGAGAAGACGGCGACGACACCGTCGGCTGCCCGCGCGACATCCAGGTCGAGGCTCGTCACCCGGGCATGCGCGTACGGGCTGCGGACGACAGCCATCACAACCGTCCCGACCGGCGACATGTTGTCGACGAACGTCCCGCGTCCTGTGAGGAGCGGCTCGTCCTCGCGCCGCTTGATCGGCGCGCCCAGATATCCCTTGTGCTCCGTGGTCGCCATCACGACCTCCCCATTGCGGCAGCCGCGCTCGAGACCGCCTCGACGATGTTGTGATACCCGGTACAGCGGCAAAGGTTCCCCTCGAGCCCCGCGCGGATCGACGCCTCGTCGTCCGCCTCACCGTGCTCGATCAGCGAGACCGCGGCCATCACCATCCCGGGTGTGCAGAACCCGCACTGCAGCGCGTGATGGTCGTGGAAGGCCTGCTGCACGGGATGCAGCGTGCCGTTCCGCGCGAGACCTTCGATCGTCGTCACCTCGCCACCGTCGGCCTGGACGCCGAGCACGGTGCAGGACTTGACCGACTCACCGTCGAGCAGGACGGTGCACGCTCCGCACGACGAGGTGTCGCAGCCGACGTTCGTTCCCGTCAAGCCGAGACGCTCGCGCAGCACATGGACGAGCAGGTCACGCGGCTCGAGCTCGAGCTCGTGGCGCGTTCCGTTCACTGTGAGTGCTACTGGTCGCATCTTCAGGCCTCCTTCGTCGCAGGCGAGAAGCTCTGTCTCGCGAGCCTATCCTGACGCGGGCAGAGCTGCATCTCGCTCTGGATACCCTGCGGGCCGTGACCACCAGGGAGTTCCACGAAGACGAGCTGCCGCGGTGGGTCGCGACGATGCGAGCGGCGAGGGACGAGACCGACACCGTCGAGGGGTACGTCGACTGGAAGCGTCAGGCGCGCGAGACCGTCTGGCTCCTCGCGGAGGAAGGTGAGCGCGATGTCGGCGCGGCGATCGGGATCGGCGGCTGGCACGCGCCGACCGGAGTCGCGCGCGGCGAGGTACGAGTCGTCGCCGACGCACGCGGGGCGGGTTTCGGCGACGAGTTGCTCGCCGCGTTGCGACGGTGGGCCCGCGGGCTCGGCTACGAGGAGCTGATGGGGCCGATCGCCGAGGACGACGCAACGAGCCTCGCGTGGGCCGAGAGCCGCGGATTCGCCGCGGTCGGCCGCAACTCCAGGCTCGTACTCGACCTCAGGACGGTCGCCCCCCCGTCCGTCGATCCCCCAGAGGAGGTCGAGGTCGTCAGTTGGGCGGATCGCCCGGATCTCACCGAGGGTCTCTACGCGGTCGCGCAGGAAGCGTACGTCGACATCCCCGGCGAGGAGAGCTCCGAGGTTGCCTCGTTCGAGGAGTGGCTGTCAGCCGACATGCAGGGCGCCGGCGAACGTCCGGAGGCGACGTTCGTCGCGCTCGCGGACGGAGGTGTCGTCGCCTACGCGAAGCTGAGCCTCTCGCTCGCACGGCCGACCGTTGCGATGCACGACATCACCGGTGTCCGTCGCGCGTGGCGGGGACGTGGGATTGCGGGTGCGCTCAAACGGGCGGAGATCGCGTGGGCAACGGAGAACGGGTACGAGCGACTCGAGACGATGAACGAGGAGCGCAACGAGCCGATCCGCCGACTCAACGAGCGCCACGGATACGTCCTCGCGCCCGGCGAGATCACGGTTCGCGGCCCGATTTAGCGGCGAGCCTTGACGTCGCGCTCGAGCTGGCGCTTCACCTCGCGCTCTGCAATCGAGCGGCGCTTGTCGATCCGTTCCTTCCCGCGCGCGAGGGCGAGCTCGATCTTGACGCGGCCGTCCTTGAAGTACAAACGCGTCGGGACGAGCGTCAAGCCCTTCTCACGCACCTTCCCGTACAGCGAGTCGATCTCGGCACGGTGCAGGAGCAGCTTCCGATCTCGCTCGGGCTTGTGGTTAGCGACGTTGCCTTGCGCGTACTCCGAGATCGAAGCGCCGACGAGCCAGACCTCTCCGCCTCGAATGTCGGCGTAGGCGTGCCCCAGCTGCGCGCGCCCCTCGCGCAGCGCCTTGACCTCTGTTCCCGTCAACGCGATGCCCGCCTCGAGCCGCTCCAGCAGCTCGTAGTCGAACCGCGCACGGCGGTTGTCGGCGATCAACTTCGTCCCGGTCGGCGCAGCCACGCGCGTGAATCTACCGCCGTCCGCGCGCGGCACACCGATCGCACAGCGGATACCAGGGCGGGCAGGTCTTTCCGCACGAGCGGCACCGGCCGACCTTCCCCTCGCGCACCTCCACGGTGAGACGCTTCACGACCCGTTCTGCTGCGGCTTCCTCGAGCGCTGTGGCCTTCTCGATCGTCACACCGGCGACCCCTGGGTATTGCAGGCCGAACCAGCGAAGCACGGCTGCGCGCCGACCTGCCTCCTCCGCCTCCTCGAGGGTCGCGTCGCGTAGCCGGCTGGCGTCGAGCATCAGCTGAAGCAATGCGAACTGCGACGAGTCCCCGGCGATCGCGAGCGCAAAGATGCCGAGGATGTCCGCTCCGTCGGGGTCGATCGGGGCGTTGATCAGCTTCCAGGTGTCCTCGACCCCGAGCTTGCGATTGCGGCCGCGCAGGTAACGCTCGACGACCGCCAGACGGCCGCGGATGGGCTGCAGCGACTCGACGGTGAGCCAGCTGTCGTGTGCCCACTCGCGCGTCGCTACCCGGTGCCAGGCGCCGAGCGCGGCGTCGAGCTCGCGCGGATGCTCGACGTTCAAGTCGCCCAGCCGCGGGCCGATGCGAGCCTCGTCGACGATGCGGTAGCCGAGGTGGCCGCCGGGGAGCTCCACATGGGGCTCGAGCGCGTCGCGCACGAGATCCGGATCGGCGCTCGCCCAGGACACGCCGACGAGGGTTCCCACGTGCCCGCGCTCGACGAGTCCGAAACGGCCGGCCCGCCCGGCGATCTGGGCCAGCTCCCACGGAAGCAGCTCGCGACGCTCGGTGCCGTCGAACTTCGTCGTCTCGGCGAAGAGCAACGTCTCGCACGGGAGATTGACACCGTGACCGAGCACATCCGTCGCACAGCACACGTCGGCGGCGCCGGAGACGAAACGGTCGATCTCCTCACGACGCGACGCGAGCGGCATCGCTCCGTAGAGCACCGCGACACGCTCGGGTCGCACACGATTGACTTCGCCGGCGAGAGCGAGCACGGCCTTGCGGCTGAACGCGACGACGACGGTCCCCGGAGTCAGCGAGCGGAGCTGGCGTTCGCCCACGAACTCGAGCGGCAACTTGCGCTCGAAGACGAGAATCTCGGCGTCCGGAAACGCCTTCGTGACCAGCGGCAACGCATCGAGCGCGCCGAGCACGCGGATATGCCGATAGCTCGCACCGAGCAGCATGCGCGTCCAGGCGGAGCCACGTTCCTCGTCGTCGGCCCATTGCACCTCGTCGAGCACGAGCACCTCGCCCGCAGAGGGCGCCATCTCGACGGCGCAGCAGGTGATCGAGGCGTCCGCGTTGATGCGCTCCTCACCCGTCACGAGCCCCACTTGCTCGGCGCCGAGCTCGGCCGAGAGACGCCGGTGCGCCTCCTGCGCGAGCATGCGCAGCGGTCCGGCGTAGACGCCCCTGCCGCTTTCGGCGAGGAAGCGCAGGGCCTCGTAGGTCTTCCCGGAGTTCGTCGGCCCGAGGTGTGCAACCACCGTCTCCGGCGGCGTCCGACGCTCGGGCAGCCTGATCTCGATCAGCCGCTCGGCATTCCTGACCGCGGCGCGCTCGTACGCGCCACGGGCGCGCGCGTGACGCACCGACCGCGAGGGGCGCTTGGGTGGGCGGCGACCGCCACGGGCTCGCCGTCCAGGGGGCATGCGGCTACGGTAGCGCGCGTCCGGCGCTAGACCTTGAGGTGGCGCCGCAGCGTCATGCCCGAGCCGAGCGCCCCGACCGCGAGGCCGACACCGAGCATGATCAGGGCGATCACCGAGAACCCGAGCGCACGCACGTCCGAGGACGTGTCGATCTGGCCGAGGATCGCAGGCAGGGCGAACTCCTTGCCGAGCAGCAAGAGGGCGATCGCAAGCACGGCACCGATGATCCCGCAGAGGAGGCCCTCGACCATGAACGGCCCGCGAACGAACCAGTTCGTCGCTCCGACGAGCTTCATCACCTCGATCTCCCGTCGACGGGAGAAGATCGAGAGGCGGATCGTGTTCGCGATCAGGAGCACGGACGCAGCGAGCAGGACGACGACCGCGACGAGGAAGATTCCCTCGATCACCCGGGCAACCTGCAGGATCCGCTTGGACGTCTGCTGCCCGTCCTTCACCCGCTCGACCCCCGCGAAGCTCTGTTGGCGCAGACGGGCGGCGATCGCCTTGACGTCCTCCGCGCGCGCGGGTGTGAGCTCGTACGAGGCGGGAAGCGGGTTCGACGGCAAGTTCTTCACGAGCTCGGGGTAGCGCTTGCGCATCTGCGCGAGCGCCTCGACCTTCGAGATGAAGGTGTAGTCCTTGATCCGCGTCTCCTTGTCGAGGTAGACGCGCACGGCGTTGACCTGCTTCTCCTTCACGTCTTCGACGAAGAACACCTTGACCTCGAGCTGACTCTTGACGTGGTCGGACCAGGAGACGACCCACGTGCCGAGGGCGATGAACAGGCCGAGCAGGAACATTCCGATCAGCACGGTCATCGTCGCGGCGAACGAGGTGGAGACGTTCGCACCGATCGACCGCAGCGCCTCGGAGACGACGAGCTTCGCGCGGTTCATCGACCCATCCAAGATGTGTCTTCGAGATCAGCTGATGCCGAACCCGAAGGGGGATTCATGCGGACGAGCAGACGACGAGCGAGCCGGAGGTGAGCGGTCATTCGGTTTCGTATCCGCCGCGCCGCTCGTCGCGCACGATGCTGCCGCTCCCGAGGGCGATCACGCGCTTGCGCATCTTGTCGACCATCTCGCGATCGTGGGTCACCATCAGGATCGTCGTGCCCGCCGTGTTGATGCGGTGCAGGAGTTGCATGATGCCGACGGACGTGTCGGGATCGAGGTTGCCGGTCGGCTCGTCACAGATCAGAAGCGGCGGATGGTTGACGACGGCCCGCGCGATCGAGACACGCTGCTGCTCGCCCCCAGACAGCTCGTCGGGACGCGAGCCCGTCTTGTGGGCGAGACCGACGAGGGCGAGGACTTCCGGAACTTTCTTCCTGACCGACGCGCTCGACTCTCCCTGCACGCGCAGCGCGTAGGCGACGTTCTCGTATGCCGTTCGGTCGCGGAGCAGCTTGAAATCCTGGAACACGCAGCCGACGTTCCGGCGCAGCAGCGGCACCTTCGAGCGCTTGAGCCGCGTCAGCTCGCGACCACCGACGAGAATCCGGCCGCTCGTCGGCTCGAGCTCCTTCAGGAGCAGGCGGATGATCGTCGACTTCCCCGATCCCGAAGGCCCGACCACGAACACGAACTCACCCTTCTGGATCACGAACGAGACGCCGGCGAGGGCGGTCACATCGGGTGCGTATGTCTTCCGCACCTGCTCGAACACGATCATCGACGCCCCTGCATCTCGCTGGTCGGCGGCCGGCGTCGCCTCGGGTTCCGCGAGGGCGGTCGCAGCAGAAGCGGATGTGAGCGTGTCTTCCAGCACCGGGTGAAGATCGTGTCGCGACCGGCTTCGGTCGTTCCGGTTCGGGTTCGTTCTAGTGTAGCCGAGTCCTGCGCTGTTCTTTCCGCAACGTCGGGATCCGCGGGAGCGGATCCCAACGGCGGAGACAACCCCCAAAGCGGCCGCTGCCCGGCCCAAAAACACAGCTTCTCGACGCAGTGCTACGGCCTCGACAAGGACAGAGCCCAGGTCGTGCGATTTG
>JBPCLB010000146.1:0-11243 GCA_051003695.1 Gaiella sp. | reverse complement strand
GGGGGGGTGGGGGTGGCCATGGCCCGGCGGCTCCCCCGCGCTCGTCCTGACCTAGGTCTTGGCCGCGCCCGGGGAGGGTGCGGGCCGGCTCGGGGCCGAACCTGTACTCGGCTCCTGAGGGAGCCAGTTCGGAAGGAGGTTGCGCGAGACGAACTCACAGCAGGGTTGGAACGTGCGGCTCACGGGTGTAGCGTTGCCCCGCAGCACGAGATGGACACCGTTTTGTCACAGTCGCCAGGAGGATGAGAACGTGAAGAGATTCGGAATCGGGCTTACCGTGATGGTGCTTGCGCTCGGCCTTTCGGTCGGCGCCGCCTTCGCGAACGGCCAGAAGGCAGCGGCAGACGCCGCCGCCTGTGTGCTGCTGCCGGACACGAAGTCGTCCGTGCGGTGGGAGACCCAGGATCGTCGTTTCCTCGGCGCCGCCTTCAAGAAGGCAGGCGTCACGTACAACATCGTCAACGCAGAGGGCTCGGCGCAGACGCAGCGCTCGCAGGCTGACCAGTGCCTCACGAACGGGGCGAAGGTGATCCTGATGGTGAACCTCGACTCGGGCTCGGGCGCCGCGATCCAGAGAGCGGCGAAGGCGAAGGGCGCGAAGACGATCGACTACGACCGCCTCACGCTGAACGGCGCGGCGTCGTACTACGTATCGTTCGACAACGTGCAGGTCGGGAAGCTGATGGGCTCCGGCATCGTGACGGCCCTGAGGGCGAACGGCGGGCTCGCCAGCGGCAAGAAGCCGGTGATCGCCTACCTCAACGGTGGGCCGACGGACAACAACGCGACGCTCTTCAAGCAGGGCTACGCAAGCGTGATCGACCCGCTGTTCAAGAGCGGTCAGGCGACGAAGGGCCCGGATCAGGCCGTTCCCGGTTGGGACAACCAGAAGGCCCGCACGATCTTCGAGCAGATGCTCGTCAAGACCAGCAACAAGATCGATGCGGTCGCCGCGGCGAACGACGGGCTCGGCAACGCCGTCGTCACGGCGCTCAAGGCAAAGAAGCTGAAGGCGATCCCCGTCTCCGGCCAGGATGCAACCGCGCAGGGCGTGCAGAACGTCCTCGCCGGCGATCAGGCAGGCACGGTCTACAAGTCGATCAAGGCCGAGGCCGACGCCGCAGCGGCGCTCGCGATCTCGCTGATCAAGGGCACGAAGCCGGCAGGTGTCAACGGCAAGGTCAACGACGGCAAGCGCAACGTGCCGTCGGCGTTGCTCACGCCGGTGTGGGTGACCAAGGCCAACTACACCGTTCTCTTCAAGGAAGGGTTCCTGAAGAAGGGCGAGGTCTGCCGCGGGACGTACGCGAAGTTCTGCTAGACGCATCGAGGGTGGGGTGCCCACGGGCACCCCACCCCTCCCTTCGACGACGAGGGATGACGTGAGCGAGACACTGACCCCGGAGGCCCCTCCGGCGACCGGAGCTCCGACGCTCGAGGCGAGAGGCATCACCAAGCTGTTCGGCTCGGTGCAGGCGCTGGACGACGTCGACTTCGACGTCGGTGCCGGAGAGGTGATGGCGCTCGTCGGTGACAACGGGGCCGGCAAGTCCACGCTGATCAAGTGTCTCGCCGGGATCTATCCGATCGACGGTGGCGAGGTGCTGTTCGACGGACGACCCGTCTCGATCAGCGGGCCCAAGGACGCGGCCAAGCTCGGGATCGAGGTCGTCTACCAGGATCTCGCGTTCTGCGACAACCTCGACGTCGTCCAAAACATGTACCTCGGGCGCGAGGTTCGTGACTTCATCGGGCGCCTGCGGGAGCCCGTGATGGAGGCGAGGACCGCTGAGACGCTGAAGAGCCTCTCGGTGACGACGATCCGCTCGATCCGGCAACCGGTCGCGAGCCTCTCGGGCGGACAACGGCAGTCGGTGGCGATCGGACGCTCCGTGATGTGGAACTCGCGGCTCGTGATCCTCGACGAGCCCACCGCCGCGCTCGGAGTCGCCCAGACGCGGCAGGTGCTGGAGCTCGTGCGCAGGCTCGCCGAGCAGGGCCTCGCTGTCGTCCTCATCTCGCACAACCTCCACGACATCTTCGAGGTCGCAGATCGGATCACGGTGCTGCGCCTCGGTCGCAACGCAGCGGTCTACGATCGCGCTGCGACGACGCAACAGGAGGTCGTGCACACGATCACGGCCGGAGTACCGACGAAGGTCGCCGGCATCGCCGGGACGGGAGCGGCGGACGCGTGAGCGAGTCGAGCGCCGACCCCGCGGCTCTCGGAACCGGTCTCGGCGACATCGCGCGCCGCCGGTTCGAGGCGATCAAGGCCGGAGACGTCGGGGTGCTTCCGGTCGTCGTCGGGCTGATCCTGATCACGGCGTTCTTCTATTCGAAGAACTCGAACTTCCTCACCGCGGGCAACTTTACGAACCTGATGGTGCAGATGGCCGCGATCACGACGATCGCGATCGGGGTCGTGTTCGTGCTGCTGCTCGGTGAGATCGACCTCTCGATCGGCTACGTGTCGGGTATCGCCGGTGTCGTCGTGGCGCAGCTTCAGGTGCCCGACGGGAGCCTGGAGGTCAAGGGTGTGATCGCGATCGTGATCGCAGTGCTCGTGACCGCGGCGATCGGCGCGCTCCAGGGGACGCTCGCGGCGATCGTCGGCGTCCCCTCGTTCGTCGTCACGCTCGCTGCGCTCCTCTTCTGGCAGGGCGTGATCATCCAGTCGATCGGCGAGGTCGGCGTGATCACGATCGAGGACACGACGATCAACAACATCGCCAACTACTTCTTCCCGGACGGCTGGGGCTACGTCCTCGCGGCAGCGGCGAGCGGCCTCTTCGCCCTTGGCCAGGTGCTGGGTGTGACCGGACGCAGGCGGCACGGCATCCACAACGACAACCTCGTCTTCGTCGGGCTCAAGATCGTCGCGCTGACGGTGATCGCGTTCGGCGCCGTCTACTGGGCGAACCAGGAGCGCGGCTTCCCGTTCGCGTTCCTGTTCGTGATCGTCCTACTCGTCTTCTGGACGTGGGTCGCCGAGCGAACGGCCTTCGGTCGCCACGTCTACGCAGTCGGCGGCAACGCGGAGGCCGCCCGCCGCTCCGGCATCAACGTCAACCGGATCCGGATCCAGGTGTTCGCGATCTCGGGTTTGATGGCCGGGCTCGGGGGCGTGATCTTCGCGGCGCGTCTCAACTCGGTCGACCTCAACGCCGGTGGCGGCACGATCTTGCTCGACGCGATCGCGGCTGCCGTGATCGGCGGCACGAGTCTCTTCGGCGGTCGTGGTCGCGTGATCAGTGCGCT
Organism: Gaiella sp.; assembly: GCA_051003695.1. Lineage (GTDB taxonomy): Bacteria > Actinomycetota > Thermoleophilia > Gaiellales > Gaiellaceae > Gaiella. Next base: position 7,982 of record JBPCLB010000146.1, on the reverse strand, counting down.
GATGGGGGCACTGATCATCTCGACGGTGGCGAACGGGATCGACCTGCTGGGCTATAGCTCGGCGATCAAGTTCATGGTCACCGGTCTGATCCTGCTCGGGGCCGCGACGGTCGACGCCGTCTCACGCCGGCGGCTGCAGCGGTCGGGTCGCTAGCCGCGTCGTGCGCACATCTCTCGGAATCTGGGCGCTGGGCTCGATGGTGACGCGATTCGTCCCCGGCGGCTATCAGCCGCAGCACGCCGAGGAGACAACTGCGCAGCGCGTTGCCCGCGCGGTCGCGGGACTCGAGGGCCTGATCGACGACTACGAGTTCCATTACCCGGGTGAGCTCCATTCCGGAAACCTCGAGGAGGTTCGCGACGCTCTCGCCGGCCACGGGATCTACACGATCTGCACCGGGCTCCATCTCGACCCGCGCTTCGGGCGCGGCGGGCTCGTCTCTCCGGATCCCGAGACGCGGGCAGAGGCGCTGCGGCTCACGCTCGAGACGGCCGAGTTCGCGGGCGAGCTCGGAGCGCAGATGGTCTGCTGGCCGGGGATCGAGGGCTACAACTACCCGTTCCAGACCCCGTACGCCGACTCGTGGAAGTGGTTCGTCGACGCGATCGGGCAAGCCGCCGAGACCTGCGCGGGCCACGGCGTGAAGCTCTTTCTCGAGCACAAGAACTCCGAGCCGGCGATGAAGATCCTGATGCGCAACATCGGGATGACGCTCCACGTGATCCATACGCTTCGCGCCCAGGGAATCACGAACGTCCAGGTGAACATGGACTGGCAGCACCTGCTGATGAACGGGGAGTCGCTCGGCGAGTACGCGGCACTTCTGGCAGCGGAGAAGTTGCTCGGTCACCAGCACGCGAACTCGGGCTGGGGCACGTTCGACGACGACAACATGGTGGGCGCGACCGCGTTCATGGAGACACTCGAGCTCGCCGTGGAGCTGCGGCGGGCCGGGTACGGCGCAGGCGGCGAGCGGCTCGGGTTCGATCTCTACCCGTACACCGAGGACGCGGTCGCAGCGGTCGAGCGGTCGGTGTTGCAGTGGCGTTTCATCGAGTCGGTCGCGGCGAAGATCGACGACGCGGCGCTGCGGGAGGCCCAATCTCGCAAAGACGCCGTCCGCGCGTACGAGCTCGTGTACGCCGCGCTCGGCGCGTGACCGTCTGCGTCGGACTCGACGTCGGCACAACGGGCGCAAGGGCGATCGCGATCACGCTCGAGGGCGACGTCGTCGCGCGGGCGGAGCGCCCGTACCGGCTGTCGACGCCTCGTCCTGGCTGGGCCGAGCAGGATCCCGAGGACTGGTGGCACGCAACTGAAGCCGCACTCGAGGAGGTGGCGAGCGGACACGACGTTGCCGGAATCGGTCTCTCGGGGCAGATGCATGGCCTCGTCTGCCTCGACGCAAGCGATGAGCTGATCCGGCCCGCGATCCTCTGGAACGATCAGCGCACCGCCGCTGAATGCGCCGAGATCGAGGATCGGGTCGGGCTCGAGCGGCTGATCGCGCTCACCGGAAACCGTGCTCTGACCGGCTTCACGGCGCCAAAGCTGCTCTGGCTCCGCCGGCATGAACCGGAGGCGTACACGCGGATCGCCCGGATCATGCTCCCGAAGGACTACGTACGGCTCTGTCTCACTCACGAGTGGGCGAGCGACGTGACCGACGCCTCGGGAACGCTCCTGCTCGACGTCGGTCGGCGCGCGTGGAGCGACGACGTCGTCGATGCTCTCGACGTCCCGGCGTCGTGGTTGCCGCCGTTGCTCGAGTCTCCGGACGCCACCGGGGCTTGTAACAGTCTGTTACGAGGGACGCTCGTCGCAGCAGGAGCCGGCGACCAGCCGGCCGCCGCGCTCGGAGTGGGAATCGACCGCCCCGGACGCCTCTCGATCGTGCTCGGAACCTCGGGCGTCGTGCTCGCCGCCCTGCCCGAGTACGCGCACGACCCCGAGGCGCGCGTGCACGCCTTCTGTCATGCCGTCCCGGGCGCGTGGCAGGCGATGGGTGTGATGTTGTCCGCCGCCGGGTCGCTGCAGTGGTTCCGGGACACCCTCGCCCCTGACATGTCCTTCGACGGGCTCGTAGCCGAAGCGGACGCGTGGGAGCCTGGCGCGGAGGGGCTGCTCTTCGCGCCCTACCTCGCCGGCGAGCGAACGCCGCACGCCGATCCCGATGCGCGCGGCGCGTTCGTCGGCCTTGCGCTGCGGCACGATCGGGGCGCGCTCGTCCGCGCAGTGCTCGAGGGTGTTGCGTTCGGCCTGCGGGACACGCTCGAGTTGATGAGCGCACTCGGTGTCGATACGTCGGTCGCTCGGGTATCGGGCGGCGGCGCGAGCTCGCGATCATGGCTTCGGGTCGTCGCGTCGGTGCTCGACATCCCGCTCGAGGTCACCGAAGCGGGAGAAGGCTCGGCGTTCGGAGCGGCATTGCTCGGCGGTGTGGCGGGCGGGATGTTTGCCGACGTCCACGAGGCCGTGGAGCGGACGGTTCGCGTCCGTGAGGTCGTCGAGCCCGACGCGAGCTGGCAGGCCGCCTACGACGAGCTCTATCCCCGGTATCGCGCCTTGTACCCCGCCACCAAAGGAGTGTTGAGATGACCGCGCTGCGCCTCGGACTGCTGTCGACCGCCAAGATCAACCTCAAGATCATCGCGGCCGTGGCCGAGACCGACGCCGTCGAGATCGTCGGGGTGGGGAGCCGTGATGCCGGTCGCGCGCGAGCCTACGCGGCCGAGCACGGGATTCCGCGCGCGCACGGCTCGTACGCCGACCTCCTCGCCGACGATGGGATCGACGCGGTGTACATCTCGCTTCCGAACGGGATGCATCACGAGTGGACGCTCGCAGCGCTCCGTGAGGGCAAGCACGTCCTCTGCGAGAAGCCGTACACACGCAAGGCAAGCGAGGCCGTGGAGGCGGGGGACGAGGCCGAGGCCGCGGGACTCGTGCTGATGGAGGCGTTCATGTACCGCCATCATCCTCAGACCGCGACGATCGCGCGGCTCGTCGACGAGGGCGCGATCGGCCGGCTTCGCGCGGTCAAGGCGACGTTCACGTTTCCGCTGCACGACCTCTCGAACGTCCGTGCCCGGCCGGAGCTCGACGGCGGGGCGCTGCTCGACGTCGGCACCTACTGCGTCAGCGGCGCGCGGCTGGTCGCAGGTGAGCCCGAGCGCGTGCTCGCGTTCCAGGTGACGGGCGAGACGGGGATCGATATGGGGCTCTACGGAACGATGCGCTTTGCGGATGACGTCGTCGGCCAGTTCGAGGCGTCGTTTCTCGCGCCTCAGCGTCAGCGGCTCGAGGTGGTCGGAGCGGATGCTGTGCTCGTCGTCGAGTCGCCGTGGCGGATCGACTTGCCCGGCCAGCTGCTGCTCGAGCGCGACGGGTCACGGGAGATCCTGGACGTTCCGCGAGCGAACTCCTACCAACTGGAGCTCGAGAATCTCGCGGCGGCGATCACCGGCAAGGCTCCCCAGCTCCTCGGCCGCGCGGATGCGATCGCCCAGGCGCGAACGATCGAGGCGCTCTACCGCTCCGCGGCGGAAGGTCGCGAGGTGGTTCTCGACTGAGTCTGGCGAGCAGCCGGAGGATGTGCGACTCTTGTCGTCGATGATCAGCGCGGTTGGATCGCGAGCGAGGGGTGGGGAGAGACGGCGGCTGACGATCGGGGCGCGCTCGGTGCGCCAACGCCTGGCTGCGGCACTCGCGCTCGCTCTCCTGCTCGCTGCCGCGATCGTCGCGACGGCCGCCGCGGCGCACGCAGCCGACGCCACCAGATCGGATTCGACACGCGAGGGAACCCGCCCTGACGCCCTCTGGAAAGAGTTTCCACTGCGTGTCGCCCCTGCCGAGCCCCTGCTTCCGCCCGCGGCGCGCTCGAAAGCAATCGTCGCCGCGGCGCCGCAGGCCGTCGTGCGCTCGCCGGACAGCTCTCGCACAGCGCTCTACGTGGGTGCTCTCGCCTTGCTCGTCGTTCTCGTGACGGGTGGAGCGCTGCTCGCCTTCCGTGGCCCAGCCGCTCGGTGGGGACGGGCGCTGCTCGCGGCGCGTGCGCCCGACCGATTCACCTCCGGGGCAGCCTACGTGCTGATCCTGCCCGGTCGGATGGGATACGGGGAGCGATTGTTCGAGCGAACGGGAAAGGCACCCGAGCCGGGCGAGGTGATCTACGACGAGGAGATCGGCCGTGGCGGGAAGGGGTATCTCGTGGAGCTCGTCGGGCCTTCGCCGCTCCCGGGTGACAAACGCCCCTGCGCCTTTCTCCTCCCGTTATAGGCGTATGATCTCCTGCCATAGGCGTATGACAACTCCCACCCTCACCCGTCGCGCAACGCTCCTCGGCGGTGCGCTCGTCGTCGGCGGAGGTGCCGCGCTCGCCGCCGCCGGGGCTGCGAGCGCAGCGCCTTCGGCTCAGGACATCCGCATCCTGAACTTCGTGCTGCAGCTCGAGGAGATCGAGGCGGGCTTCTATGCGGCGGCGCTCGACCGAGACGCACTCCGAGGTGAGCTCCAGGAGTTCGCGACGACCGTCGCTGCGCACGAGCGGGAGCACGTCGGCTTTCTCCGCGATGCGCTCGGCGCCAAGGCGCAACCCAAGCCGAAGCTCCAGTTCGGAGCCGCCGTCACGAATCGAAAGCGGTTTGTCGCCGCCGCGACCACGCTCGAGGATACGGTCGTGTCTGCCTACAACGGACAGGCGGCGAATCTCGGTGCCGCAGCCCTCGGCGCCGCCGCGCGGATCGTCTCGGTGGAGGCGCGCCATGCCGCGTGGATCCGGGCGATCGCGGGCCAGTTGCCTGCGGAGGATCCGACCGACCCGATCGCGACCGAGGCACAGGTGCGTGCGACGATCCAGAAGCTCGGGTTCCTGCGATGAGCGACGAGCGCATCGTCGATCTGACGCTCGAGCAACTCGACCGCGACGGAGCGCTGCGGGAGGCGCTCGCGCGGATCGACAAGGAGGCCACGCGAGCCGATCTGCTGCGCGGCGCGGCGGTCGGAAGCGCTGCCTTCCTCACTGCGCTCGCGCTGCCCGAGGCGAGCACTGCCGCGACTCCCTCGGTCCGTGACAAAGACATCCTCAACTACGCGCTCGTGCTCGAGTACCTGCAGTCGGCGTTCTACTCCGAGTCCGAGCGAGAAGGTGCGCTGCGCGGCAAGGCAAAGCGAGCCTCCGAGGTGCTCGGCGCCGTCGAGCGTGCTCATGTCAAGGCACTCCGCGCCGTGCTGGGCCGGGCGTCGGTCGCAAGACCTTTCTTCAACTTCAAGGGCGTGACCGAGCAGCAGGCTCCGTTCCTCAAGACGGCGGTCGCGTTCGAGGATCTCGCGGTCGCGGCGTACAAGGGCCAGGCCACGCGCATTCAGGCGAAGCCGCTACTCGTCGCGGCGATCTCGATCCATTCGGTCGAGGCGCGTCACGCGGCGTGGATGAGGTACCTGTTCGGGATCACTCCCGCTGCGAAGGCGTTCGACGACGGGCTCTCCCGTCCCGAGGTAGAGAAGATCGTGGCGGGGACGCGGTTCATCGCCGCCCGCGCGAAGACATCGCGGAAGGGCCGCTCGCCGCGACTCACCGGATGAGCAGGGCGGCCGCTGCCGCCCTTCTCGTTTCCGCGGCCGCCACGGCCGCGCTGATCCTGATCCTCGTCTCACGCGGCCCGGCGGTCGAACCTGATCGACTGCCGCCACCGCTTCCGCCTGCCCCGGCCCCGGCCTTCCAGATTCCCACGCCCAGGCCGCTCGACGAGCCGATCCCCGCGGCACGCTGGGCTCCCGTGCTCCAGTCGGTTCCAGCCCGGCTCGAACCCTCGACCGGCTCGCCCGTGGCCGCACTGCTCGAGTCGCAGACGCCCGAGGGGACGGCCAACATCGTGCTCGTCCGGCAGAGGGCTGTGGACGACACTGGCATGCTCTGGATCAAGGTCACGATCCCCGGTCTTCCGGGCGAAACGGACGGCTGGGTCCCGCGCCCTGCCCTCGGCACCTACCACGCGGTTAGAACTCGTCTGCTGATCGATCTCGACCGTCTCTCGGCAACGCTTCTCCGCGACGGGCAGGCGGTGTTCCGCTCGAAGATCGGCGTCGGCACCGCCGTCTCGCCGACGCCCCGCGGCAGCTACTACGTCCGCAGTCGCTTGACGAAGTACGCGAATCCGTTCTATGGCCCGCTCGCGTTCGGGACGAGCGTGAGGTCGCCGTCGGTCACCGACTGGCCCGACGGTGGATTCGTTGGGCTGCACGGCACGAACCAGCCCGAGTTGCTCCCCGGCCGTGTCTCACACGGCTGCATCCGGTTTCGGAACGGAGACATCCTGCGCCTTGGCCGGCTGATGCCGATCGGGACGCCGATCTCGATCCAATGAGGACGCGGACGCGGCGTCGGATCGTGACGCTCGTGCTCGCGTGCTCGTGCGTCGCCGGCTGGTGGGCCGGCTCGTTGGCGGCGGCGACGCCGGAAGCGAGGCCTCCGCCGACCGAGCTCTGGGAGCGGTTCCCTCTCGATCCGGCGTCCGAGCCCGGGACTGTCACACCGCCGCCGCCCCCGCCAGATCGCGCTCCTCCGGAGCCGGAGCCGGAGTCTCGGCCGCCGCCGGGCTCTGCCGGGAAGGGGAGCTTCGGCGGCTTGGAGCTCGCGCTCATCGCCGGCGGCCTCGTGCTCGCCGGTTCGGCCGTGGCCGTGATTGCTCGTCGTCGAGGACTGCCCCACACGCCTGTACTTCCGGCACTCGACTGCGATAGTGTCCTCGGGCAACTCGCCGGGTGGCAAGGCGGGTCCATTCGACTCCCGGAGGTGATCATGTTCGAGGAACGAGGAGCTGATGCCTCCGGAGCGACTGGTCGCGTCGACATCGGGGCCCGGGTGAACGAGATCCTCGGCGCTGCGGAGGATGCTGCAGACCGTCATCGGTCCGAGGCACTCGAGGCCGCGGCGGCGATTCGCACCGAGGCGGAGCTCGACGCAGCGGCGATCGCTGAGGAGGCGCAGCGCGACCGAGCGAGGCTCCAGTCCGAAGCCGACGCCGAGGCACGCGAGACGCGCAACGCCGGTGATGTGTACGCGACCCAGCGGCGTCGGCAAGCCGACGAGGAGGCAGGCAAGCTCTTGGCCGAGGCCGAGCAGCAGGCGCGGGCGACTCGCGAGGCAGCCGAGGCGATGGCGAACAAGCTCGAGAACGAGGCACGCGCCCGAACGCACGAGCTGAGCGAGCGTGTGCGGGAGCTCGAGACACGACTCGGCCGGGTGCCCGCGGCGCTTCGCAGCACGGCGGCGCAGCTCGAGGAGGTGCTTGCCAACGGTCGCCCGTCCGGGTCGCTACTCGAAGCGCTCGACGTCGACCGGCACAAGGTGCCGGGCCCGCAGTAGCGAGCGGGACCATCCGGCCCCGCCCACGGGTCTCGGACACCTCGACCCCGCGTCGCCTGGGACCGCCTCGGTCCTGTTGGCACGCCCTGACCTTTGTGTGTTGCGACCCGTAGAACCGCCCTGACGCGCGCTGCGTACTGCACCATGAGACACCACACCAACCGAGGAGATATATGAGGCGCACAGTCATCGCCGCAGGCATCACCGTGGTCGCCCTCGCCGTCGCACTACCGGCGACCGCCGCGACTCCGAGCTACAACGGAACCGTCGGCCCCGGCTTTTCGATCGTGCTCGCCAAGAAGCCTACGAAGGCCGGAAAGGCGACCCTGGTGCTCGCCGACAAGTCTGGCATCCACAACTGGCATCTGCGCGGTCCCGGCGGCAAGGAAGTCGCGGGCACGTCGGGCGGGAAGGCCGTGAAGAAAGTCGATACCGGCGTCGGCCCGCAGGGCACGAAGTCGTTCACGGTCACACTCAAGGCCGGCAAGTACACGTTCGTCTGCGATCCACACAGCTCGTCGATGAAAGGCTCTTTCACCGTTCGCTAGCTCCTGTAGCGGGGGGCGCCACGCCCCACGATGGGGGGCGAGGCAGATTTCCTCTCGACAACAGAGG